>CAYWSV010000137.1:0-9200 GCA_964460155.1 uncultured Oligoflexia bacterium | reverse complement strand
GCAAGATACTTGTAATTCACTCTCCTGAGCATGAGATAAAACTGCTCACCAAAACTACCACAGAAAGGAAAACAAATGACACTCGGAGTTTCGTCTGGGGATTTTGAATGGCAACAGCCAACTATTATAAGCATGATTTTAGTCCTTTTATTTTTACTGTGAAGAGCTTCACGCAGGAAGGACTTGCCACTGCCGGAATCGTCCTACTGATTTTGAGCTTCTGCGTTTTATGGTTGTGGCCGCGAGTCCGCGCACTGAGTGATGCTCAGCGCAATGTTCTTGATTTATTGCGCCCTCTGCTCGTGTTCTCAACCATCATCGTTGGTGTCTTATTTGGTTTGCACAAGGCTGGAATTGATTGGGGTCTCCGCTGGTACTCGACCATGTACCTGCTGGGTTACCTCTTTGTCTATTTATGCTGTCGGCACTGGATCAAAAAGCGTTCGATTATGTTGACCCCGCTCCTCCTCGACTCACTCATTGCTTACCTGATGATTGGTATGCTTGTTGGTGCGCGAGCTGCATACGTCTTTATTTATAACTGGGATGTGTATTCTCGTACTCCTCTGGATGCCATAAAGATCTGGGAGGGTGGTCTTTCATTTCATGGTGGCATCGTTGGAGTGATTACGGCAATTGTATTGTTCTGCCGTCGCAATGGTATCTCTTTCTGGCATTTGTCCGATCAACTTGCGTTTACTGTGCCCGTCGGGATTGGCCTAGGGCGTATTGGAAATTTTATGAATGGCGAACTCTATGGTCGCGTGATCTCGGACCACGTGCCTTGGGCGATGATCTTTCCTACAGGCGGCAATCTGCCCCGCCACCCGAGCCAGATTTATCAGAGCTTGGGTGAGGGTTGGTTGTTGTTTCTGACTCTTTATATCGTTCGACGATTTAAAGTTCGCGAAGGAACAACCGGAGCAGCCTTTGTGTTCTTCTATGGTTTCTACAGGTTCTTTATGGAATTCTACCGCGAAGCCGATGAACAACTTAAATACTATTTCAACAACACGCTAACCATGGGTCAAATATTGTGTTTCATCACGATGCTTGCGGGTATTGGTGTTTATATTTACACCCGCGACAATGTGGTTGTTGGTTCGGAGCAGTGGCGCCAGAAGATCGATGCATTTCTTGAGCGTCGTACCAAAGAGGAAGCGGTCTAACCGAAGCTGAAAACGCCGCTTATTCCCAATCGTCCGAACATTCGGACATCTGTTTCTCTTGCCGTGCTTGAGAAGATGAGTTTCGTGCAATTGTGCGGAAGGCGCGGCAGCGACTGCTGAACAAAACGAATAGCCAGTTCGTACTTGTCTCCATTCATGCAGCACAATGCAATGTGCGGAGCGTCTGTTCCGAGTACGGTTTCGAGTTGATTTTGGTTTTCAACCGAGACGATGGGTGTCAGTCGGCAATCGCGTGCAAGCTCGATGAGAAGTTGCAGCTGAAATAAATCAAGGTCTGCAGCATGAATTTGGATGCCTGAGAATCCAAGGTCTGCAGCCATGAGGATGTCTGACTGCTCGCTGACAAAACCGCATCGCACGACCAACGAACCCGATTGCTTTGCCTTCTGAAGAGCTGTGCGCAAACTATCTTCTTGTTCAGGCCAGTCCTCTGACATCCAGAACCCGGGTCGCGGCGCAATGGCATAGAGTGCTTCTTTTTCGAGGTTGTTGAGTTCGTCGATGAGCGCTGAAAACTGAGTCTCCTCAGATGACTCGGAGGGTGGAGAAAAGCAGCCCACGAGGTCTGCATCCCACATGCGGATACGCAGCAAAGCAGGTATCTCCGTAAGACACGACTTAAGGGGCAGGATTTCGATTGCCTCGCAGCGTCGAATGAGTTCGTCACGCCAAGCAAAACGATCTTCGCTTTCCCACCAGTCTACAGCTGCGGCGTGCTCGAGTTCGGTTAATGATTTAATGACTGGGTGATTCAAGAGAAATCTTTCGCCACTCTTTGAGCGTTTGCGCTGCTTGACCATTTTTGATGGCTGAGCGCGCCGCATCAATACCGCTGCGCATCAACGGCTCCCGGGTTATTGCCTTCAAGAGTATTCACGAAACACTGAGCATTCTCTTCGATGCCCGCTCCTCGCAGAGAATCTCTCTTATAGGTTGGAATTCCAAAATCCGCAGGATTCCAAATTTCAGCATTTTGCTGGCCATCGACAAGCTGGATAACTCGCGATGGGCCACACACTGAGATCTCATCCAAACCATCTTCACTGTGCACTACGAGCGCCCGTTGACGGCCGAGATCCTGCAAACAGCGAGCTACAAGAATTTGAATGTCAGGTGAATAGACCCCAACAAGCTGACCTGCCAGAGGGGCGGGGTTCGCCAATGGAACAAGAAGATCAAAAATTGTGTGGAAGCCCAAACTTTTGCGCACAAGTCCAAGATGCTGAAGCGCTGGAAAAAGCGATGGCGCGTATAGATATGAAAGATTTAAGCGGCTCAGTTGGTTTTTCATCGCGGGCACACTGCGTGACAAGCTAATGCCCAAAGCTTCAAGGACATCCGCACTTCCGCAACGACTTGAAATCGAGCGCGTTCCAAACTTTGCAACTTTGGCCCCGCAAGCCGAAGCAACGACAGCTGCCATCGTGGAAATATTGTATGTGTTGGCGTAATCGCCGCCGGTCCCGGAGTTGTCGACAAGATGTGGATCTTTGCTGAATTCGGTTGCCGATTCTTGAGCTTTTCCATGCTGACTCACTGGAGGTTTCGAGGCCATGCGGGTCAGGCTTTCAAGCGCTCCCATAACGATGTCTTGAGTGAGTGGAGTGAGTCTGAGTGCTGTAAGGATCGATGCAATGCGGACATCTGAGAGACCAGATTGAAGGATGGCATCCATGAAATTTCGGACCTCATGCCTATGAAGGCGAGCTCCGGCAAATAGATGTTCCATGAATTGGGAAAAGACGGAGTCTTGCGCGGACATAAGTCACCTCAATTTTAGTCCGTTTCGTCGCTCGAGATGGCCTGCATCGGATAGACGCGGTGTGTGCCTCTGACGAGAGACACAAAATTGTTGTCTTCAAATCTCTCGAGGTCAAGAAACCGGACAAGGCAGTCGAAAACATTGACTGGTGCCTCGAGACAAAGGATGTGTGCTGCCTCTCGAACCCAGTACCCCTGACATTGGGGAATGGAATTGACGAGCTGTAGAGGGATCTCTGGCGACAAGAGCTTGTCTTGCATCCCCCACATCAGCAGAGTCGGACATTTTATTTTGCTCAAATTTTTGTCCAGAAAGTCATTGTTGTGAACAGTCTTCACAAAATCTCGCACGCTTTCGTCTTTGAGGACGCGATAGACGCCTCTTTTCAGAACGGAGCTGACAAGCGGCAGTCCTGAATATGGAAATGCACTCATGATCCCCGGGTACAGGCTGTGGAACTTGCTCCAACTCAAATAGACAAGTGTGTCTCGCAGAGCATAGGTCCGATATTCCAGTCCGCCTGGATTCAGGAGTGTAAGCGATTTGACGAGTTCGGGGTGGTCGATTGCAAGTGACATTCCCAACCATCCACCCAAGCTCAAACCGACAATATCGACAGGTTCTTTGGAAATGCCTTTGATAAATTCGGTGAGTGCGCGTGAATGTTCACGCCGATTCATTACGGGATTGTTGGGTGCGCTGAATCCAGAGAAGTGGAAAAGGTCAGGAAGGACCACCCTGCGCTTGTTCATGAGCATCAGAGCCAGAATTGCAAAACACTGACCACTGCTGCCAATACCATGAATCATAACGATAGGTGGTTCTTGGGATTGCGGATGAGAATCATAATAATGCAATTGGCCAAAAATATTGTCACTTGTGCATGACTTGAGGCCAGCTGCTTGAAGAGCCTCTCGGAAAACACGCGCGAGAGTTTGATCGATCTGTTTTTCGGCAAAGCCAACCGCATCAGAATTTGAAACCCGTCTTGCCGGCCGAACGATTGTATTTAGGAAACGCAAGCGCAGATTACGGCTCAGTTCGTCGCTGTCAGGGAGCGATTCAGCAACTGCAGCTTTGACATCTTTTATAAGCGAGCGCTTGGGTTTGAAAGGAATGTCCATGAACTCATCTCTTAATTCTGCATTTGAGCAATTTCGCTCAGCAGGATTTGCTCAAGCTCTTGCGCATAGGAACGAATGAGAACCTGATCCGGCCCTTCAATGGTAATACGCGCAAGTGTTTCCGTTCCACTGTACCTGAAAAGGACACGTCCTGCAGTTCCAAGTTCTTTTTCAATTTCGGCGAGGCGAGCTGAAAATTCTGGCAGGCGTTCAACCGGTATCTTGCGGGACACCTTCACATTGCGCGTGATTTGCGGAAGCTTTTGCATGACTTCGGCAAGAATCGAGAGCGGACGGTTGCGCCTGCACATCATCTCAAGAACTTTTAGGCTTGCAATAATGGCATCGCCGGTTGTGCTTGAATCTAGAAAAAGAAGATGTCCGCTTTGCTCACCGCCAAGCATGATATTCCGCTTCCGCATTTCCTCGACAACGTATCGGTCGCCAACTGGTGCACGAAAAACCTGAATTCCAGCTTTCGTGAGCGCAACATCCAAGCCTTTGTTGCTCATCACGGTGACCACGACGCTGTTGTTTTGCAATTGGTTGGTGGCGAGCATCTCCTGCGCACACATGGCGATAATCTGGTCGCCGTCGAGAATATTTCCCTTCTCATCAACCACCACAAGTCGGTCGGCATCGCCATCGAGAGCAAGGCCAACATCAGCTCTGTAACGAAGGACTTCTTCACGCAGGCGTTCGGGGTGCAACGCACCCGCTTCAAGATTGATGTTAAAGCCGTTGGGTTCGTTGTTGATTTCAAAGACCTCGGCGCCCAATTCGCGCAGAACTTTTGGGCCTACGCGGTATCCCGCACCGTGCGCGGAATCCATAACGATACGCATGCCATCGAGCTTCAGTGATTTTGGAAAACGTTCTTTAAGAAAGACCGCATACTGACCAATTGCATCATCGATACGTTTTGCGCGGCCGATTTTTTGAGCGTTGACAACGCGATTCTCGAGCTGTGGATCATCAATCAAGCGTTCAATGAACTCCTCGTCAGCATCAGGCAATTTGAAACCATTTTTGTCGAAAAACTTAATACCGTTGTCGTGGAAGGGGTTGTGGCTGGCAGAAATCATAATTCCTGCTGACGCACGCATGCCACGCGTGAGATAAGCGACTCCGGGAGTTGGCAGTGGACCAACAAAAAGAACATCTGCACCCACAGAGCACAGTCCTGCCGAAAGAATCCCTTCAAGCATGTAGCCGCTGACACGAGTATCTTTTCCGATGATCACGCGCGGACGTTCTGTTTTTTCACGCAATGCGAGGCCGAAGGCTTGTCCTATTCTGAGAACCATCGATGGAGTCATGACTCCTGCGTTGGCCTCGCCGCGAATCCCGTCTGTGCCGAAATATTTTCCCATGGCGCTGTTCGTCCTTAAAGCTGCATTTCACGGAAGGTTGGAATCAGGGTACGACCCTCTTTTCGACAAAACTGACTTTCACGGTCACTTTGTCGATTGTTGTGGGCTTGATGGATGCACTCAAGTCGAGAGCCAGACCCGCTTGCGCTGTGTAGTCTTTGGGACCCAGATTCGAGACATCCACGGGTATCGTCGAGATAGATTCGAGTTTTGAGAGATCTTGTCGTGCGCCAGTGAGTTCAATGTCAGGCGGGTCGATAATGACTCTCTGGATTTCATAGCCAGCCTTTGGCGCGCCCTGAAGAACCGCTTTGACCTGAACTTTCTTTTGAATCAAGCGGTCGAGCTCAACGTCAAGCCAAGGGTCATGAACAATCACAGAATATCGGCGGTCGAGATTTGGAAAATTCTCACCCGTCAAGCTGACTCTGATTTTGCCAAGCCTTTCCTTTCTGAGATCGATTTCGCCTGTGAGTTCTTCGTCGCTCGGCATGCGCGTAAACAAAGTGTCGGGCATGCGCAATGTAATGTTTGCAACACGCTCCTGTGGTCCAATGACGAGCACTCCATTCTCGGTTTGCAGACGCACGCGCACCGCGCGATTGAACTCGCGGACTTGCTGACTGCGCACAATTAGGAAAAGTGCAATTGCAAATGCGACCGAAAGGAGTTTGAGACCAAGATTATGAACAACGGCATGAGCAGAACGCTTTACTAAAGAAACAGGAGGATTCATTTGGGTCTCTCCTTCCCGCTGACGTCAGATTCCAATGAGTCATCCGAGGATTGATGAGCATGAGTTTTGGAGGGTGGTTCGCTCACGTCGATGGGAGGATTCAATGAAATTCCTCCAACCGTCACATCGCGTGGTGGCGGTTCGGGCGGTAGCGGGGGAACAAAGCGGTGGTCGACTTTCGCTTTGTCCTCGGCGTCCGTATCGTCATTCCTAAAATCTGTTTCGTCGTGCTCGGGAAACAAAGTTTCGACATCTGCTTCCGGCACTGTATCGGCCTGAGTTTTAACTGAAAGTTTTTGGCCTTGATGGCGAGGAAGTCTGAGACTCATAGACCAGCGCTGCTGTTCGTCGCCGAGAGTTGCCACTGTTCCAACGGTGGATTGGAGTCTGTTTTGAGCGGAGACTGCGGAGCTTCCCTCGGTGGACTTTACGTCACCCCAAGCGGGTCGCCTGTTGTTCGGTGCAAACTCAGTTCGTGCTTTTTCTTGCGCTGCACTAATAGTGTGCTCAGTTTTTCTGGTCAGTTTGTACCAAGCGCGTTTAAAAATATTGACTGGGCTCATGCCCACTGTTTCACGGTTCTGAGGGATAAGCAGAGTTGTGAGAAGGCGGCGAGTGATGTCGGCATTGGGTTGTCTTTGTAACTGACCGTCCCACGCGACTGAAATGTTGCCGGTCTCTTCAGAGACAACTAGGACGACAGCATCAGTCTCTTCGGCAATACCAATAGCAGCACTGTGGCGCGTACCCATTTTCTTGTTGAAGCTCGGATTTTTAGACAAAGGCAACTGAGCAGATGCACAGGAGACGCGGCCTTTTTGAATAATCACAGCTCCGTCATGTAAAGGCGAGAAGGACTGGAAGATTGAGAGCAGCAATTGTTCGTTCACCAAAGCATCGAGTTTCACGCTGTGGTCATACAGCCTGTCGAGCCCGATACCGCGCTCAAAAACAATAATAGCCCCTGCTCGCTCGTGGCTGAGTGTTCGTGCTGCATTGATGACTTCATCGATTGCACGCACACCAATATTTTCCTCCATTCCTTGGATAAACGGCCCACGTCCGACGCGCGTGAGCATTCGCCGCAGATCGTCTTGAAAAAGTACGATAACGACGACGATGATTGAGGAATAGAATTTCGAAATGATCCAATTGAGGGTGTTGAGTTCGAGATAACCACTCACAGCATAGGCAACGAAGATGACGACCATGCCGATGATAACCTGCACGGCGCGTGTACCTTTGAGCATGTTCATAATCTGATAGCAAATGAATGCGACCAGAAAGATGTCGAGCAGAACGCGCCAATTTATTTGATGTAAGTTATCGGCAAATAACATTCGGCAGTTTACCTCTTGTCGACTGCGGTGCCGGGCGGTGGCGTAAATTCAAAAGTATCTGCGCTGACTTTGTCTTCTTTGAACGATGAAAAACCGATGAGAGTGCGGTTGCCATTGCGAAAACCAATTCTTACGGTGCTGACAAATCCATTCGCTCGATTGATTGCCAATTCGATGTTTTTTTGTCCACTTTCTTGAAGTGGCTCAAGGAGAATACAAGTGTTGTTTGTCGGACAAGGCTTGACGGGTTTTCCGTCCAAGTCAGACATTTGTGCAAGGCTTTTAATAGTAAATTTATTTTGCAGGCTATCGAGTTTGAAAATAACGTCGAGAAAGTCTAGCTCACCCGAGTTTGCAGGCATGCGCACTGCATGTTTGGTGCGTTCGACGTATTTCCAGAACCACTCACCATTATTCACGTAAATTTCTTTGTTTGGTGAATTTATTTCCCAGCGAAATTTGAGCGGTTGAGAAAAGATCAGTTCCCCTGTGCTCCGGTTGGTTTTTTTTCTCAGAGCACTAAAAACTTGCTGTTCGAAACTAACCCGGAACGAAGGTGTTTTTCCTGCCTTTTTTTGCAGTTCTTTCAACTCTTCGGTGATTTTCTGAGGTGTCTTGTTATTTTCGGATGCATGCGCAGAATGGTTAACCGAGCTCAGGCCGATGAGCACGGCTGTCGAAAATAAGGAGACCCCGCGCCCACGCTGTTGGGTTGGGCGGAAGAGTATGCGGGCATGCGTAAACGCACGAGGGGCTTGTCTCATTTGTTGGCTCCGGATTCCGAGCGAGTCTGTGTGCAAACTTGCCTGAGATATCTTGGAGCTGCAAGCCCGAGGCTAAGACTTCCTATGAAGAAGAGAGTCGAGCTCGGAAACATCGTCCACGACGACGAAGAGGTCTCGAGGGTGACGGCTAAAACCGCTGTCTGCTATCTTTTCGAGCCACTGAATAAGTTCTGTGTAGAAACCATCGGTATTCAGGAGCACGACCGGCTTGGCCATAAAACCGAGCGTATTTGCGGTCAGAACTTCAAACAGTTCATCCAATGTTCCGAGTCCGCCTGGCAGGATGAGAAACAGGTCGGATTCGTTCATCAACACATCCTTACGGCGAGCCATTGTGTCGACCGTCAGAAGAGTCTGAATTCCCGAATGAGCAAGTTCTTTTGAGGCCAACTTATCGGGCAGAACACCGAGTACATCACCTTTGGACGCCAACACACCATCAGCAGCAGCGCCCATAAGACCGTCCTTGCTGCCGCCATACACAAGGCGGAGTCCTTTGCGTCCAAGGAGCCGACCCACCTCATAGGCAACGTCTCGGAAAAGCGGACTTTGGCCCGATCGCGCGCCGCAGAAAATGCAGACTGAGTGAATAGCGTATGTCATGTTGGTTCAGCCGTTATGTGTGTTGAGAATTGAGGATTGGTTCCTCGTCCTTCAATACTGGCACGGAGCTGAGTGCGGGCGCAAACCGGATGGCGGGCCGGCGATAAATCAGGCCAAGAATTTGTCCGAACAGAAAAACTGTCATTGTCACTGCGTCTGTTGGGTTCACGATCGGATGATTCAAGAGCAAGACAGAGAGAATGATGCCCCCGACAAGTCCGAGAGTCTGCCCCCAGTAGACTGTTTCGCGGCCTACTCGTTGCGCGTTTTTTATTTGAATTTGAGGT
>CAYWSV010000136.1:0-9381 GCA_964460155.1 uncultured Oligoflexia bacterium | reverse complement strand
CGGGAATAATTTAGGTAACGCAGATGACTTTGGACTTGATGCCGGAAACGCTGCTGGAGGCGGCGGAAATTCTGGCGGGGCTGGCGGAGGTGGCAACGCTGGCGGTGGAAGTGGTGGTGGCGGAAATGGCCTAAACAACCTCGGCGGCGGTGATGCTGGTGGCGGCGGTGATGCTGGCGGCGGTGATGCTGGTGGCGGTGATGCTGGTGGCGGTGATGCTGGTGGCGGTGATGCTGGTGGCGGTAACGGCCTCAATAACCTTGGGGGCGATAACGCCGGCGGTGGTGGTGCAAATGCCGCACCATCAGGTCAGGGCAATGGTGGAGCAGGTGGTGCAAATGGCTTAAATAACCTCGGGGGAGATGACTTGTGATTAACAAAAATCATCTATCGCTTCGGAGAATGGGTCGGTTATTTGGACTCGCAACGCTCTTCTCGGCTGCGCTTCTTGCTCACAGCTGTTCCACTGTTGATGAAGCATCAGGACGCTGCAAACCATTTACAAGCCCAAAATATGTGGCCTCATCTGCAGATACAGACGGTAAAAAATGGGAAATGCGAATTACTCCCGAGGTGGCAGACCTCAAATGCGACTTTAAAACCGAACGTACGACAGGAACCCTCGTGTTTACGGCTGTGGTTGTCGATGGTCAGGGATTTAACAAGCCAGCGCTTTCCGTGCGTTCGAGTTTCGTGGGATCAACCTCAAATGCGGGCGGAGTCGGATTCGTCACCAACCCAGATAGCGATGACGACGTGGCCACTGACTCTTGCGGTGTTGCTGTATTTAAAGTCAAATGGACTTGTCCGGACGCCAAAAAATCGGCGGGTGGATACTTCTATGTGACAAGTGGTCCTCTGAGCAGCAAGGCCGTAAAAGTCACGCTGGAACATTCTGTCCAGCAGGACGTAACAACCGGTGGCACCGTAACGAACCCAGCCCCTGCACCAGCTGCAAACTAACCAAACCCGGTTTCCACTCCTGACTGTCTTTCTGATATTCTCTGGGCACACGGCGTAATGTGAATTCCGGTGCGGAGAACCCGACAACATGACTCTGAACTTCAAATCTCTTTGGTCCCAACTCAGCGGGCTCACGCAGCAAGAAAAAGAACTTATAGAGCAATTTGAAAAAGATCCCAAAGCAACAACACTCGTCGCATCATCCGACATTTTACGTAAGCGCGGATATATTGATGAAGCAATCGTGCTTCTAGAAGACACGGTCAAAAGATTCCCAAACTACATGGCTGCCCGTGTTGCACTGGGCAGAGATTACTATACACGCGGCATGTTCAACGAAGCTCAGCGAGAAATCACCACTGCGTTGAGTCAATCGCTTGAAAACTTGATGGCACAGCGACTTCAGCTCAAGTTAGCTTTACTGAACAATGACCAAGTTAAAATTCAATCATCACTTGAGATTCTTCGCGCCCTCACTCCGATGGATGACTTTACTCGTTCTGCAAAAGAGTATTTGGATCTCGGAGATTACGTCTCTGCACGCAATATAGTTCTCGCTGACCTCCGAAAATTCGGAATTAACCCGCCAGATGATTCAAACAACATCTCCCTTTCAAGCACACACTCTGCACAACCGCAGATGAGCGCCCCAACTCTGCAGAGTCCAAAGCCTGAAGGACAAGTAGCGTCTATATCTGGCGGTCAAAATACAGCAAAATCCGCGAATCAAACTCAGGAATGGAAAGTTCCTGAACAACCACAAGAGAAGGCGAACAGCGCTTACACGAGTTCGCCTGTTGGCTCAGATGGTGTGTTGAACTTTGGACATGGCGGCGTGAGTATACAGCCCGCACTCCTGGACAACTCGGGAATATTTGCAGACCTGCCTCCATGGATTAATGAACAGCTTCTTCCCCCCGCATTTACACCCGGCACAAGCCTTGGCAACGTTCGAGGTGACCTCGACAGATATCTGCAACTGAGAGCGTTCCGACTCATCACATCACCCGAAGCATTTTCGCGCAAACGTGCTTTGCAACAAGCCTATAGTCTGGAAAGCACCACACTGGCCGACATTTATGCGAGCCAAGGTCATTTCGAGCGCGCTATTGCAATTTACGAGCGGCTCTTCAAAGACAACCCGACTCAGACATCGCTCAAACAGCGTCTTGATAAATTGCAGGAGGAGGCACGTCAGGCTGCAGCTGAACGTTTCGGAGTGCAACAAGCTCCGGCACGCCAATCGAATCCTGCACAAGCAGCGGCGCAGGCCGAGCGCGAACGCAAGCTCAAATTCCTTGAAGCTCTGCTTAAGAAAATGGACGATCGAGTGGAATCACACAATCCACAGTCATCTGCTCGGTGGTCCGATGAACAACAAACAGGAAACGACAAATGATCAAGATTCTCCTGATTCATGGCCCAAATCTTGGATTACTTGGACGCCGTGAACCGCATATTTATGGCTCTGAAACTCAGGAAGACCTTCTTGAACGAGTCCGCAGAGAATGTTCTTCAGCCAAGTACGAGGTTGAGCTCGTACAATCAAATCACGAAGGTGTAGTTCTGGATGTGCTCAACCAAATTGTCCGTGATTATCATGCCGGAAGCTCGCCTGTTGGTGGAATTCTTATCAACGCTGGAGCTTGGACCCACACGAGTATCGCACTGAGAGACGCGTTATCGATGGTGCAGGAAACTGGCCTTCCCGTCATCGAAATTCATCTCAGCAATACGGCCGCCCGAGAGAACTTCCGCCATTCCTCCATGGTAGCTCCAGTTGTTACAGGTGGTGTTGTTGGTCTTGGTGCAGCAGGCTACACAGCTGCAGCACGCGCACTTGTCGAACTTATTCAAACAAAAACTAAAAACAGGACACCTTAAATGCGAACCCCTTTTGTAAAATTTGATCCCTATAACTTTGTGCCGTTCACACGTACACCGTGGGCAGGACAACTCATTGGGATTACAAAAATTAAAGGACTCATTGGACCAGATACAGGATGGCCCGAAAGAATCGGTGAGAGCTGGGAAGTTTCAACAGATACCGAATTCCCCTCAAAACTTCATAAGTCACACCAAACAACAGACAAACCAATTTATCTCACCGACCTTCTCAAAGAAGAACCAGAATATTATTTGGGACAAGCATTGGCCAAAAAATTCGGCTCACATTGTCCGCTTTTACTCAAATGGCTCAACGCAAAAGAACCTCTCTCGGTGCAGGTTCATCCAGAGCACACCCATCCACAACTGAAGTCCAATCAGTGCGGAAAACCTGAGAGCTGGCTTGTACTCAACAATCCAGACCTCGAAGGATATATCTTTCTCGGCTTCAAAGAGGGATTCTCAAAAGACGACATCATGACTGCTCTGCGGGAAGATAGACCACGCGACGTGATGCACGTTATTTACCCTAAAGCGGGCGACTACATTTCCGTTCCCGCCGGATGTGTACATGCCGTAGGTCCGGGTGTCCTCATCGCGGAACCACAATATGTTTTGCCCGAAAAATCCGGAGCAACATGGAGACTCTCCGACTGGGGACGTCGCTACAACAGCAAAGGTGAACAAGACCCCTCGGGACAACCGCGTGCGCTGCATATCAACGAGGGTCTCAGCGCAATCGACTGGGAACTTCCACGCGGAAAAGAACTTGAAACAGAACTTGTCCGTCATTTGGAACATGGTCAAACTCTTGAAGCGGGGGCGCACAATCCATTTCCAGTCCGTGTCTTTTCGAAGGCAGGATTTTACGAATACAAGCCACTTGTCAAAGACCAATTCTCACTTGTCACGTGCTGGGAAGGCAAATTACAACTGATTGCAAAATCGGGAGAAGCTCTTGTCTTGAGTACGGGTGAAAGCGGATTGATTGCGGCTGCCGCGGGCGAAATCAAGATAGCCCTACAGGAACCATTGCCGCTTGTGCGACCAGAATGTGCCTTCTTTGCATTTCAAGACAATATTTAAAGAGGTCATTAGCCGTGGCAATTATCAACGAAGAGACCAACGAAATTCATCTCAAAATTTTGATGATTGGAGCTCAGGGGTGTGGCAAAACAACCAACCTGCAGAGCCTCTACAAACAAACAGCTGGTGACCTCGCGACCCGACTTTTCGATTTGCACGGTATGTCGAACCGAAATTCTTTTTTCGACTTTCTCCCGCTGACACTTGGAAAACATCATAGCCACGATGTACGGGCACATCTCTACACACTTCCGCATCATGAACTCTTAGAGACGATGAATTATGGTCTTCTGGCGGGTGCCGATGGTGCTGTATTCATTGTTGATAGTCGGCTTTCCCGCCTTCCTGCCAGCGAAGAACAATTCAGAAAACTTAAAAATTTCATCCGTCTTGCGCACAAATCAATTGCTGATTTTCCTATCGTCGTGCAGTTCAACCACCGAGATGATCCTCAGGCAGTGCCCATGGATGCCCTGCGCATTGCGTTTCATCTTGAAAACTCACCCACGGTTGAATCGGTTGCTGTGCAAGATATTGGCACCGTAGAATGTTTGGATGCTCTTGCCGACATGATCCTGAATCACATGGAAGTTCCAGCACCGATTGATGCAGGAATGGTTTAAATAATCACTCTGGGTGAAGAAGTCCGGCAATCAAAAGTGCCCACGAGTCGCCGCGTAATTTTTCCTGCCCCGACAATGACAAATGATCATCGGTGCGCACAAGCGCACCGTTTTCAATTGCTCGCACAATTCGCTGGTCTTTCCACAGACGCTCAAGCTTCTCGGTGGCATACACCAGATCCAACCAACGTAAGGGAAGCCCCGATTTCGTGCGCAGCAAAGTGAGGAGCATTTCCTGAGCAACCATTTCAACTGTTCGCTCGCCTTCTGAAAAATCAAGCGAGAAAAGCGCAGCCAAATCATCGGAAAAGGCAAGCTTATCGTCACCAGCAGAGCGCTGGAATGTCGTTGGCCCAACGCGATAACGACGCCCAAGAGGTGCATCATCCAACGGCGGCAAAAGACCATGAGCACCCGTACCCAAACCCAAATAAGGGAGACCATACCAATACAACCGATTGTGAATGGGTGGAAACCGCGAAAAATTACTTGTCTCTTGCTGAACGAAACCGAGTGATTCGCACATCTGCCGCAACTTCTCGTACTCTTCAACAATTGATTCGTCTGTTGAATTGGACTCGCTTGCGAATGGAGTGGACTCTTCAATTGTCAAAAGGTAACACGATACACCCGTTACCCCGCTTTTCTCCAAAGATTGAATTTCTACTTCAATATCTCTTCGGTTTTGAAGCTGTTTGACCCCGAAAATTAAATCAACTTGAATTTGTTCCAATCCAGCATCACGGGCAGCTCTTATGTTGCGCAAAACAACTTCGGCCGAATGCTTTCTCCCGAGATACTTCAACACTTCATTGTTCAAGGACTGAGCACCCAACGTGATTCTATTCACGCCAAGTTCAACCCATTCCGAGAAAGCATTCTGAGTATTAGAAAAAGGATTCGTTTCTACGGTAAATTCTTCAATCTTAAAACGAGCACGAATTTTCTCGACCAGTGGACGATAAAAACGTGCTGGAAAAAGACTCGGCGTACCGCCTCCAAAATACAATGTGACCACTCTCGTGCTTGGACTCACATGTTGAATCAAAGAATCGAATTGTTCCTCAAGAGCGGCAAAAAATGACGACACATCGCTCTTTGCGAATTTCGAGGTTTTTACAAAGTCACAATAAGGACAAATATGCGGACAAAAGGGAACATGGACGTAAATACCGAGCCTCGACTCGGCGCCGAAGTCCGCTGCCAGTCCACTTTCTTCGAACAACTTGGGATCAAAAAACACAGTCGGACGCATTTGAATTTGCTTTGGTAGAGTCTTCACTCTTGGGCTCAGCACTATTCACGACCGGCTTGCCCACATCATCTTCCTTTTTTCTGAGTTGATTATTTGTGACTTTATGTACGACCAGCTTGAAGTCCTCTGGCCTAATAGAAGCCTGCTTGTTAAAAGTAGATGGTGCCCCACCTGTTAAGCTCATGGGCTTCTCTATTTTTAGTAAATCGATTCCAGTAACCTCTTTAACCCAGTCGGCGTATGGAAAAATGAAAGTATAATTTGAGTCTCCATTTCTGCAAGTCAAATCTTGTTGAATAAGAGACTGCATTCCGCTTACAATCCCTACAAGTTTTTCTGAAGATTGAACGTAAGCTGGCCCGCCCGAATCCCCAGAACACGCCTGTGCCAACTTTGAGCTAGAAGACTTAATTCTTACCTGATTTTTAATCGATATACCGTCATAATTTTCAGCATTTATTTCACTATGAAATTCAGATTGTCCACGACGAAGTTGACCCGAATCGCGTCGATTGTCATCTGTGGTTCCGTATCCGAACAAGACGAGTTTACGGTCGGTCTGAATTTCATTAAGACTCTTTACCAAAGGAACAATTTTTAAGTTACTTGGCAAGTTTTTCTCTGTCGATACCAACGCAATATCATTAAAAACTCCATTCCATTCCGGATGAAGGCTCACATTATTGACTTGCAATAAATCTGAGGGTTTAAAAAATTTGGCCGTGGTGAAACTTGTGTCTGTAAATACAGAACTCTTGTATGCCTTAACTTGTGAAGGACCAGGCGGCAAAAAGCAATGAGCTGCGGTTAAAACTGTGTTGGCTCCAATGACAACTCCCGTACAGACTGTGTCAAGCTCTGTGCCATCTTTAAATGTTCTGAAGGGCATTTTCAAACAATATTTTTTCAGGTTGCGCGGCTTCGAACTTCGCCTCTTCGGCCGACAAAATTGTTGCTGACGGTGGCCGGTTCTCAACCACCTCGCCTCCAACAAGACCTAAACTTTTTTTAGAAGAAGACATCAGGGCGCGGCAGAGAGTCTTGTTACTCAAAACTG
The DNA here is from genome assembly GCA_964460155.1 of uncultured Oligoflexia bacterium. Lineage (GTDB taxonomy): Bacteria > Bdellovibrionota_B > Oligoflexia > Silvanigrellales > Silvanigrellaceae > RFOM01. Next base: position 2,510 of record CAYWSV010000136.1, on the reverse strand, counting down.
CCTCGTTATCTGTGCGACATCCGGAAAAGAGGAGGAAGGCCGCAAGCATATGATGTCCGGTGAGCTGCCGCATCTTCAAACCTCCTCCCAAACCATTAGAGGAGTATCGGTGAGCGCACCAGACAACTTAAGGCAAAACCTAAGAACCCGAAAGTTTTAAAGTTTATTACGCCTCACAGGTAATTGAGAGCGACGCAACGGCAATTGCCGGACACACTCCGCCCGATGCCCGGTCAAGAACTTTGTCCACTGCAACAATATTTTTAAGGGTACTTAAAATATCGCCCGCAACAGTCACTCCTTCGAGGCTTTGTTTTTTTCCATTGACGATGCGGTAACCCAAAAATGGCAAAGAGAACGAGCCCTGAAGTGGATTCACTCCCGCATGCAGAGCCTCAATTTCATCAACCCAGACACAATCATCTGCACTGGTGCCTAAACCTGTTCCGGCCGAAACCGTCCAGAACCAAGGACGAACGTTCATTTTTGCACCGACAGCAGCATGGCCTGTTTTGGCAACACCAAAAGCCTTGGCACTCACAGAGTGATGCCACAAGCCCTTCAGTACACCTTGTTCCAACAGCGTTGTTGCGCGCACAGCAGTCCCCTCGCCGTCGAACAGATCGGGGCTCACATTCGCTTGGTGCAGCGGATCGTCGATGATGGTGAGTAGCGGACTCGCAATTTGTTGGCCCAAAGATTCTTTTGTGTGCAGCGATTGTTTATCGAGAATATTTTGCGCACTAAAAAGATTTCCAAAAGCACCAATCAAATCCAAAAATGCACGCCCCGAGAAAACTACCGGATACTGGCCCGATGAAATTTTCACAGGCTGCAAATGAGAGACAAGAATGTCACTCGCAGTTTTAGCGATACCACTCAGATTCAATTCCTGAAGAGTAAGCTCCTCTCCCCAGTGTCCTGCAGCGCGTGGTTTGTGACCTTCGACTTGACCGCGCGCATAAAGATAGGCCGAGACAACCGCAGAACCCTGACTGCGAATCAAACCTTCGGTGTTGGCATAAAAACGTTCCAACCGGCGCTGAGCAAGCGCGTTGTAAGGTACGCCTGTGATTTGCGGATGACTTGCTTTTAATTGCTTGACAGAAGACAACAGCTGAGAACCCAATTCTTCGATTGAAACACGTTCGCCAGCTGATTTTTTATCGAAAACCGGCAAGTCACCTGCCTGCGATGGAGTCGGAATTTCGGGAAGATTTTCCGCAGGACCGAGCGCGGCAGCTTCCAATGCGACATCGACCGCCGACAAAAGTTCTCTTTGTTCCAATGACGTGACTTGTACAACTCCGACACGTCCAGAAGGAGTCCACACGCGCAGAACCGCACTTGTGCGTTGCGACGCACTCTGCTCGAAACTTTCATTCTCTTTGATTTTGACAGTCTGCATTTCAAGACTGTCGCCCGAAATATCAAAACGTACGTTCGGGCGAGCTTTGGCAATTGAACTGATCAATTCGTGGATTTGAGATTGAGTCATCATATTATGCACGTCCTCCGACAGTAATGCTGTCGACCTTAAGGTGGGGCTGCCCGACTGTGGTGTAAATAGTTCCACTCACAGACCCACAGAATCCAGGAGCAAGCTCAATATCGTTGGCACACGCGGAAATCTTTTTCATAATTTCAGCCGCAGTGCCAATCAACGTTGCGCCCTTAACGGGTTTGCCGAGTTTACCTTTTTCAATGACGTAAGCTTCGCCCACAGCGAAATTGAATTCGCCCGTCGCCCCAACGCTGCCGCCGCCCATCTTCTTGCAATACAAACCAGAATCAATGCTGCTAATGAGTTCTTCGGGAGTCGAGTTTCCGGGTGCAATAAATGTGTTTCTCATGCGGCTTGCTGCTGCAAATGAAAAGTTTTGTCGGCGGCCGCTGCCCGTGCGCGGATGACCGAAACGCATTGCTCCAGCTCGATCGGCAATAAAGTTACGCAGCACACCATTTTCGATCAGAAGAGTCGACTGCGCTGGCATGCCTTCATCATCCATATCGGTTGAGCCAAAAGCACCTTCGGTGATGCCTTCGTCCCACGCCGTCAGACTTTCGTGCGCAATCATCTGGCCCAATGAATCTGCAAAGGGAGTTGTTTTGCGCTCGATCTGCGTTGTTTCCAAAAGATGTCCGCATGCTTCGTGGAAGATCACGCCACCAAAGCGGTTGGCCATCACCAACGGATATTGACCGGCACTCACGTAATCGGCCCTCAACATGACGCCCGCGGAAGCGGCTAGCTCATCAATAACAGGATTCATATCGATGGATTTTAAAAATTCGGGCTGCCCTGTTGAGGCTCTTTGCTCGTGCATGGATGTGCGATCGGCGCCATCGGCGCAATTCACTCCCAAGCGCGAAAGCTGATGTAAGCGAATATCCCGTGCAAAAACACCATCCGAGGCAGCAACAAGAACTTCCTGCCAATCGCGAAAGGCCGATGCCTGATCGCTTTGCAAATGTGCGACTTTCGACCTCAACACCGACGACTGTTCAAG
>CAYWSV010000135.1:0-9400 GCA_964460155.1 uncultured Oligoflexia bacterium | reverse complement strand
AGTTTGGTCATTATGTGAATCCTGAGAGCGGCTATCAAGAAAAATGGGCCAAAAAGCGCAAAGAGATGTGGTTTGGAATTGAAGGAACGATACCTTCAAGAGTGCGCGATCTTCTCGTGAGTTGGAGATGGAAAGCGGAACTCGCTGCATTTCGAAAGATCAGTCCTGAGCTCGAAGATTCACAAAAAAAAGTCAAAGCGATTGAGGTTCAGCTGAAGAAGGGTGAGAAATCATCTGCAGAAATTGGTCTTAATTTAGGCCTCCTCGATAGATTTCGAATTCTGAGATGGTCGGCCGGCGCGAAGGCTGATGAAGTTGAGATTGCCCATCTCGAAGAGCTGAAACAGAAAAAAGCCAGAGAGGTCAATGAGACACTCGGTGAGTGTGAGGGGCTAGCGGCACAGATTTCCTTTGCGATGAAAACCGCCGTTGTTGATTGTGGCGATTCTTTTCCAATAGTCTTTGAGGAGTGCGCACGCGCGATTGACAACGAGATTAAAAAAGAACTTTCAGATGAATTTTCACGCAATATGGCTAAAAATGAGATATTGCGCCGTCAGCTCGAACAAAAAACAAAACACAGCTCCGATGAATTTAAGAAGCTCAACGGTCTTCAAGGCAAGTTAGAGCGAACTGTTTCTGGTGAGTGGGATAAGAAAATCGCCGAGGCCAGAAGCCTTATCGAGCGTGAGTTTCTTTGTCTGAATGCCTTTGAAATCGAAAAGCAAGAAGATGCGGTTGAACGTTGGAAAACTGCCGTGAATCAAATGAATGAACTTTTGAAGACAGCTGAGGAGAATTTGCTTCATGGGCGCGGAATCAATTGAGAGTCTAATCAGACGAGCTCAAGAAAATCCCGAGCAGCTGCAGTCGGAAGCAGAGGCACTCATCGCTCAATATTTGGAGCGAGAAGGTTGTGTGCGTCTTTTTACCGAGTCTTCGGACCGATTCGCATACGACTGGGAGACTCTGGTTTCTCTAAGAAAATCTGTCGATGAATCTTTGAATAATGCACGCAAGACATATCGGGAAGTGCTAAAGAAAACCGAGTCTGCTGGTCTTCAGGGGCAACCCAAACTCTATTGGTTGGGTAAAGTCCTGTTTGCGAAATTAAGAAAGCAATCTCTGCAATATCAGATTCGTGAATCCGAGATTAAAATTGCAGCTCTAAAATCTGCTCGAGATGAGCTTGTTGATTTGCTCAAAAAGCTTCAGTTTGATTCGCTAGACGAAAACTTTAAGCTCATTGAAGATCGGGAGGCGGCAGAAGTCTTATCGAAAAAGCACGCAGTAGATTTGCAGGTTCAGTGGGAGAAGTCTGAAAGCGTAACTCAACAAAATACCGAGTTGGCAGAGAGAGCTGAGCGCTTCGAGATTGAACAAGCTGTTGCAGATGCACTCGTGAGTGAGATGGAAGCTGGAGAGGGACGCAAGCTTGCGAGTATCCATTTGAGAAAAATCGACTCGCCAAAAATGCTGACTTCTCGTCTTCCGCATGTCGGTTTTTCGAATCGTCCAAAACTTATGACCCTTGTCGAAAAGGGCGAATATTCAGCAGTTCATGCCGAGAGAGATTTAGAGAAAGTGCGCGAGGGCATCAAGTTAGCAGCCGAAGCCGCAGTTCAGGGGCAGGCCACAAGTGTGACACGTGAATGGTTGCAATATTGTCGAACAATCGTTGGCCGCTACGAACAACTTGCCGAGTCTGATGCGACACCTCATTGACGAGCTTGCGTGTACTAATTCTCCGGATTTTCCTAAACTTATGTTGTTTCTTTAGAGATCCTGCTCCACGGACTTCGAAGGGGTGTCTGAGAATGAAAAATGTATTGGTTAAATCATCGGTCGTATCGTTTGCATTGATGAGCAGCATGACGGCCAATGCTCAAATTCCCTCTCTCCGGATTCCCGGAAACGTTGTTGGAGCAAGACCTGCAGCTTTAGGGGGAGCGTTTACAGCACTTGCTGATGATCAAAACGCATTATTCTACAATCCGGCCGGCCTCGCACGCTTGGATTCAACTTTTGCGGCACTGGCAGATTTAAACATTGCCACCAGCTTTGGTACGGGCGGACTGAGTTCGTTGCGCAACGATTTTTCTAGAATTGCCGATGCCGCCAAAGATGTTGGTGGCAAATCGGATACGGCTTCTCAGATTGATAACTTTTCAAAAATTGGTGAAATTGTCTCGTCGCGAACGATTGCCCTTGGAACCAAGCAGCAATCGTATTGGGTTGCACCTCACTGGGGAATAGCGTCGACACTTGCGATTGATGCGGGTTTGGGCGTGCATGCAAAGATTCTGCCTGAACTCGCCGACCTCGCGTTACTTTCAGATGTAGATGTGCGCGCAGGCTATGCGCATAGCTTTTTGGATAAAAAGTTACACGTTGGTGTCGCTCCTTATTACAAACTGCGAGCTCAGGGTGGTCAAGCGAACTTTTCCTTGGCCGAAGCCGTGGATATTCAGAAGACGGTGAAGAGTATTGTTGGTGTCGGTCAAGGTGTGGGTGCTGACCTTGGTCTTATGGTGACCCCGATTGAGGCGATGTCGCCAACCTTTGGATTGGCCATTCTGAATGTGGGCGATACCAAGCTTTACAACGCAGGAAAATCGTTGTTCTCAAATATCGATGTGTTTGCCGACGCAGATCAACAAGGCACACCAGAGCTCATCAAACAAATTGTGAATGTTGGATTCAGTCTGACACCTGTCGACGGAATTGGTTTCGTCAAAGTGTCCGGAGAATTGCGCGAAATAAATCGCCCTTCGGCCGCAGATTTAAAACCAGCTTTTGGTCTTGAGGCAGGTGTAAAAACTCCCGGGAGTTTGGTGAAGGCGGTTGCAGATGTGGGATGGGGCAATGGCAACTGGAGTGCCGGCTTCGAAGCACGTGCGATTGTAAAACTTAGATTTGCTACATACGTTGAGCCCAATCTCTTCTTTGATCGCAAAGAAAATCAACGCGTTTGGGTTTTGTCGGCAGGACTTTGATGCGGGTTGTTACGTCTGAAGTTCAGAACTTTCCAAATCGGGATACAAAAAGGATTCAGATATGATGAGCAGAAACAGACTTAAACTGTGTGCATCAGCGCTTGTGCTCAGCGTTGCAGGCTCTCTGGTGCACGAATGTCCGGCATCGGCAAATCAAACTCAATCGACTACAGCGATTCTTGCGCAAAACCAACAGCCAGAGTCTGCGCCAGCTCCTGAATCGGGAGCTACCCCTGAAGCTGCTCCTGCAGCAGCATCTCCAGCACCTGTATCAGCTTCTGCACCTGCACCCAGCACTGCACCGCAGAAGCCCGAGTGGGTTTTTCAACTGCGAGCAAATGTTGGTGCAGGACGTATTGCGGGTGAAAGCGAAACTAAATCCGATCGCCTTGGTGTCGGAGTTTATGGCGGAAAGATTCTTTCTGACGTTGAAGTTGCTCTTCCATTTCTTGATGCAAAAGATTTTAGCGTTGGGCCCGCCTATCAAACCTACACAGCTGTCGATGCGACGGCCGATAAAACATGGGCCATTCAGAGCCTTGGAGCTCAGGCACGAGTCAACCTCAAACCATCACCCGATTTGATTTTTGATGTTGCTTTGCAAGCGGGTGTCGCTCTGCAGCGAAAGGTTTCTGAGGAGCCTCTGCGACGTTCTCAAGAGGCAAAATATGGAGTTGGTCTCACAGGCGGAGCTTACCTTCGCACGTCGATTATCGACGGTGTCGACATTCTGGGTGGCGCAGATGTCATTGCCGGGAGTGCGAGCTGGTTTGGTCTTGCTGTTGGTCTTGAGAGTCAGTTCTGATTCTTGTTTTACGGCAACGCAGCAGCGTTCTTCACGTCCTTCAAGTTTTGTTCTTTGAATTGAACGAGGTCGACAGCTCCGTCGATGGGTTGTCCGCCGCAGTCAAGCGTCCCACCATCCATCAGTCCCGCTGTCGACAATGATGCTTTTGTTCCTGTGCTCAGCAGAATTTTTGCATCTGCTGGAATGCTCAGTGCTGCAATGTTGGAAGGATCAAGAGAGTAATTGGCGAGAGCATTCTGAACTTCCGGATTTTCCAAAGTCACAGAATTCAAAGTCTGAAGCAGGCCGTTCTCTGGTGCAAAAACAAATAAGTTGCGCATTTCCTTTTGGTTCGTGAGTTTGATTGCAAACTCGATACCAAGGGTTTTCTCTTCGTTGAGAACGTAAAATTTGCGATTGCGGTAGTCTGCTCCATTGCATTGTCCTTGACACGACACCCTGACAGACGCCTTTGCGTCACCTGCGGCATCTTTGAAATTGGGTGAAGCCATGACGCAAAGACCTGCGGACGATTCATTTCCACCAATCAGATCTTTTGTTCGCGATTGGTTGTATGCTCGTTGTTTGCATGAAGAGCTCAGTGCCGCCAACACCATTGAACATGCAGTCATTTGAATAATGAGTTTCATAATCACTTCCTGACGTTGAATTCAGAGTTGCTAGAGGTGGATCGGCGTTGCTCATTGTTTTCAGTATGTAAAATTTGCCTGCTGCTCTCCTTGACTCAGGTTGCTATAAGCCCCTGCGGGAAGGGAGAGACTTCATGGTAGGAAAATCTGCATTAAATCTAAAAAAAGCGGTTGATATATCTCTCATTGCGTTGGTTTTTGCGATGCTTTTCTGTCAGTACCGACGTCAGGTGCTAGCAGCACAAGAGGAGCAGGACGACGTCGGTCGTTCAGCCGTTCTACCTAGAGTCACTCCCACTCCAACCAGTCCGCCCCGTCCCCAACCATCGCCTCGTCCTACGCCGCCAGCGCCCCTACCGCAGGTTGGCGTGACCGATAAAATTTGGGTTGTCGAAGGTGAATTAGAGGCTCATGAAGATGCTTTTTCTTGCCGAGTGGCATGCCGTCCCGCTTGGGATGGGCGTGTGTTTGAAATATTACAGGCCACACGTGGAGCAGAAGACTGGATTTCGTTGCAAGACAGTATGGCCGGTTGTACGTCTGAAACCGGCGGTTTGGTCCGAAAATTTCTGAGGGGAGGATCTTGGCAGACTCCACCCGATACGCCCGAAGCGGCTCTTTGTTTTCTCGTGATTAGGCAGCATGGAAGCAATTCGGAACCTTGATACACTGTAATTTATTCCTTCCCTTCCATCTTCGATCGTCCGATATACCCATTGTTAAACCAGCGCGCTTGGAGAATCGACGCACATGGAACCAGTGGGCATCAGCACTACAGTTTTGGTGACGTCTGAAGTCATGCTGATTGTTCTATTTATTCTGAGCGAGAGACTGAAAAAATGGGCTGATGTAGCCTGTTGTGCATTTCTCGGCTTGTTCGTTCATAGTCTAATCACTCAATTCAGCACAATTGGAAGCTATGAATGGGAGATTTTGTCGGCATCGATTTTTGCTTTGAGTTTTTCCTTCATAGGGTGGTCAACATTTCGCAGAAATATGATTTCAGGGGATTCTCCTCAAAAATACGAAAGTTCGACTGCAGAGCGGAGTCGGGATTTTGCAGATGGAATTAGTGAAACTGATATTCATAACGATCGTCTCAGAACATTGGGAATAATGAATGCGCGCATGGTTCACGAATTAAGCCATCCGATTAGTACTCTTATGTTGCGTTTCGAAGAACTCAAACGTCAGCGGATGAGCGCAGAACCGGATGCATTTGAAAAATCGATGGCAAGTATTCAGCGTCAACTGGCTCATTTGAACCACCTGACACAGTCGGTCAAAACCTATGCTTCCGGTCAGGCCGACGGTGGAAGCAGTTTTGTTTCAGTTGGAGAAATCTTTAAATTATCGGCTGATCTCTGTGATGTTTGGGTTGCCTCGAAAAATGTGAAGGTTGTCTGGCCACAAAAACTTCCTTCAATTGAGGTCTCGGGAGGATTAACCCTTCAAACTCAGGTGCTGCTCAACCTTTTAAAAAACGCTACAGACGCTGTCGCGGAATTGAGTGACGTAAGCCAGCGCTGGGTCAAAGTTGAAATAAACGAACGAGGTGGAGCCGTCGAATTCGTTGTGTCCAACGGTGGTCCTGCACTGAGCAAAGGATTGCAGAGGCACTTGTTCAAGCCGTTCTTCACAACCAAGAAAACCGGGCGTGGTTTGGGTCTTGGTTTGGCCTTGTGCCGTGAACTCACCGAATCGGTCGGTGGTGAAATTTGGTATGACGAAAGTTCAAGAAGTCCAAGATTTGTTGTGCGCTATCCATTTCTGCCCTCGGTGTCCAAGGCGTCGGATGAATTGCCTGCTCTCGATAAAATTGCATAAAATATTTTAATAGCGGAATCCCACGCCGGTCGAAAAACTTACGGCGTCATATTGAGCTTTGCTGATTCCTTCGTTTATTAAAGGAAGAGAGAATGCAAAGCGTTTATAGTCCACGCTCATTTCGACAAAGATCCACTTCAGAAACGGAACCGTCACTCGCGCCTCCAAATACAGAGGCAATCCTTCGACTTTTGCAAGGTCACTCGTATTGGTTGCTTCGCCGTCTTCGACGATAGGAGTGCTAATCTTGCTGCCCAGCCCAAACCCACCACCAACAGACATGATCGCCGAGTTGTTGATTATAAATCCTTGCTCACCAAAGAGCCCGAGACCGCTTCCTGAGACATCGCGTATGACCTGAAAGACTTGATCCGAACCTTCGACGCCGGGAATCGAGGCGAGTTTTGAAGACGTTTGAAATTTATCCAGCAAGACCAAACCAGCGCCTGTCCACGCCTGAGAATTGAGGTAATTTATCTTTGCCCCGACACGGAGATTGAGGTTCTGCGTCGAGATGCCTTGCGTGCCGATTACTTTTCCGTCGCGAACCAAATCAATCAAAGGCGAGGTTGTCGCTTGTGACCATCGAATTTCTGATTTGAAATTTAATTTCAGAGGACCTGTTACTATTGAATTTCGAGGAAAAACACCCACGCCATTAAATCCAAAGCCACGCTGCGAATATCCTGGCGAGAGAAACTTGTTGAGTGCCATTCCTGGCAGTGCTGTTTGCGAGACCTGAAATCGCGGAGAAACAAACAACAGTGAGCGACCAATGTCTGCTCCTCCAGAGCCACCAGAAGATGATGCCGAGCCTTCTGATGAAAGTGTTCGAACAGCCAATCCTCGTAAGCTCGAACATTTGTCTTCACCAACGATCACTGTTGCAACGAGTCGTCCCTTCGGCTTCAGCCGTTCAAGTTTAACCACTGCAACTCTTGAGTTCGACTTGTCGATAACTTCCGCAAGATCGCCTTCTGCTAAACCTTCTCCGGTTACAGGAACCTGACAAAGTTGCCGTTGAATTGTTCTTTTTCCGCGTCCAATCTTGATTTCGCTTGATTCTGTTTTTGATTGTGCAAGTGCACTTTCAGAGAGGAACAGTGCAGTAAAAATGATAATGTGTCTGCACAACTTTGAAAGAGGCAGAGGCTGAGGGATTTTTTTAAATTTTCGCGACACACATTTTGCACGTATCAGCATGTTTTTATTTTTAAATGCGTCGGGTTTATCCACAAGGAAAATAATTGCAGGGTTGGCTCATCTTATTTTCGGGTAAAATAAGCTTTGGGAGGACTAAATTTGGGTTTTCTCAACAGCGTGCTCGCACCGACAATTGCTGCAAACCTCTTATCGCCAGCTGCAAATTTTACAGAATCTGCAGGGCGCGAGAGCTTGTTGCAAGCGAAAATCGCGGCTCAGGCTTCGCTCACTGATGGGAGTTTGTATCGGGCCTCCATGGGCGTGTGGACGTGGAACGGAATCGAAATTCATTCAAGCCCATTCAAAGTTGCATACAGCTTTTCGAATCCTGAAAAATTAATTTGGTTCGCAGGAAAAATCCCCGAGCGTGAGCACCTCGAGAGTCAACTGTCCGCGCCGCAAGCAGGGCACAATCTGCACCCCACGCAAGCTCAGAGTCTTTTTGCTGATTACCTGCGAGCAGGAACATGGCTGCTGAGTTTGCCGACTCCAATCATTCGCTTGGAGTCTCAGGGCGCAGAGGCGTGGTGGCGACTCACAGCGGGCTCAGCCGGACGTGTTTTTTGGCTGCGCGAAAGCGATGGTCTTATTGGAGAAGAACCCCCTGTCAGAATGCAGGCCGAGGCAACGGCACTCTTATATCGAGAAAATAAAGTTGCTTCAATGGCGACAGGAATTGAAGAAATTAAGCTGACAGATCTGCTTGATTCAAGTTATCTGAGGAACCGAATTTTTAGAATTCTAAACTGTGCCGGGAAGAAAAAGTCATTTTTGAGTTGTGGCAATTTTGCTCGCTCTGGATCGGGTAGGTATGAATTCTCTTATGAATCTGTCGAATTTCCTGAGATGGTTGGCTACTACTCGATTCAAAGAGCTGCTCAATGGCATCGAGGTATTCAGAGTGATGCTCAAAAGCAATATTTTTCTGACTTCAATCTCAATGGCCCTATCGATATATTTGTTCTGAGTGACGACCCTAATGGCCCCGCGTACTCACCTCGCAGCGATTCATTGAATACAAAAAATCCAGTGATTTCCGTTCCTGATTCGTTCTCCAACCTGCGCAATCTCGCACGCGATTCAGATGTTTTTCTTCACGAGTTTACTCATCACGTTCTTTACCGTTCCGTGAAACCCAAATTAAGTTCAAGTCAGGCGCGTGCAATTCAAGAGGGACTTGCCGATTATTTTACTTATGCAATGACAGGCAATAACACTCTTGCGGAGTCTGTTCAGAATGGAGAACCTCTCAGGAGTGCAACAGTTGATTCCAATCTTTCAGAAGAGATCTTTGCTCCGGGTTTTGACCCCTATCCAGCAGGAACGCTTCTCAGTTCCATTTTGTGGAAGCTGCGTGCGGAACTGGGCGATTGGAAGGACGGTTATAAGATAATCGATAAAGTCGTTTGGGATTCGATTGATCTCATGCCCGAACTTGGGACTTTTTATCAGTTAGCTTGTGCGATTGTTAAAACTGCAGATGGTTTCGAAAAAACTCAAAACTTGACCAGCGGTCAAGTCAGTACACCGATTGTTTCAGCTTTTGCGACTCGAGGTTTTTTTGAAAACACCACTATCAATGCACAAACCGGATGTCCTGCGGTCAGTGCACTTCTCAAAGCTGCGGATGAGAACGAATCACAGGTTAGCGAGCTTCCTCTTGATGTTAAGCCGCCGGCACCCGTAACTTTTACAGGTGAGGCTCGTATAGCCCTGCCTCCTTATGGAGGGAGTCGTTATCAGCCTCTGCAGCCTAAGCGTGCAGGGTGCGGAGATCTTGCTGCAACACGGGGTTCTAATCGCTCTCTTTGGGGGGCAGTCTTTATTCTACTGATACCTTTATTTTTACGAGTATTGAGAACTCGTAATTCTAATTGACGTCAATTTCAGACAGACGTAAAGTTTTCATTCACATTTTGCTTGAGTCACGGACGTGG
>CAYWSV010000134.1:3371-9501 GCA_964460155.1 uncultured Oligoflexia bacterium | reverse complement strand
AGAACCAGAGGACGAAACTCATGCGGCGAGTCATCACGTTGTCGGCAGCTCTCAGGGTGTCGCCTGCATTCGGGCAATCCCCGGTCAATGAGTATAGAGGTTCATTTAGGCCTGGTCACAATCTTACCGTTGCAACTGGACTGCAGCAATCGCGTTGGTCACTGAATCTTGAATCGCTTGGAAAACCTTTGACAACCGAGCGTTTCAATTTTTTGGGTATCCTCTCGTACGCGTACCATTTTCAGCTCTTTCAGTGGACGGGGCTGATGATGGGGACGTCTGTTCAGTTTATTTTGGACCGAACATCACGCGATGGCTTCGAGCCGAAATTCGGTGTGGCCCTGCCATCGATTCTTGGTGGCATTGTTCAAAACCTTGGAACTGAAGCTCGCTTGTTGCTCGTGGGTGAGTTTGGTGCTGCTTGGTATCCGTACTTCAAGTGGAAAGTGGCACAAACGCAGGCCGTCTACGAAGGTGCAGTGCCGGACTCTCTTGCGCTCAGTGCTCAGCTCGAGCTTGGACTGCAAAGAAGAAATGTGCTGGCTCTGATTGCTGGATGGCGATTGTCAGCGGATTCTCTTGTGGGCGACAAACTTGCAGTCAGTGCCGAGTCGGCGGGATTTCCTGCGACTCGGCACGAAGGTTTTTATCTTGCTGTTGGTGTGACTCGTCAGGTGACTGAAACACTCACAGGTGTTCAGGGCGAGAATTGATTCCCGGATGTATGCGGAGGCTCAGTGCCCTGCGCTATTTTCGACGAAGATTTTGATGATTTCGTATTCTTTTTCGCCGCGTGGCAGATTCACGGTAACGACCTCACCAACCTTTTTGTTGATGAGAGATGCGGCCAAAGGACTCGAAATTGAGATGGCATTGAGCTTGAGGTCGGCCTCGAGATCGCCAACAATTTTGTATGTTTTCTCTTCGGGCTTGGCATCTTCGGTGACGTCTTTGAGGCGGACAGAGGCTCCAAAAACGACCTTCTCCAGCGTGCCAGGGTCGATGTCGATGACTTGCAGACGCGTTAGTTTTTCCTCGAGTTCCATGATGCGGCCTTCGATAAAGCTCTGGCGTTCACGGGCAGAATGATATTCTGCATTCTCGGACAAATCACCCAGTGCGCGGGCGTCTGCAATTTCGGCGATGATGTTTGGGCGATCCACTGTCTTAAGACGCTTGAGCTCTTCTTTGATTTTCTCGAGGCCTGCAGGAGTTATCGGAATAGGCGTCGTCATGGGAATGCCCTTCATCTCAATGAATCAAAAAGAAATCGACCTGCTTAAATAAGCGGCCGACTGTGTCTTCTCTGAAATCGCTCAGACCGTATCACGCCTTTTTCTGACCTTCAACGTACTTAAGACGCAGGTCGTAAAGTAATCCTTCAATCAGATGCTGCTCTTCGGAGTCGAGATTCCCTTTTGTTTTTTGCTGCAGCATCGCCAGCAGTTCGATGTTGTGCGCAGCGAGCTCAAGGTTTTTCGATGTTTTGCCTGTTTCCGGCTCAGGAATGAGTCCCAGTCCAACAAGTGCTGCGTTTGCCAGCGAAAGTGTAAGAAGTCCAAAGAGAGATGTGACTTGTTCCACTTCGACAGGTCCTCCGAGGTCTAGAAAAGTTTCAGCCCGCTTGCTGTTTTCCGCGTGTGGAAAAACTCTGACGCAGGGTGGGCTCGGTTGCAATTAACTCTTTATAATAATGATGTCGAAGCATGTTTCAAGGCGTACCGAAGGTTGCGTTTCACTGTTCAGGGAGTGGTCATTTATGCCGTTTGCTCTTCAGCTTTTGCACGGTGAGCGTGCCGGCGAAGTTCTTCCGGTTCTTGCCAATTCCATAACTATCGGCCGTTCATCGGGCGAAATTCTGCTCGAGGATACCGAGGTCTCAGGCAAACATTGCAGTGTGCAGATGAACTCGGGCGAGCTTATTATCGTTGATCATGCCAGCCGCAATGGAACATTTCTGAACGGACGCCGAGTTGAGCGCAACCGCCTGCGTGCGGGTGACACGGTTCAGGTCGGTCAAATCTCATTTCGGATCGTTGAGTGGCCGACTCATCCTGACTTTATTGATCCATTGGCTCTCGTGACAGATTGGTGTCGACAGGCATCGATTCAAGACGGAACTCAATCAGGACAACAGATTTCAGGACTCATTGAAAAAGAGATTGAGCTCTGCCTGAAGGATGTTCAAATCCGCTTGATGATTGAATCCAAAGATGGCCGCATCGTGAATCATCTTGTGCCCGTGGGTGAGGTTATTTTGGGGCGTGCGGGTGTTGTTCCACTGTTGGCCGAAGACGAGGAAGCCTCAAGAAAGCATGCTCGACTGTTTGTCGGCGAAGACGGATACCTGCAGGCAGAGGATTTGGGATCAGCAAACGGCACTTTTTTGAATGAGGAACGCTTGGTTGGTCGGCGTAAAATGCATGCAAGCGACACTCTGAGACTAGGACGCACCAATGTGCGTGCAAGCCTGATGGTTGCCGAGTTCAACTCTGCAATTCAGCTTTAAGAAGAGAGAAACGCTCTGCAGCCGGACGCAATCTATTCGTCATCATCAGTTCGGCCGCTTTTTCGAGGTCAGTCAGTTTGCGTAGCACTACGAGTTGCGCAGTGTCGGGGGGGTTGGGAGCAATGATACTCACGCCCGATCCGCCAACGACCACTGGAGCATGTGGTGCAACAAGAACGCTCAGTTTTTGAAAAGAGTGGATCATATTCGTTACACTCAATGACGACGCACAGCTAATGACAACAAGTGTTGGTTGTCGACGCGCACAATAGTCTTCGAGGTCAACAATGGGGGTGTTTGCTCCCAAGTAAGTGACTCGGTAACCCCACGTTTTAAGGTAGAGTGCAACACGCAACAAACCCAATTCGTGCAATTCGTAAGGAAGAGTTGCACAGACCGCGAGGGGCTGGTCGGCTTCGCTTGCATGCGAGTCGTTGAGATAAAAAAGTCCCAAAAGCATATGTTTTAAGCGCGCAGTCAGCGCATGCTCTGCAGCAACGGTGATTTCTCCGCGATGCCAATGCTCACCAACCTGCACCATCAAATCCAATGCCGTGTCGGCAAAAGAAAGTGCGCTTGTGGATAGCGCGTACACCTGTTCAAGGGCACGAATTGCGCTTTCCATGTTGTCTTGTTTCAACGCCGAGAGAATGGCTTCAAAAGGCGCCGGCAGTGGATTGCTCGTCTTGTCTCTATTTTCGGCGGAGATTGGAGGCGTCAACGCGAAAAACGAGTGAGCTTGTTCGAGAAGATCATTCCGTCCTAGATTGGAGATTTTTTTAAGATCTTGGCCCTGACCGCGTAGATGGGTGACAAACCAAAAGAGCTTCAGGTCATCTTGAGTGTAGAGCCGATGTCCACCGGGGGTTCTTTCAGGTGTAAAAATAGCGTAGCGACGCTCCCACGCGCGTAGCGCTGAAGTGGAAACGCCAACGATACCCGCCAGCTCCTGAATTGTGAGATACTTTTTATCTTCCTTCATCAACACCTGTCTGAAAAAGGGCTCACTCTCTTTTCGACGTTACAGGCACTCAGATAAAGCCCAAGATAAATTCAGGTTATTCGCCGAAATTAAAAGTCCAACAATGACCGGTAAAGTGTGGGTTTAAAGGGCCACAGGAGAGGCTTTTGTTTAATAAAAAGGCAATAATTGTCTAAAGTTTAAACAAAAATGGATTCTAGACCTCAAAAGATCCTCATTTTTTTGGGTTCTTTTTTTGGATCAGAAATTGCTGAAGTCCCATCGGGGAATCTTGGCCGGATGCCGGACCCGATGCGGAGAGACAGGTATGAAAAACATAAAATGTGTGATTCTTGCGATTGCGTCGATTGGGTTTATGCCCGCGTGTGTGACGGATCGAGGACCAGAGGTCAGTGATGTGAGTCGCTACAGACTGGGTGGCGAGAATTATGGAGTTCTCGACCGCGAGGATGAGGTCTACCCCTGGCTCGCACCAGAGTACGACAAGGGTATTTACGCATCCTCTGCCGAAACGGCTCCATTCCGAAACAACGCACTGACTAGCGAAAACCTGCGTCGTCGGATTCAGAAGACGTCCAAAAAATCTAGAAATAAATAAACGAGCTCAGCCCGCAGCGCGCAATGCTGCGGGGATGCTTTCGGGTAGGTCTGCATTCTGCGGACATTCGAAAATTTGATATTCCCACCGGACCAACTCTCCGCTCATCGTCAGTCGCATATTATCGAGCAATTCTATTTGAGCTGTGGCATCGGTGATGAGCTGGTTTTTTCTCCACACTGCTGCAATCGAAACTCCGCTCTCGTCTGTTTCAATAGTGAAGTTCACTTGAGTGTCGCAAGATGCCGACAGGTCAATGCACGCATCAAGAAAGTTCAGAATGTAAGTCGTGAGTTCCATATCGGGTCGAATCGCCGAAAACAGCGGATATGGAATGGACTTACGTTCCTGACGCAGCCGAGGTCGAGGCCGAAGTTCGGCTCTGCGCAGGCGTGACTCAATTTTTTTCTGCAACGGATGAAGTAATTTTTCTGTGTCTTGCGCCGAACGTGAAACACAAATTTTCGTGTCAGCTCCCTGCGTCGTGCGAGATGCTGAGCCACTCGATAAGATCTCCGCACTGAACGCAGAAATGTAATAGTGGACGTAGTTTTGTGGATTGAAATGATGGCGCCAGAAGAGTGGCTGTCTGTCGTCGAAGTCAGGCAGCGAAGGAGTTTGGTCTGTCGAATAATTTCTGAGATTTCTTTTATTCGCATGGGCCGAACGTGAAGATTTCACGGCAACGTAAAGGTAACAACCCACTGCGCCGGCAATGACGGCGAGTAGACTGAGTTCTTGCGCCACGCTTATACTTGAAATGATGATACTCACGTTCGGTGATCCTTCTTGTCTCTTATTCTGCGTCAGAAATTGGCGTTTGGCCTACCTCCCGATGTGTCGATAGACGTCTGAATTTTGTCGAGCTGCAGATTTTTATGGGCTGGAGTAACCTAGAGGCTTGGAGGGATAGCCTTTGCCGCAGATGCCCGACTCTCTGCCTCCGCCGGCTGTTGAATGGCGACGCGAGACAGATGAAGAAAGAAAACAGAGACTTGAAAGGGCTGGAGTCCTTCAACCTCCTGCAGCTGCGCAAAGCGGAGCCGAGGCGGGTAAACGTTCTTTGCCTGAAAATACTCCCGTGATTGAACGTTTCAAACAGCAAGCCGAGTTGTTTAAGCAAAAAACAAAAAAGTCTTATTTGCTGTGGTGGACCGCGGATATGGCGCGTTGGAGTGCATTGAGGTCGCCTACGAATACCCGCACTTTAGGCGATGGTTCTTTTTCCGTGGGGGCAGAGCTCACCCATTCAGATTGGAACATTGGAGCCTCGCGTTTTTCCTTTGGTCCACGGGCATTTTTTTACAACGGTGCTCAATACGCAAAGTTGAGCGATCCTTTTTTTACAGGCGATGGTTTTGCGACTTTCAGCTCAAGCGAAGTGGGACTGGCTGCGAATTTTTCGCACGTTGGCGATGAAACCGAATCCGGATTGCGTTGGTTGGGGACCGCGGGGTTTGCCTACACTCCGGTGCGGTGGGTGAGCGCAGAAACGAAATCATCCGCTCCGATGATAGCTCGGTCGGACACATTCTCGCGCGTGGGAATCAATCTGCCGGGTCTTGGTTTGCAGGCTGAGCTTGGAGCAGATTGGAATTCTCTTGTTCGGTTTGGGGTTTTTGCGGGCGTTCATGGTGCATGGCCATTTCAGGTGCGCTTAAGAACAGGAGTCCGTTTGTCTATGGGAATGGCGATTGATGCCCAGCCTGTTGCCGAGCGCTAAGCTCATACTTTTTTTGTCGACGATCTTGGCCGTCGTTTCGACGCAATGCACGACTGTCAGCAAAGAAGAAAAAGCACGCGTTTTAGATAAAATTCTTGGCGATGAAGATGAGTCCGCCGAAGCTCCCGCACAAGTTGCAAAGGCTCCAGAACCTACGCCTGAACCCACGCCCGAACCCACGGCGCAGCCGACCGTTGAACCCACACCCGACCCCACGGCACAGCCGACTGTTGAACCCACACCCGAGCCCACGGCGCAGCCGTTGCCGCAAAAACCTGTCATGCCCTCGCGGCAGAACATCGCACGATTGCCACTCCC
>CAYWSV010000134.1:0-3271 GCA_964460155.1 uncultured Oligoflexia bacterium | reverse complement strand
TGCCGCAAAAACCTGTCATGCCCTCGCGGCAGAACATCGCACGATTGCCACTCCCACGAGGTGTGGCGCACTCGGATCTCATTCAGTTCATGAATGCACATGCGGATGTTTTGGTTCCATATCAGCCACTGGTGCGTGAATGGATGGCCTATGCGCGTGCTTTTGCCGACGGGGCAAAGGTTTCAGAGACAGAGCTGAGTTCAATGCGGCTGCGCATTCAGCAGGATTTTCCTCGGGCTCATTGGTTGTTTGTCTGGGGATTGCATCAAACGTCGTTTATGCTGCTGGGTAAATCCGGAAATTCAATGTTTTTGATCGACCGGCAGGAAGATTTTTTGGGGCGCATGTCCTTGCTTCTGTTTCTGTCGACAGAGCTTCAGTCGCTGAGCAATCGTTCGGAATACAGAGAAGTCCTTAAAAAGTTCTACAAGAATGCAAACACGAAATATTTCAAGAGGCCACTTATCGATCGACCTCCCAAACCTGAAGGACTGCTGCGACCAGAAGCGCACCCTAAACTTATGCCACCGCGTAAAAACGTTACAGATCCGGCGAACCCAACGGATTCGGAGTGACGTAGTCATTGAGCGGATTAATTTCGCGCCATGCTTTTTTCTTCAGATCCAAAAGCACGACATCGTCGTCGGCCCGGCCGAGCACATGGTTGGGTGAAAGAGGTATCTTTCCTGTTGGAGTATCAAGAACGTATTGTGGAATTGCAAACCCGGTTGTGTTGCCGCGTAAACTGCGCATGAGGTCGAGACCTTTTTCGATGGGAACACGCAGGTGGGCTGTGCCTTCAACTGTTTGTGCCTGATAAAGATAGTAAGGTCTGACACGCATTTTGACTAAGCCCTGAAGCAGCTTCTTGAGTCGTTCGGGAGTGTCATTGACCCCTGCGAGGAGAACACTCTGGTTGCCCACCGGAATTCCACGACTCAGGAGTGTGTCGATTGCCGCAGCAGCTTCGGGTGTGAGTTCTTCTTCACAATTAAAATGAGTGTTGATCCACAGCGGATGAAATTGCGCCAACATGTCGGCTAATTCTTCCGTAATCCGATAGGGAAGAGTCACAGGCACTCGGGTGCCAATGCGGATAATTTCAACGTGCGGAATGTCTCGAAGTCTGCGCAGCAAATTTTCCAACGTGCCGTCGTGCGCTATGAGCGGATCACCACCGGTGACAAGAACATCTCTGATTTCCGGATTTTCAGAAATGTATTTTATTCCCTCATCGACAATGCGTGGATTGAAATGCAAGCCCACTTCGTCATCGCGTCGCTTGCGGAAACAATACCGACAATACACTGGACACAATTGCGCGACACAGAAGGCCACACGATCACGATAAACGTGCACCACTTCCTTCACAGGTGAGTTACCAACTTCCTGAAGAGGATCCTCCACGCCGATCCGGTCGCGAAGTTCGTCGAGTCGCGGGAGAGCTTGCAGACGCACAGGATCAAATTCATTTTCAAGATTCATCAGCGCAAGGTAATAGGGTGTTACCCCAGCTTGAAACAATGCCCCGAGCGCATGGAACGCTTCTTTTTCGTTCTCAGATAACTTGAGCACCTTGAGTGCCTCGTCGGCAGAGGTGATCTGGTTTTTCATCTGCCAGCGCCAGTTAGTGAATTGTTCCTCACTCACACCAAAAAGTGATGCGCCACGCTGGGTCGTGTTCTCGCTGCGCGAGGCGGACCTTTGGTGAAGTGCATTTGGCGAACGAAAAGGCATGCTCTCATCCTCTTGATGATTCAGATGTGAAGGGTCTATAACCTGAGGGCCCTTCTTACGGAAGGGTCCTCGTGGCCGTTTGTCCGAGCGTTATGTGAAGTGTCTCAATTTCTCCAGAGGAGCAATTTATGAGCGCAGTTCCAAATAATCCTCATAAACCATCCCGAGTTGCGGTTGTCCTTGCCGGATGTGGGGCAAAGGATGGCACCGAGATTACCGAAGCTGTCAGTCTGCTCATTGCACTCAGCCAAAAGGGCTTAAAGTTCGAATGCTTTGCCCCTGATCGCAAGACTCATCACGTCGTCGACCATCTCAATGGTCGAGAAAATGCACAAGAAGTTCGCAATCAATTGCATGAGGCGGCCCGTATCGCCCGCGGGAAGGTCCGTCCTCTCAGCCAGCTGACGTGCGATTCGTTCGATGCTGTCGTTCTTGCCGGTGGTTTTGGAGCTGCCAAGAATTTGTGCAATTATGCGTTCGCGGGTGCGGATGCGACCTTGGAAGAGGATGTAAAAAAGGCGCTTCTGCCTTTCCTTGAAAAGAAAAAACCAATGGGTGCTTTGTGTATTGCACCTGTCGTGCTGGCTCTGTTGTGTCGAGAGGGTCATGTTGCTGGTGCGCGTCTGACGCTGGGCGACGGTTCTGCCGACGCGGCTGTGCGTGCAATCGAAAGTTGGGGCGCCCAACATTCACCCACGCAACGCACCGAGGCTTGTGTCGACAAAACACACCGTTTGGTCAGTGCCCCTGCCTACATGTTTGATGACGCAACTCCTGCAGATGTTTTTGCATGCGCTACGTCGCTGATTGCTGGAGTGCAATCGCTTCTGGAAAGCAGTTCAAGTGCGCGATGAAACTCAGACAGGCAGTGGCCGCGCTGCCATTTTGTTTTTGCTGAAACGATATTTGTTGTCATCGTGGGGAAAGCGTCGGCGTAAAACTCAGTCATCCTTGGGAGTCGCGCTCCCGGTGATTGGTATCGCCGTGGGAGTTTGTGCGTTCACTGTCATCTTAAGTGTGATGGGTGGATTCGTTCAGGGCCTTAAAAAACGCCTCTTGGTTGTTGAGCCCCATATCGAAATTGTTGTGAAGGAGGGGTTTGGGAGAATTCCGGCCCGTCCTGAATTGCTCACCCGCATAGAGTCGCTATCCAAGCAGATTGTGTCGGTTTCTCCGTTTGTAAAGACAGACGTTATTCTTCAATCACAAAGAAAACCCATCACGGCTTTGTTGTGGGGCATTGATACCACCAGAGCTGATCAAACGATGGGTTTTCAAAATTATTTGTCGCTTTCTGACGCGCGGCTTTCCGACTTACAGCACGATGTTCAACCCGAGGGACAGGACGGCAAGAACGAAGGACGCTTTCCAGCGCTCATCGCGGGCGAGACTCTTCTCGAGGCGATTGATTCAGACCTCGGCCATCGATTGACGATGGTTTCCACGCAGCCCGACGAAGGGTTGGGTGGATTCGCACCTACGCAGCAACCTGTTGTGGTGTATTCGGCCTTCAAGACCGGGTCTGTGACTCATG
>CAYWSV010000133.1:0-9569 GCA_964460155.1 uncultured Oligoflexia bacterium | reverse complement strand
TAAGCCCGCGATTAGACCCTCTACCTCCACTGATCCACACGAGCCGGATTGGGATTTCCAAACGCACCGAGTTGCAGTGGCGATGGGACGGGCAGGGGCGCAAAGCAGTTGCGAAGTTCTAAAATCAGTAAACACATTGTCATTATAAAGATCAATATAAACATTAGTTTATCTATGAGATGGGCATTTATAGCCCGGTTGGATTGTATATTTTTTCGGTTCTTCCGATACGTCCCAGTGAAAAGCAATGAAGACGTCGGGCGGGGATTATGGGGGAAAGAAAAATTCAGGACAATCTGTTGAAAGACGTGGTCGCGCAGGTCGACGTCTTCACATACATGTCCGTGCAAGATTTCCTCAAAACCATATACAACGAACTCAAAACACGACTGCCTCGCTATTCGTATCGTGCATTTGCCGCTGATCTTGGATTTGGTGAGACCAATTATCTTCATTTAATTTGCACGCACAAACGTCAGTTGTCTCCGCGCAGTGCTCAACAGGTTGTGCATCATCTGGGTCTGCAAGCAGAACGAAGGCAATGGTTTCTGTCGTTGGTTGAACATAATGGCGCGCGCAGTGTGGAACGGCGAACCGCCGGTATACGCAGGGCCTTCGAAATCCGCCAGAAAACTCTTCAAAACGACCTGACACGCGACGAAATGGAGTTTTTTAGTAAGTGGTATCATCCAGTGGTGAGAGAACTTGCGGGTAAGAAAAATTTCTCATCCGATCCACATTGGATTTCTGCTCACGTTCGCCCGCGCATCACGCCCGAGCAGGCAAAAAATAGCGTGGAGTTGCTTTTGCGTTTGGGTTACCTCACGCAAAGCGATGACTCAAAACTTTCGATGACGCATTCCACAATTCGGGTGCCCGAGGGAGCGTCTCATCTTTCAATTCACAGCTATCATCAGGAAATGTTGCAACTCAGTGCGCGGAGCTTGAGTGAGATCGAGCCCGAGGAACGAGATATCAGCGCACTGACAGTTTCGCTGAGTGCTGAACAGATTGTTCATGTGAAGAAAATGATGCGCGATTTGCGCGAAAGCATTATTCAGATGGGCGAAGAGAATATTGATAAATATGAAATCTATCAGTTGAACATGCAGCTTTTTCCACTCACGCGGGATGAAACATGAATTTCTTTTCTGTGAAAGAATATTTTCGAGTTGTCTTCTCTCTCTTTATTGCGTGTTTTTGTGGTCTAAACGCATGTGCATTCGTTGTTGAAAATCCAAAAAAGCCAGATGAAGATGGCACAACCGCAAAGCGATCATCGAGCTCCGACCCCAACGGCTCCGGCAAGTCGACAGCCGCGGAAAAGCAAGATGTCATACAAACTCTCCCTTTTGAGGAATCTTTCATTCGGAAAGCAGCATCAGATGTCCCGATTCCTCAGGTTCAATGTGGCCTAAATGTCAGCCGCGGAATTGCAAATAGCTCGGGTAAAAGCGGCGCGGGTCTTACTTTAGTTGACTCTGGCGAAAACAATCGGCGTGTTTTAATTCTTAGAAATACTTCTACAAATACTCTCGCAGACGCAACCAAACTCACATTCGAATCGGGTAATTTTACACCCGGTTTAAAGGAGTTTGAGTATCACCGAGAGGATGGACGATCATGTAAGTTGAGCCTGACTCTCGAAGAGAACGACGTGAGTCAAAAGATTTTGCTCTCACTGACAGTTTCAATTCCCAACTGAGATTGACGTTGCTCCTCAAGTCGCTCAAAATCCTCTGAAGTTCGTCTTTGGAGGTTGCTTATCTTATGTCCACTGTAACTCTGCTTTCTGCTGCTTTGTCGGTGGCCGCATATCAGCCTCAATCTGTTTGTGAGCAAGATGAAAGAGTGCCTTCTGCCGCTCCTTTTGTGGGTGTGGTCTCGGACCCTCAAAATGGCCCGTCGGCTTTTTGCACGCTGACCTTAATTAGTGATTCGTGCGCCGTTACGGCTGGCCATTGTCTTCATGTTTTGGGCGAAGCTAAGTTTTTTAATTCTCAAAGCGATACGAGCCATCAACTGCCCGGTGAATTTGTTTATGGGGTCGATAAAACTTGGATTCGCGCAATGCAGACACGTATCGGCAATGACTGGGCCGTGGTGAGACTCAAGCCCAATAGAATAACGGGCCTCTTGCCTGGCAAAGTTCACGGCTTTGTTGAGCCAGAGTTGCTGGATTCCGGGCTTTCTTCGTCGGGGCTTGAATTGCACGCCGTTCGAAAGTCTTCTGACGGATTTGAGCGTTTGAGGTCTCAGGGAACTGTTCTGTGGTCAGACAACTCAATTCTTTTTCATGATTTGGATACGACAGCTGGCAGCAGTGGTGCCTTAGTTCTTGATGCCAACAGCGGTAAGGCCATAGCGATTCACACACACGGTGGCTGCGACACCATGAAGAACAACAAAGCGACGCTGATTGCGCGTAGTCCATTTCTCGTGAAGGCTATTCGCGAATGTAGGTGATCGAACCACTCGTCTATTGAAGACCCAGAATCCAGCCTTCGATTTGAGCTTTGCTCTGTTCCTCTTTCGATAGCCGAATATGCGTCCATTGCTCAGGATCAAACCAGCGTAGCCCTGTCTCCGAACCGAAGGCCTTGCTCAACTCTTTTGCGACACTCCAGGCATCGTGCTCGTCTTGTGTTCGTGTCCCCAGACTTTCGAATTTATTCCAAAGAGCAGGATAGACCTCGGCAATAACGCTTTTCCCCTCGGCTGGATACCACCCATCGAACGGCCAGAAATGAATCTTTTCAACACACTTCGGGTGGTGGCGTAAAAATCGAATCCAAGTCAATCCAGCGTGTGTTGATGAGGCCACAGCTCCCGGCACTCCAAAATGAAAAACCGACTTTGCACCTTTGGACGCTGTATCGGTCAGTCGGCGCCAACGTGCATCGCCGAATCTGCCTTCAGGAGAGTTCTTGTTGAACTCAAGGAGGTCTTTGACGCTTTTCTCCGAATGATGCGTGGGCCAATAGTGTTGGAAATCATCAAGAAAGGCGTCCCAATTTTTCCTCAGTGAGTATTTTTCAAAGTAGCTGAGTGGAAAAGACAGTGCGTGATCGATGCCAATAAGAATTGGTTGTTCTGATGATGCAACCTGATGGGCGATCCAGTGGGCCAGATCCTCACGGCACCAATACTTTCGATCACGTCGAGTGGGGTTTATCTGACTTAGAGAATTTGGACTGTGGGCCTTGAAGATCTGGATGCCACGCAGAGGTGTGCTTGCAAACTGCGCGCCCGAATAGTCGATACCAATAAAGGATGAAAATACTGTGTTCGGCATCAAAGACCTTTTCTTTCGGCACACGGTAGGGTGAGAACAGACTATATATCAACGCTTGAGAGGATGAAGAAAATCTCTGCAAGATGCCGAAATATATCTACTTTCACACTCATTTATTCAGAAAGCCAGATAGGTATCCGATACCCCATAAAATACATCGGGGACGTCTCACATGGGCAAGCTCATTCGTCTTTTTGGTGAGAAATTCAAGGCACGCGAGCAGGTCGTTGATTCCGGTGAATTGGAACAGTGGTTGCCCAGATGTGCTGAATGGCCTGAATTGTTGGATCATCGCGACGAAGACACACGCAACCTTGCGAAGAAGGCCATCCTGCAGTTCTCAGAGAAAATTGCGGCTGAGCGGCCCGATGTGATTCAGGTTTGGAAAAACCGCGTTGAAGAGTTGATGACTCATGACCGGCGTACCAATAGATTTGTTCACAGCTATCCGCGCGTGCTTGATGCACTGGAGTGTCTCTCGGCCGTTGGAAAGTGGAAAATTCAAGACAATGATAACGACCTTCCTCGATTTTTTCTTTTCCTCGAGCTTGAGTCGCATTTGGCAACGGGAAAAAGAGATTTTTCAGATATCGCAAGCGAATTCTTGGATTTTTGTGGCTACAGTTATTTTATCGATTTTTATCCAAACGCAGTTGATTACATGATTGAGCTGCTCAAGGGGGAGTGTTTGCCACAGTGGGAGAAGCCCTACGGCAAGGTCTTCGACAGACTCTGCAAGCTTAGGCAGCACGATAAGATTTCACAGATCATGCTGTCGGCTGTTGTGGGTGGAGACCTTGGGCGAGTGGATTGGTTTAGTCGCAATCTTTATCCCGTTCATTTCGAAAAATATGATGCCTATGAACAGTGGCTCCTTGAGTTAATTGGAAGTGCAACTCTCCCCAAAGACGTGCGCGAGAACGCATTGACTGCGTTGTTGTATGTTGGTGAGGATGTTTTGTTGCATCGTCAGTACTTGGGTTACTTTATCGATCTTGTTCGTGACATGTTCGAACCAGAAGAGATAGATGCTATGTTTATTCTCGAGACTCATCCAAGAATATCGAAAATGCTCACAGCCCGTCTGCGCGTAGTTCGTTCGTAGGCAATTATCGAATAAAGTGTATCAAAAGTTAATGAATGTGTTTGGGGTATGATGAATGGAGAGCAAGCGAAAATCTGTGAGTTTTTCTTTTTTTATAATATTAATTTTTAATCTGTTAATTTGTGTTGCCGTCATTCTTTTTCCTGCTGGGTGTAAGAAGAAAAAGGATCCGAAGCCAAGTCCTGTTTCCGCATCTTTGCCCACTGATAAGGACCTTCCAATCGATCCGCGTTTTACTGATTTGTTTGCTGATATTACTGTTGTCGACCTCTCGAAAGAGGTGAATTTTAAGAAATGCAGCTACAAGAAATACTCACTGAACGAAGAAACCAAGAATTTCTCTGATACACCTGATCCGAATCCATCAGTCGACTCATTTGAATACGATGCTTTGGGTCGAAAGATTAGGCAATTGTACGAGTATGGTCTGGCCAGCCAGCGTTCCGTTGCCATTATCGACTGGAACTACGATTCCGCGAATCGGTTGGTCAAAACAACATCTGGTAGTCGAGGACAAGACGGGGGCACGATTGTTGGAAAGAATTGCGTAGTGACCTACGACGGAGATTCTGATCGGATGACAAACATAAGTTGTTATCTGAGTCCCTCTGCAGAAGAAGACAAAAAGCAATCTGTTGTGGATTTTAGCTATGACCTTGGCGCGAAAAAAAGAGTGATAGTCAGTAAAAATAAGAATTTCGAAGATCCCGATGGTGTCTTTCGAATGGAAGAGAAAATGACTGAAACGCACTTAGATACGAATTTTTCTTTTCCGCTTTTGTCTACCGTAGAAAAGTTTGTCTTTGATCCGGTTTCTAAGTCTGAAAAGCTGATGCAATCAACAAACACTGAGGTTAAATTTGCAGATGGGAGATTTGCCTCTGTCGTTCAGACGTCTTTTGATTATGAAAACAGTACGGCCAAAAAAGCTAAGGAAATAAGCTGTAGTTACAGTTCTAAAATTCTGAACTGTACCGTATCAAAATTCAACAAGAATGATGAGGCGTTTCAATCTGGAGAAATCGAAATTATCCCATATTTTCTGAAGCTACGTCCTTCGGATCTGCTCGAGTGTCCTTCGCCATCATCACCGCTCTGTGGAATATCTTTTTACGCGAGAAATCGAGTAATTTTGTTGGGTGAACTTGCTCTTTATAAAAAAACATTCCTGAAGGCTGTTGAGGGTAAGGAGGATGGAAATGGAGACCAACCATCCAAAAGAGATGAAACACTCAACACATTTTTAACGCCAATTGAGTTGTGGATGCTTGAAAATCCAGCCTCTTCAATAGCTCTCGAGGTGTCTGCTGAGGGCAAGTTTTCTGAATCGAAATCGACTGTCACTGAGTCCAGCAACGGGAATGTTCTCACCCTAATCGAGCAGGTTCGCAAAAATAATGGCTCGGCATCATCGCAAGACGGCTTGGGTGAAGTTGAAAATCTTGCGAAGTCCCAAACCGAGTGTGAGCGTCCCTGAGACAAGACACTCAGTTTTCTGACCACACGCAGAATCGGCCATTTTCGTTCCCTTCCTGACCTTCTTCGCACAGTTTCGCGGTGGTGCGCTTGGGGCAGGGTGGAAATGGGAAGCCGCGGTTTTGTGTTGTTTTACACACACCGGTCGACTTCGCTGGAGTGCCCGCAGGAGAGGCCTTTGGAGTTGCTGCAGGGGGATTTGCGCCTGTGCTGGTTGGTTTGGGTGTGGGTGCAGGCGTACATGTTTGAACCCAATCAGCATCCGAAACACCGCAGTATCTGCGGTTGTAGTGAAAGTCACACCACTCGCGAGTCTTGCTTTTTTCGGGGCTTTGTCCGCAATCACTGGGTTTGCTTGCGGGTTCAGCTGCAGTCGCGGCAGCTGCTGTTTTACAGGTGGCTATCCACTCGGAATCGGATATTCCGCAATAGCGCCGGTTGTAGTGAAATGAGCACCATTCGGTCTTTTTGGATTTTTCGGGACTGTTGGCGCAATCGCCGCTAGGAGCTTTTGAGTCTGAGCACATTTTTCTGAGTTTTTCACCCACGCCTGCAGCCCAACATCCGCCATCGCAGGCCTTGCCCCAGTTTCGTTCCTTGCAACATGCCCTGAGTTCCGGAATTGCGGGCTCACTTGTTTCATTGCAGCCCTGAGTCAGAGGCGCAGAGGGTGAACCTGTGACTTGCGGCACGTCTGCTTGAATTGGGGTCAGCGCCGGAGTCGCGGCTGGGACGGGGCGTTGAATTGTTCTTACGTCACCGCCCTGTGGAATGCAGCCCGTGAGAGTGAACACAGGGGCAACCACAAGCATTGCGAGGGCCAGAAAAAATCGAACCAAAGACATTTTAGGCTCCGCTGATGAATCGAGGTTTCCAAAATTCAATCTTTTTATTCAGCATCCAAACACCACTTGAATTTAAATGGGCTTTGCTGAAATTCGCAGAGAACCGTCAAAACAAAGACAATTTTTATGCGTCTCATGCAGACTTGCGATTTTCCCCAATTTTAATAGATTCGGGCAACTTACGCACGATTCCCGTGTACGGAGAGAGTTTATGTCAACTGATACGGCATCCGAGGCTGGCTCACGAAAAGCCAATCTGTTGACCACCGTTGCCCTGTTTTTCCTCGGATTTTTGCTGTTTCTTCCTTGGCTGGGAAATGTTCATCTGTTTGACTGGGATGAAATCAATTTCGCCGAAGCTGCGCGAGAGATGATCGTTTCAGGGAATTATCTTTCGGTTCAGATCGATTTTTGGCCTTTTTGGGAGAAACCGCCTCTCTTTATTTGGTTTCAAGCGTTGTCGATGAATCTTTTCGGAATAACTGAGTTTGCCGCACGTTTTCCAAATGCTGTGTGTGGGGCATTGATTTTGCCAGCACTTTACCAAATCGGTCGAAGGTTGCGCGGACATCTTTTCGGGCTCTGCTGGGCACTCTGCTATGTGGGTTCATTTCTGCCTCACTTTTATTTTCGCAGTGGAATTATTGACCCCTTTTTCAATGCTTTCATGTTTCTCTCAATCGTTTTTCTTGCCGCGGCCACCTCAACGAAATGCAGCAGGCCATTTCTTTATACGGCTGTATCCGGACTTTTCACCGGACTTGCGGTTCTGACAAAAGGACCGGTTGGACTCCTCGTTGTTGGTGCAACTTGGTCGATTGTTTGGTTTTGGAACACTTTGAGTTCTGCAGCTGAACGTGGACCTCTTAAACTTGTTTCTTCAATATCTCTTCTTCTCACTGGGATTCCGTGGAAGCGAATTGGAATTTTTCTTGCGGCAATGTCGCTCGCATCTTTAACATGGTTTGCGGTCATCACTCTTCAGGACGGTGGTTTTTTCGTTTCCGAATTTTTGCGTTATCAAGTTCGATTGTTGCAGACTCAGGATGCTGGACATGGCGGACCTATCTATTACCACGTTGTGGCCATTCTTCTGGGGTGTTTTCCAGCAAGCTTTATGCTTTTTGACCTCAAAAAAACCTTCCTTTCAGATATTTTGAAGAAAGAGTCGTTCGCACGCTGGATGCTCGTTGTTGGTCTGTTTGTTCTGGTTTTGTTTTCGCTGGTTCAAACAAAAATTGTTCATTATTCTTCGATGACCTATTACCCGTTGACCTTTTTTGCAGCTCTATTGGTCGAGAGATTTGTTCGCGGCGAACAAAGGCCTTCTCGGTTCTTGAGGATTTCTTTCTTTTCTTTTGTTGTCCTGTTGTCTTTGGTTTTTGTGGGTATTGCGTTCGTGGGCGCACATCCCGAGCGCGTTGCGCCTCTTATCCGCGATGAGATGGCAAGAGCAGCGTTACTGGAGCAGTCTGGTACGTGGTTTTTTGGTCAGTATTTTGTGAGCGCGCCGTTGATTCTTTTTGCTCTTGTGGCAGTGGTTCTTTGGAAAAATGGTCGACGTCTTGGTGCCGTCGCGGCTGTTGCAGGTGGTGTCTCTGGACTCATCTTGTTGCTCTCCTGGTTACTGGCGCCCAGCGTTGAAGAAATCGCTCAGGGCCCTCTTATTCGTTTTGCGAAGACAGCTGGACAACGAGGCTGTGACGTTGATGTGATTGGTCACAAAAGCTTTATTCAGCTCTACTACGGCCAGCGTATGCCTGCTGATTCAATGAACTCTGCGACGGGCTCTGAGAGTGTTTCTCGTCCACAATCGCGCTGGGAAGAACGTACCCAACGGCTCAGCGGTCCGTGGAATAGACCTGTGGTTCTAATGGCCAAAGTTCGTAATTTAGACAGTGTTGTTGCTGAAAATCAGCTCAAAGTGATCAAGCAGAAGCAGGGTTTCGCTTATTTGTTTCGGCCCGCCGCAGGAATTGCGGACGAAGTTGCCGCCTGCGGATTTTTATCGGAGTGATTCATGCTTCTTGGAAAACGCGTTACAGTTATCATGCCCGCCTACAATGCTGAAAAGACTTTGGAGCAAACCTACGCAGAGATTCCCCATGATATCGTTGATCACATCATTCTTGTTGACGATTGTTCAAAAGATCGCACAGTAGAAATTGCTCAGCAGCTCGGAATAGATGTTATTCAGCATGACACAAACAAAGGATACGGTGGCAACCAAAAGACGTGTTATCAGCGCGCGTGTGCATTAAATTCCGATGTCGTCGTGATGCTGCATCCCGATTATCAATACACACCGCGTCTTATTCGCGCGATGGTTTCGATGATTGCCGAGGGACTTTACGACGTAGTCTTGGGCTCGCGTATTTTAAGTGGTGGTGCTCTGCGCGGTGGTATGCCACTTTACAAATACGTCTCAAATCGTTTTTTGACTTTTGTCGAGAATCTTTTAATTGGCCACAAGCTCTCCGAGTACCACACTGGTTTCCGCGCGTTCAGGCGCGAAGTCTTAGAACGTACGCGTCTTGAAGATAACAGCGATGACTTTATCTTCGATAATCAAATGCTCGTACAGTGCCATGCCCTTGGTTACCAGATTGCTGAAGTGACTTGTCCCACCAAATACTTTGAAGAGGCTTCATCGATTAACTTTTCGCGCTCGGTCAAATATGGTCTCGGGTGTCTTTGGGTGGGCTTACGTTATTTTTTGCACCGTACGGGAATCGCCGAGTCACAAACCTTTACGCCCAAGAAATGATCGCAGGCGCGCGCTAAACACCTTAAGTTCACACACGAAATTTCCGAAATAAGTTGTGATTGTGTGGAGTTGTAATGAGTC
>CAYWSV010000132.1:0-9586 GCA_964460155.1 uncultured Oligoflexia bacterium | reverse complement strand
TGGACTGAACCGCCTTCGCCTCTCAGTCCCAATGATAATTTCAGTATTACGACCATTCGTAATCACAGTCCTTAAGCTCCCCTTCCGGCAGTGGGGGATGGTCCCTGCTTGAGGGGCTTCATCATGACTGAGGTGGAATTTTCGGAAGGATTCGATGCGCAAATAGCTTTTTTTCGCCTAGACGCAACGCAGCGTCGCGGATTGAATCACCCATCAAAAAACATGGTGTGGACATTCTTGCCAGCGAGGCCGTGTATGAACGGCTGTCTCAAAGTCGCGGGCTTCGTTTTCTCTCGGAAGACACTCTGAGAGGAAAGAATGCAAAGGTAAAAATTTACGCGGTGGCATCATGAATCCGCGAGACGCAACAGTTGCTTCTCGAGAAAAAACTGAGCGTGTTGCAAGATCTCCTTACGATATTCAAAAACCATCCATAGTTTATTTTCGTAAGAGCCCCGGCCGGAACGGACGATATTGTGTTTTCGATGGGAATTCAGGCAAGGTGACTGTCCCCGGAGCACTTCGTGTCGGCCAATGATCCGGTGGAGGTTGCGAGACGACTGCACAGGCCCAAACGCAAAATGCAGCTCCAATGCCCCAGCCGAATTCCAAGCTACGCTCGGCTTCAGGCACAAGTCCCAAGTGTCCCTTGAGAATGCGAGCTGTTTTGAGACAATCATGGCCTTTTGATTTCTCTACAATCGAAATCTGTTTGAGTTCGCTTTTCAGTTCGGCGATGGATTGTTGTTGGAATATATCTCTCGACAGCCCAACGGACCGACGAAGTTGAGCGCTCTCGAGTAAAGATGTTCCTTTGGCTGTCAGAGATTTTTCGAAAATTGGAAACACGTCGACAACCTTTTGGAAATTCTCATCTTGCAGATCCTCTTCGCTCATTCCTTTCAAGCCGAGAAAACAGTATTCAGGATCCTGGTTTTTGTCGGCAGATATCTGACTCGACATGACAGCAAACTCACTGGATGTACTGTCGTCTTGCAGAGACGTTTGCTCAGCCTTGTTGGGATTGGAATCATTCACCGAACATGCTGTTGTCAGAAAAAGCACAACCAAGGTGATAAATTCAAGATGATTTTTTCGCATGAGGATAATTTTCCTTTCGTTGTGAAAAGAACCGTCGACTGTTTTGTTCAATCAAAATCACTTGATGCGTTTGAGATTTATGCGGACTGTATTAATTTGACCTACCGGCAGAAGCAAGAGTGCCAGTTGTGTTGCTTTTGAATCCGAAAATCCAATGCAGCCTACGGAGCCCGCACGCCAGAGTTGGTGGGTTGTTTGTTGGATGAACCTCAAACCGCGCAACGTCCGACAGGTGTCCAGAATCGAATTGGCGCGGCCGTCTGTTCCGATGTGTTTGGGAATGTTTTTGTCGTCAATTGCCGTCAACACGTGATTCTGGTGATGATCCACGGGTTGTCCATTGTCGCAGAGTCTCAGTTTGAGTGCGTCCGGAAAAAGGGACAGACTTCTGGGTGCTGGAATCCCAGTCACGGCTCTGCCTTGAATGCGACCGCTCGGTTTGCAATGGATTTTTGTTTTGAGGATGCCGTTGCCCTGAGGGTCGAGGTTCGTTTCCATCTGCCAGTCATTGATTCTCAAACTGGATGAATCAAGAGACACTGTCTGACGCTCATTCATGGTGTTTTCGTAGTATCCAACGTAGGTATCAGCGACCCATGTGCCGACAATTGCGAGTCCTGCTTGTGTTGAGGCACCGACATTGTCCGAATCTTCTGATGATTTTGGTGCGCAAGAGAAGGTGGAGATGACAATTATTATGACGGAAACTGTTTTCAAAATAGAATCCATCCGTTTCACCTCTCGGAGCGTTACAGCATCTTCATTGTTACTATCGGAATTAATATCTCTGAAATTGAATTTCTGTAATTACCAACTGAAAATGTCAGGAGTTATCTCCTAAGCGAATGTGTCGGGTCCGGGGTTTAAACTCCCTCTTTCCAAGGAATGAGGAGGGGCATGGCTGGGAAGGGTCCAATCGTGTCCGCTGACTCAATAGAATGGGGAAAATTGTCGGGCTTCAGAAGTATTCTTCTGCACGGAATATCCGGATTTAGAATTCCGACAATTTAGAACCCTTGGAATTGTCGGAGGATGGAGTGTTCTTTTTAACTTTCTCAGCCAATTCCTTTAGTTGAGTGCTCAAATTTGCGCATTCCTGGCTTTCGAGGTCAACGAGTCTACCGCTCTGGTC
This sequence comes from uncultured Oligoflexia bacterium, assembly GCA_964460155.1. GTDB lineage: Bacteria > Bdellovibrionota_B > Oligoflexia > Silvanigrellales > Silvanigrellaceae > RFOM01. Next base: position 7,353 of record CAYWSV010000132.1, on the reverse strand, counting down.
GGCGTCTTTGATTACTTTTTCATTGCCCTCTATGTTTTGTGCTGCGTTCAGATTCACAAGTATTGAACCACTATTTTTGGAGATGCAGCTCCCACCGGAATCGCTCTTGCACGACAGTTCAAAGTATTTCCCAGTCGCTGATGTCTTGGCTGAGCAAAGACCCTTTCCTGAATCACTGAATTTCATCTTTCCATCCACGCCTTTTGAAAACGAGAAAACCAAACACGAATTAGGTTTTGTGCCAAAGATGACACAGAACTGTGAATTGCTCCCAGTTGCCGCCAGTATGTTTTTTCCGACAAGAGTCTGGTTGAAGTTGACTGAATTTGCGCCGCTTAATTTTGGATTATTGGAACATGCGAACAGAAGGAAAAAAACTGGTGCAGTTGAACGCAAAATTCTCATTGATTCCTCTTTATAAACGATAGATTCGAACATTTTCAGAAGATTCGACTGAACCCTGTCCGGATTTCATTATTTATTGCAGTGCACATTCACGCAGGTGGTCAACGAGTTACCGCGGCCTCTGCAACTCAGATATTCAGCTGATTTTCCCTTTACTTTGCATGAAATCGGAACATAAAGACTCGGTGCTCCTGCTCCTCCTCCCGATTGACCTGAACTCACCACTGATTTGCAGTAGACGTTGTTACAAACTGAAAAGGAATTTCTTGAGCGGCAGGTTAAGTAACGTTCCTGATTGCCGTTATTTTTGCAACCAAGTGGAATATAAGCTCCTGTGCTTCCGGTTCCGGAACTGCCCGTCGAAGGCACCGATGACAAAGTTGCAGGTTCCACTCTTACTGTGGTTGCGTATGTGGATTTAGTTCCTCCGCAGACTTGTAGAAACCGGGTATCCACTTTGCTTTTGCAGACTGTCTGACTCGATGAGTATTGGCGAGCGATATACAGATATTTCCCTTCCAGTGATTTCAGCTTGTCACAGTCTAGAATTCGGGCGAAACAGTTGAATCTTGCGGATCCAATTAAGTTCAAGCTAGAGCTCTCGCTTTTTTCGTCCAGAGGCGATGCAATTTTGTCGACTTCTTCGGAAACTCCAGCGCCGTTGGAGTCTAAGTCTTCTTCATCATAAACTTTCAACCCGAGAGACTCTGCAATATCAAAATCCTTTCGTACGGAAACCTCGTCTTCAATGAGTGTGTCAGCGTTTTCACCTTTCACACCACTTTTTTGCACAGCGCATGCGCTGATGAGAGCTGCTGTGACGAAGAGTGCCAATGACCGTGCAGATTTCATGTGATTTCCTCCAGCTTAACTCCGCTAGTTGTCGGTCCAAAAATAGTGAAGTTGAGTATTTTAAATTTGGTATTTTTAAAAATAACCAATAATCAGCGAGTTAAGAGTTCAGTCGCGTATGGAAAGAAAACATCGAGTTGACCGGGGCGTGCGGTAGGAGGAGATTTGATTGGTATGCTGCCGAATTTCGTTACATGGCTCGCCCTGCCATCTCGGACGAGCGGGTCATCATTGAAGGACCGCAATCTATTCGCGTCAAACTGAAGTCTCGTTTGGCGGACGGCACGGGATCACTTCTTTTTACACCCAGTGAATTTTTAGAACGACTTGTCGCGCTCATTCCTGCACTGAAATTCCACACCACACGCTATTATGGAATTCTCGCAAGCCGCTCGATGCACAGGAGGTATCTACCAGACAGACGAAAACGCATCTTCTGGGCACAGCTTCTCACACGCACTTTCAAAATCGGCGTGCTCAAGTGTGATAAATGCGGCGGGCGCATGAAACTCGTGGGCGTTGTGTTTGACCAACCCACCATCACAGCAACGCTGCGCGCATTAGTTCTCCCCGTGCGGGCGCCTCCCATTGCACAAGCCCGCTCCGGCAGTTGCTTGATTGCGACAATAACAACGATTGGGCGGGAGCAGATGTCGACACCGGGTGGCCGGACTAACGAAGGCCCCGTTTCACATCCAAAAAATCTTAAAACACCACAGCTTGGTTCAGTTATCGAAACTGGCCGAGGACGCAGGGCGTTTGCCGTTTTCACCCCCTTCATCTCAGATTGAACGTGGATTTGGATGGGTTGCACTGCTAAAAGGCAAACTCGAACACAAGATCAGACGACAACTGACGCAAAAGTGAATTTGTGAGGGATGACTAAGGTGGATTTTTCGGAAGGATTCGATTCGCAAAGAGCTTAATTTTGCCGAGACGCGGAATGATTCTTCCAAACGGGATGCTTTTAAAAAAGGAAAAGATAATTCTTTCAGAGAGAATTACCGCATAAGGATAATCTTATCTTCAGGTGCACTTCCCAAAATAAGAGTCAGACTTTGGCCATCGGCCGAAAGATTATAGCTTCGAGAAACTTTTCCTGCGATGGATGCAGTGCACTCAAAAACACCCAAAGCCGCAACTTGTGATCGCTCTTCTTCTGGTAGTGTTTCTTTTTTGGCTGTTTCGTTGAGTTGAATAGGGGCGCTAACAGATAACTTTGTTGTTTGACCAGAAAGCGTTGAGCAGGTCGAATCTATTTGATGTTTGGTTGAGGAAAAAGTTCGGTTCGTTTTGAGCAGCATCCAGTTTAGGATTTTTTTATTGTGTTTCTTTTCTGCTGTCGCAATTGCACTTTTGACGTCAAGATTGAATCCTGTAACATTCTTTAATCGCGGTAAATGGTCTCTGGGGGCACATCAGGTTGCAGATAGATTCGCATCTCAAAGACTCAAGCTGCTGAGCGAGAGAGTACCCAAATATGGAATCATCTCTGGCATCGTTCAAATCCGCCTGTTCTTGAAAAAGTTGCGACCAGCTCCGCTTCGTATTCTGAAAAATGCTCAAAGTCATAAGAATCTGCGGCATCATTCACAAAACATCGACAAAGACGTTCTAATTCTTTCGCATCTGCGGTTGGTGCACTCGCTTGTGCGGAAGCTTTGCATTCGTCCACTGTGAGGTTTAGCTCCGAGCTTGTCCAACCTTCACTAGAATTCGCTGCACTTGCATTTGAGTCTGTCTCAGCAGGCTTGCATGCAATCGCAAGAAGAGTAACTGACGCAAAAATGAGTAATTTCCGATTAACTAAAAATCGCATCAGAAAATCCTACCGTTGAGATCAGTTGTTCTGATAAACATCTTCATTTTGGAGTGTATCGCCTTACGTTAAGGCTGCTTCCTTCAGAGAAGACGTCCAAGTGCCCCGCTGAAGTTGTGTCAGACATAGTGTTTACAATCACATTCATCCATGCGTTTGTGTAACTCCGCGATGCTGTTGTGGCACCCACTTTGCGAATTGTTCCCTTTTGACCAGACGAAAGATTTTCACCAAATTTTACGCTGACATGTTGGCCTTCTAGGGAGGTAGGGCTATCTGCAATAATTATATGACCCGTAGCAAGCCCAGGATTTCCGGGTGTATTTGCTTTGACTTGAATCAGTGCTTCAGCATCAAAGACTTCGCCTGCCTTCACTTGTCCAAGGGGAAGTGCAATAACAACATAACGCATTCCCCGCATGACTTTCGGGGTTTTGACTTGCTCTGCTGAACTCTGCAACGTGCTCTGCGTCCAACTGTTTTGCCAATTTGGTCTCAACACGAGAACGTCGAGTTTTGTTCTGTGTGGCTTTGGTTCAACAAAGAGTGCTGCGAGATCATCGGGCGCAGCATTTGAGGGATTCTGATTTCTTCTTTTGACCCCGTTTTGGGGAGGGGGTGCATCAGGAACTTCAGCACTTGTAATGAGGTTTACTTTGTCTCCATCGCCATTTGCGACGATAGTTTCTCCGCTCAACACAACATAACCGTGATGGTTGAGAGGTGTTGTTGTTCTGTTCGTTGTTACAATGGTTCGCCCATTCGAAGCGCTTGCACTTGAAGATAAACCAAGTGAGGCCGAAACCCGGACGTCGTAGCGGTTTTCATCTTTGTATCTTTTAGAGCCACGCTGTGCGTCTTTGGTTGCAACGTCATTTGTGTATGAAAATTCAGCTCGGACCAGAATCTGATCTCCCGGCGAAAGTCCAGGAACTTGCGCTGTCTGCGAAACGTACTTGGTACCGGCAAGGTCCAAAAAGCAAACGAGTGCGTGGCGCACCGTAACAGTGCGAACAAGGGGCAGATTGGTCGCTGCGGCTGGCGGATTATAAGCAGCTGCAGCTGAGGCACAGCGTTTATTGTAATCATTGAGGATACCAAGTGCATTTGTCTTTGCTGTAGGAGGCTGGCTCATGAAAGCTACGGCAGCACCGACTTGTTTGCCTTTTGCCACTTGCGGTTTTTCCTTCGTGGAATCCTTTTTTGAATTTTGATTTAATTTTCCGTCTTTTTTGTCAGCTTTATTTTTGTTATCGTTATTCTTTTTCTTATTTGCGTCTTTTCTACTCTTTTTGTTACCTTTGAGTGCTAATGCTTCGCTGTCTTCATTTTGTTCGCCATTTCGTTCGTCGAAACTGAGGTTGACGTCATAGTCGGAGATCCCGGCGAGATTGGAATTTTCATTTCTTCCACATGAAGCTAACAGGACACTTGTCAGCGCAAGAAAAGAATATTTTGGAATCTTTGTTTTCAAATCTTAGACCCTCAAGTGATCGCTATCGGAAAACCTGAGCAAAGATTTAATCTGATTTTAAAGTTTCGTTTTTTATTAATAATATCGGTTTGTTATTTGTTTTAAAAAAAAGTTTACTGAGACCAGATGTGTTGATGATTCTCCAAAAAGAAATCGCCGCCGAGGTTAACTCTCGGCGGCGATTTCGTGTTGCACGAATTTAGAATGTGCATCGGTATGCGCGATTACATGTCGAAATCGCCCATTCCACCCATACCGCCCATTCCACCCATTCCACCCATGCCGCCCATGCCGCCCATGCCAGCACCAGCGGAATCCTTCTTGGGTTTCTCAGAAATCATTGCGTCCGTCGTCAGCAAGAGGCTGGAGACTGAGCTTGCATTCTGCAGGGCGCAACGCGTCACTTTGACGGGATCAATCACGCCAGCGGCGAGAAGATCTTCATATTTTTCAGTGAGAGCATTGAAGCCCCAGCCTGCGTTCGTGTTGCTGAGAATCTTGTCGACAACAACGCTCGATTCGAAGCCACCATTCGTTGAAATGATACGAACTGGTTCTTCAAGAGCTCTGCGGACGAGTTCGATTCCCGCGTTTTGCTCGGGGTTGTCGCCCTTGAGTGTTTTGAGTGCAACCGAGGATCTAAGAAGAGCTACGCCACCGCCGGCAACAATCCCTTCAGCAACAGCTGCGCGGGTTGCATTAAGAGCGTCTTCAACGCGTGCTTTCTTTTCCTTGAGTTCGATTTCAGTTGCTGCACCCAGACGAATCACAGCCACGCCGCCAGCGAGTTTCGCAAGACGCTCTTGAAGCTTCTCGCGATCGTAGTCGGACGTTGTCTTCTCGACCTGAGCACGGATTTCAGCAACGCGAGCCTTGATCGCTGTGTCTTTGCCCTTGCCGCCAGTGATGATTGTGTTTTCTTTGTCGACAACAATCTTTGAAGCTTGACCCAGTTCAGCCAAACCTGTTGTCTCGAGTTTCATTCCGAGATCTTCAGAGATGAGCGTTCCGCCTGTCAGCACAGCAATGTCTTCGAGCATAGCTTTGCGGCGATCGCCGAAGCCAGGAGCTTTAACAGCACAGACTTTGAGGTTGCCCGACAAACGGTTGAGGACCAACGTTGCGAGAGCTTCGCCTTCAACGTCTTCTGCGATGATGAGCAAAGGACGTGAGCTACGAGCGATTTGCTCGAGCAATGGAATCATGTCTTTCATGTTTGCAATCTTCTTTTCGAAGATCAAAACGAAAGGATTTTCGAGAACAGCTTCAAGACGCTCTTGCTCGTTCACGAAGTAAGGTGACAGGTAGCCGCGGTCGAATTGCATACCTTCAACGACGTCAACGTAGGTTTCAATGCCTTTTGCTTCTTCAACCGTAATGACGCCGTCTTTGCCAACGCGATCCATGGCTTCTGCAATCATCTTACCAATGGTTGAGTCGTTGTTTGCAGAAATTGTTGCGACCTGTGCAATCTCGTTATTGTTCTGAACAGGGCGGGCAACCTTACGCAAGTTTTCGATGACAACAGCAACGGCCTTGTCGATACCGCGCTTGAGTTCCATTGGGTTGTGGCCAGCCGCGAGCATTTTGAAGCCTTCGCGGTAAATAGCCTGAGCGAGCACGGTTGCAGTTGTTGTACCGTCGCCGCTGTCGTCGTTGGTCTTGGAGGCAACTTCCTTGACCATTTGTGCGCCCATGTTTTCGAACTTGTCTTCAAGTTCAATTTCCTTAGCGACTGTGACGCCGTCTTTGGTGATGAGCGGCGCGCCGAAAGATTTTTCAATCAAAACGTTGCGGCCCTTTGGTCCAAGCGTGACTTTGACTGCATTTGCAAGTGTGTTGACGCCGACCAGAATTTTCTTTTGGGCGCTTTCGTTAAAGCTAATCATCTTTGCTGCCATGGGTCTTTTTCCTTTGTCTTAATAGTTTGGAGGTGAATCAGCCTTCCATGATTGCCAGAACTTCTTCTTCCTTCACGAGGAGATGCTCAGTGCCGTCGATTTTGACGTCTGTGCCGCTCCATTTTCCGAAGAGAATTCTGTCGCCGACTTTGACTTCCAGAGGACGACGGGTGCCGTTCTCAAGAATCTTGCCGCTGCCCACAGCAATGACGCGGCCTTCAGCTGGCTTTTCTTTCGCGTTGTCGGGAATCAGGATTCCGCCGGCAGTCTTCTGCTCAGCTTCGAGACGTTGAACCAGAATGCGGTCATTCAAAGGACGGATTGTCTTTGCCATGTAAGGCCTCCCTGAGGAATCAAGTAGCAATGCGAATATGCGGGGCGTCATACCCCAATACGTCGTCGCGCGAAAGGCTAAGCGGCATCAAAACACTGTCAAGGGACGCGTTAACAAAGAACCGTATCCTTGCGGCAATTGGCGTCATCAAGCTGTGGATAATCGAGGGAGAAATGGATTCCACGGCTTTCTTTGCGTGCGCGGGCGCATTTCACGGTGAGCATCGCAACTGCTGCAAGGTTGCGCACTTCGATGAGAGCGCGGCTGGGCACGACATCCCAATAATAGTTCTCAATCTCTTCAGAGATTTGTCGGATACGCGCATCGGCGCGGGCAAGTCGCTTTTCGGACCTAACGATTCCAACGTAGTTCCACATGGTCCGGCGGATTTCATCCCACAATTGGCTCACAACCGTCATTTCGTCGGGTTCGCAGGCCTTGCCGAGTTGCCATTTGGGGACCCGCGGAAGTGAATTGTCTTTGATGCTGTTCCAATGGGCCTGAACATCATCGAAAATAAATTGAGCGAACGCCAAGCCTTCAAGCAGGGAGTTGGACGCGAGTCGAT
>CAYWSV010000131.1:5582-9607 GCA_964460155.1 uncultured Oligoflexia bacterium | reverse complement strand
AAGGGTTTCATTATTGAATTCTTTGATTCCTGAATCCACAACACCCTTAGCCTTGTTTGCGAGGTCTTTTATCGCACCCGTGTATGTTTGATTTGACGGAGAGTTTTCGAACGAGCGCTTTGCTGATGTGATGGCTGACGTTGATGCAGGAACCGGCGAACATGCGAGACTCAGGCTGAGTGTCGAGAGTAATGAAATAACGAGTTTATTTGTCTTTCTCATAAAGAAATCCCCCCTGAGCGGGGGGTAAAGACGTTTGGCGTCATTTTCAAGCGAAAAATTGTGAAAAATGAGGGTTATTGAGGGCTGCGTGCCGGATAAACCTTCTCACATTCGTTCTTCGCAGGCTGCCATTTGCCAGCAGAGCCCTCGGTTTTGAGGTAGTCGTAGATGGCCCAACCCACGTTAATTGCGGCTTTGTCGGCCCAAGCATCGAGAGCTTGTGGATTTACCGGCTGGTCAGTTGTTGGGTCAAACTGCAGCTGCTTGTCGGTGGGTTTGCCGTTGTTGAAAAAGCACACATCTTTGAACGCCAAATAGTCCTTCATGCGATCTGTGGCGCGTTGAGGTGAGGTCGCAATGAAGTTCTTGCAGCGCTCACGCAGCTGGTTAAGCATTTGTGCCTTATGACGTCCAACGAAAGGTTCCATTTCGGGTGGGAACGTCACGCGTGTTCCCTCCATGGCCATCCAGATGAGATAATTACCGGTCAGATTTTTCTGCCTTCCGCGGTTATCTATCGCGTTAAAGAGAGCGTCATTGCCGGGACCAAACATTCCATCTTTGAGATTTGCAACACGAATCGATCCTCCAGACAAAGTCATCAGGTTGGTTGCAAGCCCAGATCTGCCGTCGGCTGTGCTTCCGTGGCACTTGGCACATGTTGTGTTGTAGAAATGCGCACCGGGCGTCAGTGTGTAAAGCTCGCCTGCAGGCTGCTTCATTTGTCCCTGCGTGTCGAGCATCCAGGCAACAGGTTTGCGCGGAGGATTCTTCGACGGGAAATCACATTTTGGTTCAGGTTTTCCCTGTGGGCTTGGTAAACGGTCCCAAAAATCGACGGCCACAGGTGTGCGCAGAATTTTTGTAAGTTTGGGATCCTGAACAAGATCGACGAATCTTTGCGGCATACCGTTAAGAGGATCTTTCCAGTCGGCCCTGCGTGGAACAAATTCCTTAGATGATGGCCAAGTTAAATCAAGATCAATCCAATGAAAGTCGTCATTTGGTTCGCAAGTTACGGGTTCAGTCTCAGCGCGCGCTGCAACTGCGGGGTCTGCTGACAATGAGTAAAGCCATTTGGCAGTAAGATTGAGGAGCTTGCAATTGGCATCACCCGGAGTGTGCATAGGCATGGGCAGGTAGCGTCCGCCGTCGCCAATCTTTGATGCCGAGACACGCAAATAAAGCTGACTTTGATTGGGTTCGCCTGCTTTTGCAAAATACTTGGGACTACTTCTATTTGAATCACGAGTAATGCGGCGCATGTCAAAATCAAACAGCTGCCCTTCGCGCAAATCGAGAGTGACCTTGTTGTCCTTCATGGCGAAGCCATTTGGATTGTGGCAATGCGCGCAGTTGCCAACCATGTACCCTTGCAGCCGAGTCTCATGCACGTTGCGTGATTGACGGTTTCCTGAAGTCTCGAGAATCGGAAGCTCGCTTTCATGTTTCACATTCTTTAAAAGACCAGCATCAATAAATCTCTGAATCTGTGAAATTTCATCGAGACCAATGTCTCGGTCGCGGCCTGCCGCTCCAATCTGCCGGCGGTTGAGCTGCAGAGGAGTGAATCCAAGAACGTAGTCGTCTGTTCCTTTGTGACATTCGACGCAGCGCTGTTTACCCGGAATGGCATATTTTCTCGTTTTGCCAGTATTTTCGTCGACGGTAATCTTGAAAATGTCATCTTTGAACGGCGTACCATCGCGGTAGGGAGTCGACACAAGGAGCGCCTCAGATTCTGAGGTATTCCATTTGTACGAGCCCAAAAGTGGTTCCTGTGGTGCCTTGCGAACAACAATTATTCGAGTTTCAACTTTTCTGAAGACTGTTTCGCCGCTCTTGTTTTTTACAGCCTTGTAGAATGTTTTGTAGAAGCGCGTGTTGGGTGGAACAGTAAGTTGTTTAGATGTTGAATCAAAGGTTGCTCCTGACGATTTCCACGCTTGAGTGGATTCGTCCCAGATTGCCGGAAAGTGCACGTAGCGACCTTTTTCTGCGTTGTCTGCCCAGAGTGGATACTCAACGTTGTAAGATACTGTTCCACGTCGAGCGAGCGCCAGACTGTCGAGCGAAATCATGTCCGTTTCAGAGAGTTTTTGGGGAAGTTGGGTCATGTTGAGGAAGAATTCATCTTTCTCTGGGTCGACTCCAATTTGATCTGCACGAGGAATGCAGCTTCCAATGTCGGATTGCTTGTTGGCGTTTGTTTTTTTTCCGTCTTGATCGCTGTGTCGCAGAGCGAATGTTCCGTTCGGTTTTCCTGCGGCAATCCAGTCTTCAAGTCGAGATTGAAGTTGTGTGTATTTTTGTGGAGCTGCTTTGCGCATGGCTTCAGGAGGCATGCGATTGCCAGCCAAAACTTTCAGAATGGTCTCTGCTTGCTCTGCAATTCCTCCCACGGTGATCTTCTGTCCGTTCGAGCGCACCTCGGACTTCCCGTGAGCCGAGACGTACCAAAATCCACCTGTTTTCGAAGCTGGTGCGAGGTGACACCCAGCACACGATGCGTCGATTTCTGCCTTAAGATCATCGAATGACAATTGCGGCGCAACAGGATTCTCGTTTTCCACGAGTGGAGGAAGTGGTGTACTTGTGCGTGGCTCCGAGCATTCTGTCACGGCATCCAGAGGTGGAGCTGGCGTATCGAGTCCCGCATTCGGGTTGTTCAATTGCGGCCCATTTGGATTGTTTGGTGAGCTGTCGGGTTGTCGGCCAGAAGTGGGCGTTAACTGAATATACTCGTCGCGTTGTGTCGGAGATTTCTCTCCATCACAACCGACGAGCGTTATTGCAGCTACGCATCCAAGAAGGAAACGCAGAGTCTGAGTCATGGTCTATTAGTCCAGCGTGATGAAGTCATTTTGTTGAACGATTGGATCCATGAACGAGCGGTCGAGGATTTGTGGCATGAGCTTGAGCTCTGCTGAGTTCAGCGAGTAGCTTCCGCGCGCTTCATACACAAAAAGCGTACGAGCAAGTGGGTAAAGCTTTACGCGAACGTTGTGAACTGTTGGCAAGTAGGAGCCTGCACCGTCGACCTTCGATAAGCTAAGTGGGCGGTTGCCCTCGCGTGTTGCTGAAAGTCCGGAGTAGCCGATTGCATTTGGGTTCGTTGCTGTTTCGTTTGCAATGTCTGCAGTCTCTGGGAGGACTTTAACGCATGCGCCAAAGGTCTTAATTCCAACCAAAGACTTGAATGTGTCGGTTGTTCCAGAGTTGTCGTCGCGACGGAATACTTCGATGGCGCCTGTCATTGTTGAGCCCGGAACCTTCGACCAGTCAGTGACTTCGCACAAGAAAATAGCCTTGACTTGAGGAAGGCTCAGCTTCGAGACGGGGTTCGACTTGTTGACGAAAACGCCGAGGCCGTCGAGTGCAATAGGATGAGCGATGACTTCAATTCCTGCAGCAGCTGCCTTTGCGATGGCTTCTTTTTTCAGTTCGCGAGACATGGGTGCGATGCCTTGTTGACCAGCAGCAATAGCTTCTTCGCCTTTGCCCGAGCCGCCGCCAACGTATTGAATCTCTTCAGCCAGACCAGCTGCTTGAATGGCGTCGGTCATCATACCGGCGAGAGTGTCGGAGCCTTTGAATGTGAAGGGCGCAGCGAATGCAGATGCACTGATGGTCGACAGGGCGACCGCAGAAATAAGACGCATGAGAAACCTCCTGAGTGAGTCTTTGATGGAGACGAGGGCCTCTTAGCGACGAGACGAGCAAGCTGGCAAGCCAGTCACAATCGTTTCACACGTTGCTGTATTCGAGGCATTTATGACAAAGATGTGAAGACACAGTCTTCA
>CAYWSV010000131.1:0-5572 GCA_964460155.1 uncultured Oligoflexia bacterium | reverse complement strand
GTTTCGTAAATTCTGAATCTATTCAGACACACTCACCTCTGGAACACTCAACTTGCAACTGCAATGCGGTGAGGAGGTGTGTGAAAATGGACTTCGAAAATACATCACGAATTGAGGGGCTTCGGAATCAATGGAGCGCGCTGTCGAGCCTCGGTGGACAGAATGTCGATCGCCCCGCCGAACCTACCTATGACGTGAGACTCGCGTTTCCTCATGAGCTCGATGAGGTTTTCTCGCTGCGTTATGATGTTTTCCTTGCAGGCGTTCAATCGAATCCCGCGACCATGAGAGACGTAGATGTCTACGATAGCGTTGGTGACCATCTGATTGTGAAACACGATGGGCGCATAGTTGCGACCTATAGGGTTCTTCCAATGGATCGCGTAATAGCATCGGGATTAAACCCATATGCATCAACCGAGTTCAACATTTCATCACTTTTGGAAACACTTGATCCTCGCCAAACAATTGAACTTGGACGCAGTTGTGTGCATCCAGCCTATCGACAGGGTGCCATTCCCAAAATGCTTTGGAGTGCTCTGGCGCGCTACATGACAACTCGGGGTAAAACAGAGGCTGTGGGTTGTGTGAGTGTTTTTAACCGAGCTCATTCTGAGGCACTTGCTTTGGTGAATTACTTCAAATCACAAGGCTCATGGAGTGTTGGCGCAGAATGTCCTGCATTAAATGCTGTTTGCGCCGAGACTTCAGGTTTTGACGATGCGCATTTAAAATCACTCGTGCCGCCACTACTGAGGTCGTATTTGATGTTGGGTGCAAAGGTCCTTGGAGGTCCGGCTTACGATCCAGAGTTTCGTTGCCACGATTTCTTAATGCACTTTTCGACGACGACAATGTCGGAACGCTGTCGAAAAACTATCTTTAGCTGATTTCTTGCTTAAAAAACTTCTCTGAATTTGCGCACACACTGACAAGAAAATCCAGCAAAGTGGTGTGTCGGCGGCAGGCACGACTCACTCGGTGTGGAGCAATAGGGTGGAACCATCCGAGCTTGCTGAATGCGCGCCAAGGCGCCTTTTTCAGCCAATTCCAACTGCCCATTTCAAGTGTGAGTGGAAGAAACAGCGGCCCACCTGCGTTCTGATTTTCGAGGAGCAGATAATCCCACAAGTCACCATTGGTTTGGTAGCTGTCGGATTGTCGTTCGAATCTGTAAACGTGATCTGGAAACGATTCATTGAGTGCTTTTTCAATTGCGAGATAGTGATCCCAATGAGGTGGGAGAGCTGAAGACATGGACCATGGAGTCCAAACACGGTCACGGCCACCGAACCCACTGTGGAGATCGATTGCGATCATGCCTGTTGATGTGCTCAGCAGTTCACGCACGGCACGCAGAAGAGCACGACTTTCAAGGGCAAGTTCACCAGTGCCACTGTAATAGGGAAGCATGGGCGAAATGGTGTGTCCACCCAAAAGAGGAACGGGTTTTTCAGCTGCCACAGGCGCGTTACGCATGAGGTCAATACCTTCGGCAGTTGCACGTCGACCCTGAAAGATGCCCGTTGGATTGAGTGCGGGAATTGCGACAATCCGAGCACTGGCCAACGACTTTTTAAGAGCGTCGTTCCATCGTGCATTTTCGATAAGATGGGCTAAGTAATGAATGAGAACTGTAACCCCAATTGTTTCTAATCCGTGAACACCGGCAACGAGCAAAAATGTAAAGCGCTGCTTTGGCATTTTCTCGTGGGGTTTGATTTCGAGAAGTTGTATGTCAAACGCCCCATCATCACATGTGATGGTTTCTAGCCGACTTCGTGTGAGATCATTTCGGTACCGAGAAACAAATGAATTTATATCGTCAAGAACATTCATGGTGCACCGCAAGACAAAGTCGTTCATGAGTTGTGAATGCAAGTTGAGCTGGCTTTAGGCTCTGATGGATTGGAACCCATGCACCCGTCACAGTGATGCATGTTTTGAGTTGACCCAAAGTCTTGAACAAGTGAGGAAGCAAGCTCATGTCGTCTGTCCAGGCGCGCTCGGCTTGATTGTCGTAGATGAGTCCCAGACATAAAATTGAGTCGACCTCGGCGCGCTGAGCAATCCAGGCATGACCTTTGGCCCAGACTTTGAGGTCGGGAAGCGGAGCTGCGGTTGTTGTGCCTTCGGGAAAAAGAGCGACGTCTGCCAGGCGTGCTTGAACAAGGCACTTGCGAAGCGCGTTTGCTCGTCCCATAAGTGTTTCACGTCGCACAAAAACACACCCAAGTGCTTGCGCAATCCAGCCAAACACGGGCCAAGTTCGAACTTCTTCTTTAGCGAGAAACAAACACGGCCTAAGCGCGCTGACGACAATGATATCGAGGTAGCTGACGTGATTGGCGACGATAACCGATCTAACTTGAGCTCTGAGTTCGGACATGGGAATTGTGCACTTGAGTTTGATGCCGCACACAAACAGCAACCATCGGAAGCACACCGATGTGAATTCCGCTCGAAGGCGCGGGTGACGGGAAGCCATTGCGAGGCACATCAGGAGAAGAAGAGATGATGTGAGTATTCCAATAAGACGGAGCGTCGCGAGCAGTGCCGAGAGCATTTCAAAGTTCCTCTGGACTTCGGGGGGTGAACCTGAGTTCCAGTATCAAGCGAGGATGCTCTGCGCAGAAGATGCGTCTGTGGAGACTCTGTGAATTTCTGTAGATTGTGTGGCAACTTTGTAAATTTAGGATACTCTTGAAGACATGTTTATGAACTTACTCAAAAATTCGGAATGGGCATTTTTGCTTGATTTCGTTTCGCCTGCCTTCTTTAAGGTCATTCCCCCGTTGGAACTGATCAACAACGCCACTGCGTTGGCAAAAAGAACGCGCGATCAAGCCCTCTATCAAAACGTTGTCGGCGATTTGAACAGTCACTTTGAATCCAATTTGCCTGACGTTCGTATTGTCATGGGGACGATGACCCACAAAGGCGAATTTCCGCAGTCGTCGGTCAGCGATTTTTCTTCTGCCGACGAGTCTGTTCGCAAGGCTGTTGCTGCTCGAATTGTTGAAATTTATTTTTCTCAGATTCTTGCTGGCAGAGCTGTGCTTTTGGACGTGCGTTTAAATCGGTTTGCGCGGCAGGATGAAAAGTTGTTGTGGAGTCCTGCTCCACTGCTGGGTGTCTTTTCGGATGAGTTCATGCAGGCGATGGGCGAGCTCTACACCGGCTATTACGGAACTCAGCCCGAGCGCATGAAGCAGGCTCTCAGAACCATTGGCCTCGATTGGGCTTATGATGCTTTTATCGCTCATTTTGGAGAAGGCGATCAAACAGACGTTCGCTTCACCATGTCCCACTTCGTTCACACGTTCCACGACATATTTATGAGATGCAAAACGAACCGCAAAAACCTGCGAGGCGAGTTTGTGCAGCTCGGAGTGATTCTTGGATTGATGTACGAGAGCCTTGAGACGCTGGGCGTGAGTGTGGATGTGAGGAGCGCGTTTTTCCGCGTCCTCAGAGATCCGGGCATTGGTTCGGGTCAGTCTCTTTAAGGTCGCCGATACGCACTCCCGCTTGAACCAAACGCAAGCGAATTCCGCTCAGCACATTTTCGGGCAGTGTCTTTGTGCGTGAAAGAATCCAGATGGGTGAGTTCCCCGGAGAAACGACCACAGAGTATTGGTAGTCAGTACCAACTTCAGTCACGATGTAGTTCGGTCCGCCAAAAACAAACGGTGAAAGCTTCACTAAAAGCTGAGCAGGCTTTGCAGGATTCGTGATCTTTGCGGTTCCCTTGGCCGTGCGGATTTGTCCGTTCTCGCGCACACAGGTGTTTACAACCGACAATGTTGTTTCGTCGATGCGAGCATACTCAGCCTTTGCGCATTTGCAGTCGCGTTGGAAAAAAGGATTTGTGGTTTGAATCTGATACCACGTTCCCAAATAATCATTTGGGCGAAAATCTTGGATGCCATCGAGATCCACGGCGAGTGCTGGCAGCGACAAACTCGTAAGCAGAAGCGCGGCGCTGGATCGAATCATAATGCCTCCCAGAATTGTATGGCCTGTTTTTTGTGAGGGACGTGTTTAAATTTGGCCGACGGTAGGCAGCGTTACAGAGAGTCTGGCAACCGACAACCTTTTATCTGCCCGTGGCATAAAGATTTTCAAGCGTGGCAAAGAAATCATAGGCTTTTTGGCTGGTTGTGTGTTCAGGTCGGAGTCCCAGCCGAGCAAGATATTGGCTGAGTTCTGCGAGAGTCTCGGTCTCGGCGGCAATAGATGAGTCTTTGCTTTCCACCTCAAGTTCGTAGCTGTGTGTTTGGCTCGATGTTAGCATGTCGGAATCTTTGCCGAGCTGAATTTTAACTGTCTTCCCGACGGACGTTGGAACGTTAAAGACCCAACGGTCTTTGTGGACAACTGCTGCTGGAACCAAAGGCCCTTGAAGGTGTGCTGTTGCGGTGTCGAAGTCGGGAAGAAGCGGCCAGATTTGAGCTTTCCAAAACTCTTCAACAGCATCGATTTCTGATGATTTGATTTTTCCCTCTGCCACTTTGGCGACAAGGAATTGCGAGGACGTTCGCCAGCGCTGACACGTTTCGCTTTTCTGAGACCGTGCAAGGTGGGCAGATGAGCGCGTCGTTGCACTCCATGTGAAATCTTGAACCTTGCTAAAATGTTGCTCTGTGATCCACGATTTTTGTATGACACATTCATTGCTTCGATATTGAATGCGCAGTTTTGCACGCGGTTCTAAACGGCGCATGAGAAATTTGCTGTTCTCATGCACATCGAAGTACATATCTTCACGTTTACCTGAAGTCGCAGCAGCTGTACCCAGTGTGTCGAGCAGAAAATGAAATCCGCTAGCCGTTAAACCAAGACGAAGCTCAGTTTCACTTTTTTGCGTCATTGAATCGTGTTTTGAATCGCCGGCGTGAGAGTTTTGTGAGTATGAGAGACAGAGCGTAAATAATAAAAGGCACAGAACCGCTTTCAACCCCGAAAAAGGAGATGTTCTTTTGTTGGTTGAATGCACCAGTGACTCCGTTGATTCAGCTCATCGTCTTTACTTCCGGAAGTCTATTCCGAATGTAAAAAAACATCAGCACGCAGGTGTGACGAACTCGTTACATCTGCACTTAACTATCTAAATATCTGAATTATTGAGATTTTATTAGATTATTTTCTTCATATTGCAGTAATAATCTTTTCACACGCAATCCCCCCGAGTAACCACCAAGCGAACCGTCTTTGGCAATGACTCGATGGCAGGGCACAAGAATGCATATGGGATTCAGTGCGTTCGCCTGACCCACGGCGCGCACTGCTGAGTTGCAACCAAGTCTTTCGGCCTGCGCAGAGTAGGACCACACCGAGCCATAAGGGATCTGCTGGAGCATTGCCCACACAGAATTTTGGAAGGGTGTTCCTGAAAGGCTGAGTGGGATTGAAAATTCATGTCGTTGGCCATCGAAATATTCATGCAATTGAATTTTTGTTTGGCTGAGAATTGGGTGTGAGCTGTGAACGATTGGAGCGCGATTGTTCGTGACTCTCTTTTGAATCAAAGACCAGTTGGTTTCGAAACAAAGCGCAACAAGAGCCTCTT
>CAYWSV010000130.1:9404-9616 GCA_964460155.1 uncultured Oligoflexia bacterium | reverse complement strand
CATGTCTGTTTGGGAAGGTTGTGTAGCACGGTTGTGGGGAGAAGGGGAGGGGGAGAGGTTTGGGGAATCCCAGCCCGCCTGCGGCGGGCTGGGATGGGTGTTTTGTTTAACTGCCGTGGGGCAGATGCGATTTTTCCCAAGCGTCGAGATCGGCGGGGGAGATCGAACATCGGAAGATGCTGAGCGTGATCCACCCCACCTTGCAGTGTGTT
>CAYWSV010000130.1:0-9394 GCA_964460155.1 uncultured Oligoflexia bacterium | reverse complement strand
CGCGCATGTCCGCCTCGCTGAAATCCGCGCCGGTGTTCACGTGGGCGCCGGCGTTATTTGTTAAAGTCGTTTAAGACCTGCCGAAAATCTGTCGATAAATAGGAAAATGACTGGAAATTTCCTATCAGTGCCAGGTTTCAGGACAGGGTTTTCTTTGCTCTAGATTCGTATACTTCTGGATGATAGGTTCCGGACTCGAAGTTCAGTGTGCAGGAGTATCGGGAGACTCACATGACAACAATCCACCTCGTTGCAGATTATTTCATACGACGCGCGAGCGAGTCTGGCTCCGTTTTGACCAATTTGAAATTACAAAAACTCTGTTATTACGCTCAAGCATGGTACCTCGCATTGCAGGGTGAATGTCTATTTTCTGATCGATTTGAGGCGTGGGTTCACGGTCCAGTGAACCGCGAACTTTACGACCGATTTAGGTCCTACCGTTGGAACCCAATTACTGAAGAGGTCGCTGAGCCTCATTTCCCCGAGAATATCCAAAAGCATCTTGAGATTATTGTAGAGAATTTCTTGGCATGCGACGCCTATGAGTTAGAGCGAATGACTCACGAAGAGAAGCCGTGGATCGAAGCGAGGAACGGTTTACCTGAGGATGCGACCTGCTCGACGTTCATCAACGAGGACACAATGAAATCCTTCTATAAGGAAATGCTCTCACGTGTCGCCTAAGCATTTACCTAAAACTCCGATTAAGAAAGCCTGTCCTCGTCAGCCCCTCAACGAGGCTATGCGTTTCTCCTTCAAGTACTTCATGCGCGATAATGCGAAATTTAAATATCGCGATGAGAGTACGGAGTATTTTTGCAGACTTCTTGAAAGGCTGGCCGACTACTCGACCTTAACGCCGGCCGAGATGAGGCATAAAGCTATACGCACCCACAAAATTGATTGGCGTCAGTCAACAGAGGTTGCCTTTGGTATTCCAAACGAAGAAGAGATTGTTGATATGCCTTGGCAATTAGGAATTGAGCAAAACAAATACGGTCGCATCCATGGTTTTTTTATCGAGCACACGTTTTACGTTGTGTGGCTGGATCCCTCCCACGCACTTTATGCCTGACCTAGTAAATTAATTAAATTGATCCTCTTTAGGCGTGTCAACTCTTTGAAATTCACATTTCAGCGTTGAATCAACTTCAAAAGATACTTCCCATACTGCGAATTCTTCATTCCCCGCGCCGTTTCTTCCACTTTCTCTCCATTAATCCACCCTTTGTGAAATGCGATTTCTTCGGGATTTGTGGTTCGTATCGGGTGTGATTTTGGATTTGAAATTGTCGTGGGAAATAGGTTCGCATTGAAGATTTTATTTCAGGCAACAAAGGACTGAAAAGTGAGTGATGAGCGTATTTTCCGAATTTTCGAACCTACGACACGTGAGATGGACGGGCCAACCCGCCGGAGTGAATGTTCATATTTTTGGTTTACTTTGAGATACTACTGTATTAAAGTAAATTTAGGAGAGATCCGATGTCAACTTTCGAGGTGAAGTTCTGGACCGATTCGCGTGGCCGGTGCCCCGTCGAGAAATGGCTGGCGTCACTCGACAAAATTCACCAAAAGCGAATGTTCGCATTGCTTCGAATGCTGGGAGAAATTGGTCGGGATCTTCATCTGCCGCATTGTCGCGCGTTGGGTGGAGGTTTGTACGAGCTGCGAGACACCGGACGGGGGCCGGGCTACCGGATCTACTACTGCTTTGAGGGCGAAAATCTCATTATCTTGTTGGCATCTGGCAAAAAGACGTCCCAAGAACGTGACATAAGCACCGCATTGTCGCGCATGGAGGACCTGGAATGAGCAAGAAGAGCGAACGCATAAATGCCATGCCTACTTTGGAAGAAGTCGAAGCTAAGCTTCTTAGCCCCGAAGAGCGCGCGGAAGTGGACCAGCAGGCGGACAAGATGATTGCCGCAATGCGTGAGCTGCAAGAGAGCGTTTCCAGCGCGGTTGCCAGTTACATGGCGAAAGAAAAAATAGGATTCAATGAATTAACACGCAGGTTGGATACAAGCAGTCGCCAAACATCAAGGCTCCTCAAAGGAGAGGCGAATCTCACCATGGCCAGCATCGCAGAACTTGCGGCGGTGATGGGAAAAAAGGCCAGAGTCGTGTTCGAATGATGAGTTTTGGAATTAAGATGTGGGTTCAGATGCCGCCGCAGGCGGTGGTGGGATGGGTGTTTTGTTTAGGTGCCGTGGGGAAGGTTCGATTTTTCCCACGCGTCGAGGTCGGCGGGGGATGTGAAATCGAGTGAGGCTGCGAGAAGGGATTCGAGTTCAGAAATAGAGCGGTGGCTGAGGCGATTGGCCAGCGCGTCTCGAGTGATGCTCATCTTCCGGGAAAGAATGGTGTGGATGCTATTGAGGAGCGCTTGGCGGGTACCCTCAGCCTTGCCCTCGGCTTTGCCTTCTGCCTTGCCTTTGTCCCGTGCGTCTCTCAGTGCCTGAGCGTTTGTACGTTGGGCGATGACTCTGTCGACTTCGTTTTTGTTGAGCAGGTCGATAAATTCTTTGTCTGCCGACATTTTATTTAACTCCCCTACGAGTTGATTGATCTCCGGAATTGAGTGAGCCGCGACCTCTAATTCTTTAGCGGATTTTGCCGCAAGAAACTGAACCCACGCAGAGAATAGTGGGTTTTCTGCAGGATTCAAGCTGGAAATCTTGGGTAGTTCGATAAAATCGAGGCGCAGGACATTGGGTTGCAGACGAAAGCTGTCGTCTGGGATCGCTCGTCTGAGTTGGAAACTTGAGTGGACTTCTGTAAGAGATGGAAAGACCACATCGTCGAAAATGTAAACTCCCGCGAGGCTCGGCAGATTGTCGTAAGAGTCTCCTTTGTTCAACGCGCCGCCCATCATTTGGAACGTGTAATAAAGCGAGCGCCGGACAAAGTGGGCTTCTCGGCTCGATTGCACTTCGATATCAATGAGAGTCCCATCGTGAAGCTTTACGAGCAGATCCAGCCTCGATTCCTTGCTGGTTAAATGTGGTCCTTGAAGTTCTGTTGGCAGAAGCGTGATGGACTCAATCGGGCTTTTGGGTTGTAGCACTGCGGTGAGCAGGCTTTTGAGCGCCGCCAGATTGCTTTGCATCAATCGTTTGAACACCAAATCGTTTGTTGGTTTGGGAAGGCGTGTCCCCGGAATGCGGGCGGACGGAATGATTTCTGGAAAGTTGTTGCGCATTCGAGGTGGGCTCCTTTGCATGTGAGCCGTAGAAAATGCGCGCGTGGACAGGTGAGTGCGAAGGACATTTTCACGGGATGAAAATTTTCGGTCAGGCGATCGGAAAATGATGGGTGTGGATTTTTTTGGACGTGAGTTGCTAGTAAATCCCAACTCGCCTGCGGCGGGCTGGGTTGGATGTCTTGTTTAGGGTCTTTGAGCCGGGTGCACTTTTTCCCAGGCGTCGAGGTCGGCGGGCGATGTGGCTGTTCTTAAATTCCATGAGCAATGAGAATTTTTATTAAATCCGCAAAAGTTTGTTCAAAATTCGGCAAGGTTTTTAATCCAGCAAGAGCGCTCTTCCATCCTCGCTTGAGGAGAGTTGTGTCGATTTCTTGGATCGTACCTAAAAACGACTGTGGCAATGTATCGTTCCGGTATTGGTAAGTTCGAGCGAGTGCCTCTTTGAGGATTTGACCGTTCGCTTTGGGTAATAGAAATGCCAGATCAAAAACGTCTTTTGAACGGGAATTTTCGGAACCTCTCGTCAAGAGCGTGTGGAGTTTTTCAGAGCAGATGGTTTCCACGGTATAGACTCGCCATGAAATCTGCTCGGCTCCAATGGTTGATTGAGTTGAAGCTACCAACGGTGCAGGCGTGATAGGGTCACCGATTCCAAAATCCAAATGAAGAATCTGTGCACGCCTGACATCTTCGATTCTCGGGAGAAGCCCTGCTCGGAACTTCAATCGGACTCCACCATATTCATTCTGAAGTTCAAGAACTGATTGTTCCTCGAATTCAAACCAGGTGTGATCTCCGATATTCTGACGCAATGCCGCCATGACCGATTCAACAATTGATTGCATGGATGCCCCGACAAGGATGGAATCCAGATCCCGAGTAAATCTTCCCGTATCAAAAATGCGTTGGCCGACGTACCCGCCTTTGAAAACGAGATGGTTGAAAAGGAATTCATCCGAAACCAATCGAACAAGGGCACGCTCAATGAGAAATGAGGTCAGAATCGCCTGGTACGACTTTCCTTCTCCGCTCGCAATGTTCTGAAGAGTCAGAGAAAGTGCCTGTGAGTTTTTTGGAAATGGCATGCTCTACTCCAACGTAATGGCTTCCCAATTTCTGATGATGAAGTCTTCGAAACCAAGCTGACGGGCGATTCTCAAGACCTTCTCTGGTCTAGATTTATCTTCTTTGAATGCTTGTCTGCAGGCTCTGATCGCAGTGTCCAATCCGATTTTCGTTGAATGCCGCATTGCCTCCGCCAGCGACCTTTCAATGGTGGTGATGCGAAAGTAGGGTTCATGTGAAACCCCAACTTCCAATGGTGTTTCAGTCCGCAGGCATCGATATTTTCCAAGTCGCGAGCGAACCTGCGGAGGAACAATAACCCAGACTTGCTGAGGCGCCTGTTCCAAAAGACCATAATGGAAAAGTGCACTCAAGCCACCGATGGCAGAGCGCGGACCGAATTTTGCACACGCAATAGCAAAGTCCTGGGTTTGGGAGTCGAGATCGCTCTCCGGGTGCCGGTAAAGATTTTTTTCGAGACGCATAATTTCGCCTCTTGCAACTGCTCTCGAGATGGTTGCTTGACTGAAACCGAGCCGCACCGCGTCCTCCAAATTGAACATGGGCAGCGCCCGCAATGCGACGACCGACTTCTTGGGTCTTCCGGAGGAGTTTTTATCAGTATTTTTGTTGGTTTTTGCTTGCCGAGAGACCATCTATAACCCCAATTATGAATGAATAATGACATTAAATTTAAAAAATGTCACAAAATATTCAAAATCAAAAAGCTGACTCTAAGGCTGATTTGTTCAGGTTCAAAACCTGGAGCGTTGGCTAAAGCGGATGGAGAGGGCGTCCCGACTGATGGAGACCTTCTGGGAGAGAACGGTGTGGATGCTGTTGAGGAGTGCTTGGCGGAGCTGAAAGCTGGAATGAATTTCTGGGAGCTCGGGAAACACATTTTTTTTCGAAAATGTGAATGCCAGCCAAGTTTGGAAGCGTTCCGTTGTGCAGCCGGATGTGACGATCGAGCCGCGAGGATTCGTGACCGCGAAAGACATTTTTGTAGGTTGAAAATTTTCAATCAGGTGATCGGAAATTGGAATTTTATGTCAATATTTTTCAAGTCTAGAAAAATTCAATAGAATTTGACCCAGAATTAAAATGCAATCATCATCAGGGCCTGAAAAATGATTCTTTAAGATTATAAAAATCAGAACCGCTCCAGAGGGTATAGATCCGATTCCAACCCTCATGAAGGAAGATCTCATGGCGAAGAAAAAGAACAGCAATGAGGAAGAAAAATTTCATCCGTGGAGGGTTTGCCCCTATGGGGAACACTGGGTGAAAGAGCATCCATTAAGAGTGCCTCCAAGCGAGAAGAATCCTCTCGGTTATATGACAGTTCGACGGGCGCATAGCGCAAAAAATCCAACAGGCCGAGATCAGTTGTATACCGATGAAATTCATCAGATTCGTAATATTCATTTCACCAAGATCGACAAAAATCTGTGCACTATCCAAGATTTTAAGGAAATCGGAAATGCATACGATGACCTGATCATCGGCTGGACGCGGTACTGGAACGAGATCCTCAAACCCTCCGAACTATTGGATCCGAAACTCGTAAAAGCACTCATTGCTTCAGAGTCAAGTTTCAACCCCAAAGCCATTGTCAACTCCAAGAACTCTAACAGTGCCCGCGGATTGTTACAATTGACAAATGCAACGCGGAAGATCCTTGGGGATGAAAATGGAGAACTCAAGGATCATTTGATTACCGTTACAAAGTCCGATCTGAATGATCCGAATGTCAACATCTGTTCAGGCGTGCGATGGTTGTTTCAAAAAAGATATATTGCCTCAAAGAAACTTAAGAGAGAGGCCTCTTGGGAGGAAGCTGTTTTTGAATACAAGGGGCTATCGACAGCCAAATCAGAGGATAAAAAAAGAGACATTTTGAATTCATTTCTGCGATACAACAAAGAACTCAAAGTATGCAAAAAATAATTCTCGTCTTTGTGATAGTTGCATTTCCCAGTCAAAATTCTTTCGCAGTTCAGATAAAAACGAAGTTGGCTGAGAAAAAAAATCCATATCCGTTCGCCATTATAGGTGATGCTCACGGAATATTGGGTCAGAAAGACCTTGCTCTTGTGGAATGTAGGTCAGACCCAGTTGAATTCGATGAAGGCAAGCCCGGCGGCTGGTATTGGAAGTGTTTCTCTGCTCATAGCGTAAAATTCGACTGCGGAGTCCCATACGACGTGGAAAATGATGATGAAAGGCAAACGATCTTTTCGTTCTCGGCAATCCAGAGGGGCGTAATCTTTGAATATTTGCCCCGACGACATGTTCCACTCAGTGTTTGCAAATCGTTGGAGAAGTCTTGGAAACGCTTATCCAGAACTCAGGACTATGTTTGCCTCATGGGAATTTATCATGGAGCGAATATCGGTTCCGCAGAAAATTTGTCGACAAAAAAACTCTCTTGGACTTGGAGCATTCTAAAAACAAAACGCGGTTGCGTGTCGGATTTTCCGGAAGACTGCAAACTGGCGTTGGCAATCAAGAAGGGCTGTCGACCCTCGCAACCATGACTGCGGCCGGCTAAGGCTTCCTGACTGAGGATTTCCTTAACATGCTCATCAATTTTTTCTGGGCTATTGCAGCGACCCTGTTTTCCGCAATTCAGCTAGAACGAGCGCTTTGAAATGGTCCGCTTGATTGGGAGTCTGTGTGAGAACAGCCGTGCACGAATCGCCTGGCTGGCTGAGCTTGGAAACGTCGACAAGTGCAACGACGCGTCCATCCGAATAAATCAGGTAATCGCCCAGTTGTGCAGTATTGAGTGTGTTGCCGTCCGCTTTTAAAAACAAATGCGATGTTTCGACGAGTTCGGGAGTGATTTTTATTGCATGGGTTCCCGTGAGAGGGATGCGAGTCGATAACGTGAGTAGAAATGGGTCGGACGTTAAACTCTCGGAAGTTGCAACCACGAGATCTATTTTCTGCTCACCAATCATATTTTTTACAGCAACAAGAAAATCAGTTTCGCTTCTCAGAATATCGAGGCGTTTTTGATCGGATTCAGCGATGATCAAGAGATCTATATCGCCCCCCCGTTTGCTGTCATCAACACGACTGCCAAAGAGACAAACAGAAACTTTAGGGCCAAACGTTTGCGAGGCCGTTCTTCTGATTGCATCAATTTCGAATTCACTGAGTCTCATCGGGAAAGAATATCTTTGATTGTTAACAACGTAGAGGCGCGAAGACGCACTTCTTCAAAAAGAATCTGAAGACGTGAATCTTCATATTCGTGTGCCATCCGGTTTCTCATCTCTCGGATTTTCATCCAAGGTTCAATGGAATCGATGAGTCCGTGTTTATGCGCTGCGTTGAGAAAGTCTCGGAAAGATCCAGAAAATCCGGGGTCACGGGTCAGTATCCACGTGCGCATATAGCGTTGCAAAAATATTTCAGAAACTCTCGAGAATCGTGAAGTGAATCCCTCCCAATCGGAGAGCTCTTGCTCGGACAGGTT
The DNA here is from genome assembly GCA_964460155.1 of uncultured Oligoflexia bacterium. Classification (GTDB taxonomy): domain Bacteria; phylum Bdellovibrionota_B; class Oligoflexia; order Silvanigrellales; family Silvanigrellaceae; genus RFOM01. The sequence goes on along the minus strand of CAYWSV010000130.1, from coordinate 1,631 downwards.
TGCAACATCGGTGGATAGATTTGCAGTTTTTTGTGCGGAGTACTCAAGGTGTTTGAGAGCTCGTTCCAGCTTTTTGCGGAGATCTTCGAGAAGATTGTTGTATGGATGGGTCATCGGCTTTTGTTTCTCCTCGGAGATGGGGCTGGAGGCTGATTTTCAACAGGTGTGTGATTATTTTTTCTTCATAGGTTCATGCCCCACTGCAATCCATCGCCGAGCAGGCGTTGAAAGAGCGGGAGATCGTGTGGAGTGGAGATGACAAGCACGTCGCGCATGTCTGCGAGGATGATACCTTTCCACTGCGTCATGAGGGAGATCCTTCGTGCTTGGGGAGCGCGGGTGCGGCGTGTGCTTCAGGCCGCCCGCTGGTGCGATCCCGCGAAAACATGTCTATTTGGGAAGGGTGTGTAGCACGTTTGTGGGGAGAAGGAAAAACCTCAAAGCCGCTACAGGCGGCCTTGGGGGGATTTTTTTGGAGGGGCTGAAGATGAGCCCCGCCGATGGCGGTGGTGAGGGGGTGCTTGAGTGTGAGGGGGTCGGTGAATCCCATCCCTGCCCGCCTGCGGCGGGCAGGGATGGGTGTTTTGTTTAGGTACCGCGTGGAAGGTTCGATTTTTCCCACGCGTCGAGGTCGGCGGGGGATGTGAAATCGAGTGAGGCTGCGAGAAGGGATTCGAGTTCGGCAATGGAACGGTCGCTGAGGCGGTTGACCAGCGCGTCTCGAGTGATGGTGACCTTCCGGGAGAGAACGGTGTGGATGCTGGTGAGAAGCGCTTGGCGGGCGCCCTCAGCCCTGCCCTCGGCCTTGCCTTCAGCCCTGCCCTCGGCCTTGCCCTCGGCCTTGCCCTCGGCCTTGCCTTCAGCCCTGCCCTCGGCCTTGCCCTCGGCCTTGCCTTCTGCCTTGGCCGCTTCCTTTGCATCACTCAGAGCCTCCGCGTTGGCGCGCTGGGCGATGATTCTATCCATTTTGTTCTTTTGAATCAGTTTGACGTAACTTTTTTCCGACGACATAAGCTTCAATTCCGTAACAAGAGTGTTGAGCTCGGGGGCCGTACTCGCTGCCTTCTGTAAATCTTCAGCGGATTTTGCGCCAAGAAACTGCACCCAAGCCGAGAATAATGGATTTTCCTTGGGGTTCAAGCTCGAAATTTTCCGCAACTCAATGAAGTCAAGGCGCAGGATGTCGGGCTGTAGATAAACTCCGTCATTGGGAATACTGCGGCGGAGCTGAAAGCTGGAATGAATTTCGGGGAGCTCGGGGAATACGTTTTCATCGAAAATGTAGATGCCACAAAGGTTTGGGAGCTTGTCGTATCCCTCCCCTTTTTTCAGCTCACCACCAATCATCTGGAATGTGTAATAAAGGGATCTTTTAATGAACTGTGCATCGCGACTTGTTTGCACTTCGATATCAACGAGCGTTCCGTTGTGCAGCCGAATGTGCAAATCGAGCCGAGAAGCCTTACTTGAAAAGCGCGGGCCGTGCAGTTCGGGATTGAGCACCGTAATCGATTCAATCGGACTTTGGGGTTGAAGGACTGCGGTGAGTAGGCTTTTAATTGCAGCGGGGTTGTTTTGCATCATCCGTTTGAACACATGATCAATTGTCGGGCGTAGAAGTTGAGTTCCGG
>CAYWSV010000129.1:0-9619 GCA_964460155.1 uncultured Oligoflexia bacterium | reverse complement strand
TTGGAAGCGAGATCTATTCCATGACGACACCACAGATTGAAGAAATTAATTCAACCCGCCGCAAGTTTCGCATCGAAGTCCCTTCGAGCTCCGTGAAATCGGCCTTCGATGGCGCCGTAACAGAGATTCAGCAGTCCGCTGAAATCAAGGGATTCCGCAAAGGCAAAGTTCCACCCGCTCTCGTCCGCAAATTCTTTGCTCAAGACGTTGCAAAGAAAGCATATGAGAAGGCTGTGAACGATTCTTACAGTGAAGCCGTCAAGACTGTTGATTTCCAGATTGTCAGCTTCCCAATGATCGACGTTGAAGGTCAATTCGAAGAAGGCAAACAGTTCGTTTACACGGCCACAGTGGATATCAACCCCAAAGTTGAGATTCAGGGTTACAAAGAGCTCGTTTTGACAACATCAGAAAAAGAACCTGAAGTCGACGAGCAAGTCAGCCGCACGATTCGTCAGCTGGCGTCGGACGCCGACCAACTCGTTGCTGAAACATCAGGACGCGCAGCTGCGAAACAAGACGCTGTGAAGGTCGACTATGTTATTAGCGTTGACGGCAAAGAATTGTCCGAACGCGCGTCGAAAGACGTTACTCTTCATCTCGATGGCAGCACTCTGCCCGAGCTCGAAGCTGGAATCATCGGCATGAAGACCGGTGACAGCAAGAAAATTAAGGTCGCCTATCCAACGACGGTTAGCGATGACAACCTTAAAGGCAAAACCGCTGAGTTCAATCTGACACTCAACTCAATCCATGTTTTCGACCTGACTCGTTTGAACGACGATTTTGCGAAGCGCTTTGGAGCTGAGAATCTGGATGCTCTGCGCAGCACGATGCGTACACAAATCGAAAACATGAACGATCGTAACAAGGTCGCTAAATTCAAAGACGCTATCATCAAGCAGATTCTTGAAAAGAACACATTCGATGTTCCAGAGAGCCTGATTGAAGGAACAATCGACCGCGCGATTGCCGACGCCAACAGCCGTCGCGACAAAGGCAACCAGCTTGATTCGAATAATGAATCCGTGCGTAACGAGTACCGCGACTGGGCAGTCAGCGAAGTGAAGGGTGTTCTGGCGCTTGGCCACATCGCTCGCCAAGAAGGCCTGACTGTTGATGATCGTGAAGTCAGTCAAGAGCTCACCAACTTTGCACTTCAAGCCGGAGTACGTCCTCAGGACCTGATCCGTAATTACGGTCAGCAAGTGATTGAAGAATTCCGCGGCAAGGTTCTGGTCGACAAGGTTCTTAAGCATCTTGTTGGTTTGGCCAAGGTCGAAGTTGAGGCTGCAAAAGCCTAATTGTGTTTTTGCCCTCGGTGCTCAAACATTGAAAAACCGTCCCCTCCGGGGGGGCGGTTTTTTTTGCCTATTGCCGTTGACCGGTTGTTGACGAACGTCAGCGTTTTCATGCGATCTCTGTTCTTCATTGTAGGCAGGGTGCCGAAGTCCCAAGATGAATTTCCGGTCCTGCAGGATTGAAAAAAAATTTCGGTTGCGGAATAAACATTGCCGCTGGGTCGTATTCCCCGCAGAAGCTGAAAACGGGGCTTCAGGCATGGAGCCGAAAGTACCCTCTCTGCTTCGAACATATGTTCACTGGAGGTTTCTCATGAAATTAGCACTCGTTGCTCTCGCTTCCGTTTTCGCTTTCTCAACAGCTCTGGCTAACGAAGCTGCTGCTCCTGCAGCTGCTCCAGCTGCTGAAGCTCCTGCAGCTGCTCCTGCTGCACCAGCTGCTGAAGCTGCTCCTGCTAAGGAAGAAAAAGCTACTAAGAAGAAGAAGGCTAAGACAGCTAAGAAGAGCAAGAAGAAAGCTGCTAAGAAGGCTGACGCTCCTGCTGCTGACGCTGCTCCTGCAGCCGCTCCAGCTGGCGACGCTCCTGCAGCTGCTCCAGCTCAGTAATCTGAGCCCTCAGGTCGTCCTGCCTTCGCGCAGGACTCTGATGAGAGGTCCGGCTTCGGCCGGCCCTTTTTTTTTGCCTCGGTTTTTTTTACGAACAGAAATTTATTGCCGTATTGCCAATGTTGACTCTCGTTTGCCTGCAAATCCAATGCGTTTTTCGAGTTGAAAGCCCTTCATTTTAAGAACCCTTTTGAGCACCGTGCGACTCGCATAGCTGGCAAAGACGCACCGCGAAGCTGCGAGTGAGTCTGTGAGCGCGGCAAGAATGTCCTCGGTCCACAGGTCAGGACTGGAGGCAGGACTAAAAGCATCAAAAAGAATGCACCCTTTTGATTGGTTTTGTTGAGTCTCCCTAAGAGACTGCAGGGTCACTGGCCCATTTATAATGAGACGACTCGTTTGCATCAACGCACTGACACGCGCACTAAGTGAAGAAGCGTCTATCTCGCAAAAGGCGGCCACACGTTTAAGAATGTCTAGGTAAACTGAACTGATCGGCGATGTGTCGGAGACGCTTGATGGGTGCTGAAAGTAATCTTTAAATGCCGTTCTCAGTTCCTCACGAGATTCGAAAGAGCTGATTATTAGGTTCTCTGGCGTGAGCCCCTTCTGCATGGCCAGTCCGACTGACAGGATTTCATTGTAACCCAGCCCCAGTCCGATGGAGGCGATGCGCCAGATGGGAACATCGTCCGAGATAAATTCGAATGATCGTCTCAGGGCAGGTTCGTAAATACTTAGAGTTTCGGACCATGCGCCTTTTGAGCTGTGCATAGGTTCTGTGAGCGTTTCGAACGAGTCACCGTAGCAGAGCGACGCGCTGCCATCGGCTGTGGTTAGAATTTTGCAGTGCAATCGTCCGAGCTTGAAAGTTTCCCCGTTGGCAAGCGCCGAGAGGTTGCGCTGGTCATTGGTCATGACCAGCAAAGACCGCGGAACGGGGAGGAAGGGAAACAGTCGGTGCAAGAAGATCTGCAACCCCGCCTTTGAGGCTGTAGGCATCGCAGCCCTGTATTCTGCGCAGGAGTTCTGCGGCCTGTAGGCTGCGTTGTCCGCTGCGACACACACACAAGATTTTCTCTTGTCGCGGTGAAGCAAGACGGTCGATCATAAATTGGGGAAGCCGTGAAAGCGGCACAACTCCAAAACTGAAAGCGGTGGTTTGTGTTTTGAGCGATTGACTTCCCGCCTGAAGGATATGGTTGAGGATGTCGTCCAAGTGGCTTGTGGCCGACTCAAAGGGCTCGCGCACATCAAGAACCGTAAAATGCTGATGCCTGAGCCGCTCAGCAAGTTCTTCTTTGTTGCACTCAATGTTGCTGTGCATTTGGTTGTGAAGAGTGTCGAGGTTTTTGAGGCCGGATGAAGAAAACTCGTAAGCAGTCAGGGCTGTTGGTTCGCATGCGCAGCAGGCTAACAAAATGTGGTTATCGATTTTCTCTGCAAATTTGCTCTGCGCGAGTTCGGAAAAGCACTCTTTGAGCGGAGAAAACAGAACAGATATTTGCGTCTGTGCGTTGGAGTGCATTGAGGTTGGAAGCGTGAAAAGAAGTGAGATTCCCGACGTGCTTTTGAGTTGAGCCCATCCTTCGGGAAGCCCGTTTTCGGGCATGGGTGCGTCCAAACGCAGAATTTGTGTACTCGGCAGCCCACGGCAGGAAAGCTTTGTTTTAAGTTCTTGCAGCGCGCTTTCGCAGTCGGCCACCAAAAACGATTTCCCCTCATCAGCGACGATCAACCACGCACGTGTCCCGTCGGAAGAGCGCAATTCGCTGATCCCCTGACCGCTGTGTTTGAGCATTTCTGTGACTTGATCTGCGCGGGCAGGGCGTTGAGGAATCATACAGCTGGCGCGCAGTGCTTCTCCTGCGTTGCGAATGGCCTCGCATGCCGCTTCGATTTCCAACTCTGAATTCGCCGGTCCAAAAGATAAACGGATGGCATTCTGGGTGCGCCATTTGGGCAGGTTCATGGCGGTGAGAACATGGCTTCCGTTCGCTTTACCTGAACTGCAGGCAGAACCGCCCGAAACACGAACTCCTGCAGCATCCAGAGCGTTCATTAACTCACGCCCGGAAATTCCGTCGACAGAAAAATTGAGAGTTGTTGGAACGCAGTGATTCAAATCGGCATTCCACACTAAAGTGGGAAAGCAATGAGTGAGAGCGGCAATTAGTTTTTGCCGACATTGCTCAAGCTGTGTATGACTGAGAAAGATGGAATTATTTTTTTCGTTGAGGGCACGAAGAATTCGCCCAAAGGCTGCTGCACCGGGAAGGTTCTCGGTTCCGGAACGCTTTCCTCGCTCTTGTCCTCCGCCCACAATCATAGGCGTGTATGGAGCATCGGAACGCACCCAAAGAAAACCAATGCCTTTGGGTGCGTTTAATTTATGTCCCGAAAAGCAAGCATAGTGCGCACCCAGTGACGATAAATGAAAAGGAATCTTGCCAAGTGCTTGTACGCCATCGACGAACCAAAGGCAGCCGCGGCCTGCGGGTGATGCCAAGAGTTCGGAAATTTTTTGGAGCGGCTGAATCACGCCTGTTTCGTTGTTCACAGCCATGGTGCAAATGAGCGCTGTTTGAGGCAGACGTTCGGATACAAAGTCGAGGTCAGGAAGCCCCGTGGTGTCGACCGGAATGGCTTCCAAAGTGACGGGAACTCTCAGCACGTTCGACCAATGTTCCAATGCCGCAGGTACAGCTTTGTGCTCGGTGGCTCCGTAGAGAATCTTCCAACGTTTCAGTCGTCCTGTTTCGCGGAATTCGGACATCAATTCGATGAGGACCGAAAAAACCGAAGACTGAATCCCCTCTGTTGCACCGCTGTTAAAAATAATTTCATCGGCGTTCGAGGCGCCCACAGCGAGAGCGGCAGCATCACGGGCGCTTTCGAGGAAGGACTTGGCATGAAGTCCGGTGATGTGGGTGGAACTCGGGTTGCCGTAGCACAGCTCCATAGCCTCACGAGCAGCTTGCAGCGCAAGAGGGTGCGTGTGCGTGGTCGCATTGCAATCGAGATAGATTGTTGTCTGCAGGGGCAGAGCCGCAAGTTTCTGGCGGTTTGCTGAAGTCATGTTCAAATCCGTCCGTGGAGCCGGCGCACATCGCCCAAAGACAAAAGGCCGGCATGACTGTTGGAATGACAGCAAACTCGCCTAATCGGTGGGGTGTGTCAAATCTCCGATGCTCCTTCCTGTACCCGCGGGTCTGCAGGGGTGTTGGGGTGTTCGCAAACATGGCAATATTTCAGTCAAAGCCACGAACTTTCAGAGGAATCGGAAAGGAGAATGTCAACGTGAGGAAGAATTTGCCGCCACGTCTTTTCGGGTTTCTTGTCGGATTGGTGCCGACAGCCTTTGCGAGTCAGGCTTTGCCGGCTCCATTTAGCCGCTGCGAGCCGGTTGCGGCAGAGCCCGATTGTATTCCCGGTAGTGGTGGTACTGCCCCAGCGCTGACGAACGGCTCCACAATTAACATCACCAAAGCCGCTGGCACGGGCGACGTTGTGGCATTCAATTGGAATGTAAAAAATTGCTTGTCTCAGTCAAATGAGCTGCGCGGACAGGTGATGGTGATTGTTGATAACTCCAAGAGTGAGCTCACCACCGATGTGAATGGACTCCGCGCCACGGTTGTCTCCAATTTTTTGCAATCTTTTGCAACCAAGGCAGGGCAATTGAATGTTGCGCCCGGTAATGCTTCGTATCCGAAACTTGCGGTCATGAATTACAACGGTCGATCGGGCGTTGAATTTGCAGGTCAGAAGGTCGATGACCTGAACTTGAGGTTTGATCCGGATTACTGCGTGAAAACGACCGATACATTTCCATCGGCAGCGGCTACGGCGCGGTGGGGAACTCCGTCGGATGCCACCAAGTTTTCCATCTGCGAATTTCTTCCTTTCGCTTTTGCCAGCGACAGCAACGCTGTGAACAACATGAGAAATTTTGTTGATTTCGCAACCGATATGCCGCGTGGTTCAACTGATTTTACATATTTTTTTAAGGGTACTGCCAAGGCTTATAATGAGACAACAAATGCCAACAACGTGGGCCGAAATGTTGTTCTCGTGACCGACGGCTTGCCCAACGTTCCCAAAAACGTCGCGGGTTCTGTGTGTGCAGCGAGTCGACGGCTTTCACGTGAGCCACGCCTGAATGAATTTCTGATCGATAAAGTGCAGGATTATTGTGTCGACCGTCAGGCTCCTGCGTCAATTGCAGCTGCGCATAGCGAGGCACTGACTGCTCCGTTTGACGAAATTAATGTTCATCCTATTTTGTTTACTCCAGATCAAACTGCTTATTTTGACTATGACGACAATGGCGAACCGTCTTTGAATCCCGCTGGTTTTTTGATTGAAAACAGCGCGCGCACGGGCAATGGTAAAGTTAAATTCGGATATGCAAGAAATTCTACGGACCTTGTCTCAAGGCTCGACAGTCTGTTTCAGCAATTCGATAAAAACGCGCTTCGGTATGTGAGGGTCGAAGTCACTCCGGCCGATGGAGGCTCAAAACTTTCGTACAAAGCTGTTTCTCCCGCAGCACCCGGAAGTTCGTTCAGCATTAAATTTGTGGGTCTGAAAACAGGCACAAATCAGGTGAAGGTGACGCCTGTGTATCAGGATGGGCGCAGCGCAGACTCAACAACAATCAATGTTGTTGTTGGAGCTGCTGCGGATGCAAATCTAAAGTGCTCATCTGTTCCCGAAGACAGAACAGTGGATGGCGACAAGATTGGAGCGACCGATCCAAAGGGTGACGGATTTTATGCTGCGCCTCTGCCTTCGGGGCAGTATCGCGACTACCGCAATGCTGACGAGGGCAATCGTCTGGCGAGCGAATTTGGTGTGGTCGGAAATGCAGACAGCCAACAAGATCTCACAGGTCTTAGATTGCAAGGGGGCACCGGAAACTGCGGAAGTCTGGCTCTGGCCCAAGCTTCAAATTCACCGGGAACACTTGCCTTGCTTCTGGGATTACTCTCGCTGCCTTTAGTCGTTGTTCGCAGGTTGTCGCGCCGTTTCGCGCAACGCTCGGAGAATAGTCGCTCATGAATTTTAAGAAAACTCATTTGACCACCACGTCTGCAGTCGCGTCTCTGTCTCTTGGGCTGTTGTCTCATCAGGCCTCGGGATTGGGTTTCAATGCAGAAAATTTCGCACCCACCGCCGGAAATGCGTCGGGTCTTCTCAACGAAACACCACACACCGTTCCCTATCAGGCGTGGATGTACGGCTTAACTACAGATTATGTGCTTCGTCCGGTTGAGCTGGGTGACGGAAAAAACACCCGTGTTGGAGTTGTCGATCACCTGCTGATGACACACCTGTCGGCAGGCTATGGATTACTGCGCGATTTGGATCTGTATGGTGTGCTTCCGGTGGCACTGTGGAACTCCTATCAAAACCCACAGAATTATTTAATTGACGTGGGTTTGACGCGAAAGATCTTCCTTTTTTCGGACCCTCGAATTGGACTTAAGTTTCGCGCCCTCGAGTGGGGATCTCGTATTGCCGGAACGCACTCGGTGGCCGTTGATTTGAGGCTACCGCTAGGTGAGAAAAAAGCGATGCTCTCAGATGGCACTTCGCGCGCCAAGTTTAGTGTGCCAAGCTCTATATTTTCGACCTCCGGTGAATGGGAGGTCAGCTTGACTCCCGGCATCATTCTTTGGAGCGATCGTGACCGTGTTATTGGTGACAACGGCCTTCCAAATGGTCGTCGAACCTTTTTGAGTCGCAGCTGGGCCGCGAGTTGGGATACCAGTGTCCAGTGGTCGGTTTTGGGAACTCCCCGCTACAAAAAGCACCTGAGTCTGGAAGCTGGACTCAAAACGGAATTCAGTCAGGGATATATCTCGTTAAGCAGTGCTGGAAACCCGTGGGAGTGGGCTTTTGGTGCGCGCTATTTTGCAGAAGATAATCTTACGTTCCATGGGTCAATCGGTACGGCCTTGGGCCGTGGTGTTGGTTCACCGCTTATGCGTTTAATGGCAGGAGTCCGTTACACCTCGGGTGGATACAAAGAGCCCGAACAGAGTGGTGGTGTTTTTGATCCGCGCGAGGCTTTACCACTCTATTCGGATGTCGATCTCGATCGCATTCTTGCCGATAGCCGTGCTGAAGAAGCGCCGCGAAAACTTGCGTCTGATGAAAGCCTTTTGCGCTTGATGGTTGGAGACGAAATCATCGATATTGGTTACGTGCGATTTAAATTTGCAAGTGCTGAACTCACACCTGAAGCGATGAAGACTATTGAAGCTTTAAAGGAACGCTTGGAGATAGAAAAACCAAGATCAATTCATATCGAAGGTCACACCGATTCAGTCGGTTCTCTGGAATTTAATATGGCTCTTTCGAAGCGTCGTTCAGATGCCGTGAAAAAAGCGCTTGTGGAAAGAAATATTCTTTCTGAAATTATTACAACTTCGGGAGTTGCTTTCCGCTTTCCTGTGGCTAGCAATGCAACGAAGCAAGGTCGCGCTGCAAATCGTCGGATTGAAGTCAGTTTGGATGGCAAGCGCTTCCGCAAATCGAATCCTACTCCGCAGGAAATGTCTAAATACAAAGAATGGATTGCCCCCGGAGGCAAGCGGCCTGTGCGTGACTGAGCGCGTCAATGCGCGGTGCTTAAATTTTTTGTTTTTTGTCGAGCGGGGTGATTGTGCGCGTGCAGACATTATCTGTCATTGGAATTGCTGCACTCATGGTTGCGGGCTGTCAGAACAAGCTCCGTGTGGGGGGGCGTGTCTCGCCCAATTTGCAGCCCACGCGTCCTGCAGCTCCGGTCCAGCCTAACGACAAGAACACTGCGATAAATTTTGATCTTGGTGAAGCTCTGAGTTCGCCAAAGTCGTTAATTATTCTGGCAATAGGACACGCTGAGGGAACCATCGACCTGAATGGGTCGCCGACACAGGCATACTATGGTCATCAGGATTCTGGCCAAAGAAACGTTGGCGTTTTCAGTTGTATTTCTTGCGGACAGCGTTCGCCCGAAGATGCTGATGTGTATTATTTAGAGGACAGAATTAAGCCCATGAAAACAAGGTTTGAAGACGCTGCCCGAGGTGCTCGGCTGCCAGAAAATCATCCCATGCTTGCAGCGGCCTTTTTTACGCTGCTGACGCAGAGTCCACTCGCTGCGACCGACCGTAAGGGTTTTTTAGATCGTATGGCTATTCTCAAAACTCAGGGAATAAATCTTGAATCATTGATTCAGTTATCAGTGGATTCTTATCGAGATCCAGACACCAATACATTCAAGGATGTGGCCCGTTTTGGTAACGATGAATCACGGATTCGCGCAGATCAGAAAAGACGTCTCACCAAGGTTGAGCAATTTTTGAAGAACCGCGGAATCGAAGTGTATCCCCGTTACGATTTGCGTTGAGCCCGGCCGAGTCGCTGCGCGGATTCGTGGCGGCTGATATTAAGCAGCTGTGCCACAAGACGTTGGCTGGGTTGCGGGTCACCAACTGAAACCTTGAGCCTGCCAAGAATGTGCTCAAAGAGAGAGTCGACCAGAGTTTCAAACTGACATGGAAAACTTGGATTGATCATTTCGGCGAACCCCTCGGGGAGTTCGTTGCTCGAAATTCCATTCTGGCTCGATTGCGAGGAGAGCTGTTTTTTGTCTTGGCCAACGTATCGAGCGGGCAGGTGCTCAAGTGTAATCACACCGTCAGTCGCATCGACGCTC
>CAYWSV010000128.1:9381-9691 GCA_964460155.1 uncultured Oligoflexia bacterium | reverse complement strand
ATCAAAGACAAAGATGTTTTTAAGTTCTCCGAGTTGTGGATCTATGTTGCGCGGAACGCTGATATCGACAAAAACAGAAGGTGTTCCGACTCTGCGCCGATTCAGTTTATCTGCATGCAGTTCTTTTCTTAGGAGAAAGTCCTGAGAGGATGTCGCAGCAATGACAACATCAAAGTCACCCACGGTTGCGAGTCCCTGTTCGAGTGTAATCGCTTGCGCATTCGAAAGCTGTTCGACCAGCTGCTGCGCACGAAGTGGACTGCGATTTGCAATAGCCAGACTGCCCGCTCCGCAATGCTGAAGGTGCCGC
>CAYWSV010000128.1:0-9371 GCA_964460155.1 uncultured Oligoflexia bacterium | reverse complement strand
GTGATCTTTGCCATTTCTCCGGCCCCGAGAATGAGGCAGCGCAGTTGTCCAAGATTTTCAAAAACACGGCGCACAACCTCGACCGCGGCATGGCCAATACTGATTCCGTTTTTCCCGAGGTCTGTTTCTGTTCGCACTCTTTTAGCAACTTGAAACGCGCGGTTGAATGTGAGCGTGGCTTCCTGATGGCACTGCCCCAATTGCAGAGACGCATGAAAGGAATCTTTGAGCTGACCCAAAATGTGAGGTTCACCCAGTACGAGTGAATCCAGACTCGCTCCAACGCGAAACAGATGCTGCAGAGCCTGTTCGTCGGCCATAACACGCAACCAGCTGCGCACATCTTTGAGCCAAGAGTTATGCTTCCGAGTTGCGTTTTGAAGTGTCGGTATTTGTGTCAGAGTCCATTGCGCAAACTGCACAAAAACTTCAACAACAGCGTCTTTTTTTAGCTGACCAAACAAGCAAAGGTCGAATCTGTTGCAGGTCGAAATCACAACCAGTTCTGTTGAGGAGTTGCCCATGACATTGGAGACAATCTTTTTGAGCATAGCGGGGCCATCTGCGAGAGCGTACCCCTGCGCCCAAATCTCTCGAATTTCTACAGGACAAAGACTGTAATGCGCCCCGCTGTAGAGCATGGTGCCCTTAAATAAATTTTCTGGTGAATTTTGAACAGTCTCTTTTTGACTCATCCGACGTCTGCCTCTCCGCATTCTCCGGTGAGCGGAGTCTCAAAAAATTCATGACGGAGAGCAAAAGGAACTTCACGTCCGAGCATAACCATCAGTTTCACGCTCATGCATTCGAGGCCCATGTTGTGACCCGACATCGCACCACGTTGCGCAAAGGCACGACCATTTTCGTAGCTTTGCAGGTCAATTGTTCCGGTTTGACATTGCGACGCAATTACAAGCGGAATTTCGTGCGACGTGGCTTGTTCTGTGAGTTCAAGCCAGCAGCTGTTTTTCATGGGTAAATTTCCGACCCCAAATCCACGCACAATAATCCCTTTGTGATTGCGAATCAGTGTAGAGATCATGTCGGTCGACAATGGGGCAGATGGAATGACATCAAGCACGCAGATATTTGGATTGATGCGTAGGTCGATCGACGGTTTGTGCCTTTGAGCTCGTGCGACCGCAGGTTTCATAAGGTTTTTGTTGACGTTGAAGTGCACGCCAAAATGTCCGAGCGGTGCCGAATGCTGAGCAGCAAATGCATGAAGATGTTCGCTGCTCCGTTTGGTTACTCGTGAACCGCGATAAACCACGCTATCGAAGCAAACCATGACTTCGGGATGTCCTGTTGTGGCAAGCTCAACAGCATCAATAATATTGGCTCGAGCGTCTGTGCGTAGTTCTGCAAGTGGTCTCTGCGAGCCAGTGAGGACAATAGGTTTAGTGAGACCCGCGAGAAAAAACGAAAGTGCGCTGGCGGTATAAGCCATTGTGTCCGTGCCATGAACAATCACGCATCCGTCAAAGCGATCCCAGCGCTCATGAATTGCGCTGGCGAGTTTTTTCCAGAGCTCAGTATCGACGTCCGATGAATCAATGTTGCTGATAACCTCAAGCTCGATGTCTGCAAGGGCCTGTAATTCGGGAACCCGTGTCAGCAGCGACGCAAGGAAGGCTTGGTCTTGTTTGGCTGCATGTTGCTTGGGGTCAAGCGCCATACCAAAGGTGCCACCGGTGTGAAGGATCAACACCTTGGAGTTTTTTTTGCTCATCTTCGACACCCTCCTAGCGACCCTGTCCGCTGATGTTCCAAATCGTTCCGAACAAGGTCAGTCCTAGAAGGACTGTTCCCCAAATCGAGAGATGCGCCCCCCTGCGCCCTGTCCATCCCCAAGAGCTGCGTCCAACAAGTGCCAGCAGATACCAGGCCCAAACAGCAAAGGCCCAAATTACTTTTAGAGATGTGAGATGAACGCGCATGTTGGGATCCATGATCAACAGCACGCCTGTGGCAAGACTAATGGAGATAAGTAGAAATCCGATCATCGAAGTTCGCCCGACAATTTTGTCGAGCGTTTCCAAACTGGGCATGAAAGGACGGCGCTCGAGAACGCGAGATTTTAATCGGCTGTAGTCCCAAAGATAAAGAAGCGAACTGGAAAACGCGACAATACAAAGAGCTTCACCCGAGAGGGCTGTTGCAATGTGAAGCACCGAAAGACCCGGCAGAGTATGCAATTTTGCCGAGGAATTTGCGTTTAAAAAAGGACCTGCGACGGTGAGTCCCCAAATGAAGGCTCCCATGAGAAATTTGAGCGGCCGAAAATCTTGTTTGTCGCGCTCAACAACAAGTGCAGCAATGGCAATTACACTTGCGAGCCCTGAGAGTGCAATAGACAGGACTTTTCCTTGTGGAGAGACAATAAGCAAGGTTAGGTGGGCTGCACACAAGAAAAGTCCAGTTAAAAAGAAACTTCGTGCTGCGCGAGTTATGCCTGTTGTCCAATGACTTTCTTTCTCTCGCCAGTAAATTGCCATTGCGTCTAGCAGCATGGCACAGCCAAAAAATATAACGAGACAAAGGCGGATTATAGATTCAAGTTGAGCAATAAACTCGAGGACCAGCAATGCCCGCTGCGAGTCAGTTTCCATGCGCCCGTCCCCAATCGGCAATCTAAGTGAATTTTAAGAGGCCTTTGGTTTTTAACACCAAACTCTCGTAATGCTAATAGTTTCCTGCGCTAAGGTGAAGTCCTGCGGACTCGTAGGGAAAATTTTTCTCATCTTCCGGCAAATCCTTCCGATACCCCGTGATGAAGCTAGGAAAAGGGTTCCTGGTTTCGTTCATTGGCTTATTTAGAGGAAAAAGTGCCATGAAGTACACTCTTGATAATTTTCGTCGTGTTTTTCCCGTGATGGCCTTGACCGGTGTTCTTGCGGTCGCCTGCGGTGCATCTGTGAGTCAGATTGTAAAGAATTTCAGCTTCAATCTGGAAGAGCGTCGGGCTAGCCTTCTGACCGAGTTCAACACCGAAATCGCGCTCAACATGGAAGTCGCTGTCCCAATCAAAAACATGGGTTGGATTCGCCTGATTCCCGCGGATGCTTCGCATGGTTTTCAGATTGCAACAGACATCGATTTTTCAGCGTTTTTGGACAAAGAGCTGACGGTTGGTCGCACGACACAGCTGCCAAACGGCGTTGTGTTTCCAAGCTTCATTACAACCGATATGTACTCGGTCATGCTGAAGCGTGAGCAGAAGTTCAACACCAAGCTTTATTTGGGCACCACATCGGCCAAACGCTACGTGGGCGTTGGTCTCGAGTTGAATTTCGTTGACAGCCGCTTCCCCGAGGGGCTGGCAATCTCGCAAACCTTGCAAGACAAGAACAAAGCCAACATTGGTGTTGTGAGCTTCTATGGTCCCAAGATGAGCAATGGTCAGATGGTTGCTCCGGGTGGAATCTTTGTTGCAACCGACCTAAATTCACTCAAGGGTTCAGGTCGGGCACAAGGCTTTACAGTCAACAGCGCTGGAGTTGATATGACTCCTGTCAGCTTGATGCCCTACGATGGCTTCGATGTTGCCGGAAATAATGCGCGCAACTATAAACGCCCCGAAAATCAGCTGAAGCTGTTTACCAACTTTAAATCTGCAGGACGTCAGGCTGGCTTAGTGGAATAAGTCCGGCGTCCCCAAGGCAAACTTGCCAGGCCTCCATCCTCGGGGTACCAACTTCGGGTGGAGGTTTTTTTCATGTCGAACGATGCTCCGCAGGGCCACGGAAATTCATCCGATGCGCGGCAGGCCATTGATCAATGTCTGAGGACGATCTTGAATCTCAGAGCGTCCGACTATCAAGATCCGCAGGTGCGCTCTGCGCTGTTGGCACTCAGTGCTGCGGTCAACAGACTTCTGGCACTTGAAACCCCTGAACCAGCTCAAGCCAAAGAGAGCTCCCAGAAATCAACGCGAGTTGAAGACAGTTCGACCTGCATTGATGAATCCGATTTGGCTGATGTGTCTGAACCCTCAGAAAATACCTTCAAACACTGGCGTGGACGCGTGAAGTCGTCTGCTGAAAAACAGGAAAAAAAGGCGAGGCTCGAAAAGCGGGAGGCGATTCTTCGCGACCTGCGCTCGCGTGTAACGCAGTACAGAGAGGAGCAGGGTGATAAAGCTCCGGAGTCCGAACCTGCGGTTCAGTCGTCTTCGTCCCCCTCTGCATCGACTCCATCGTTTGAAACGTTCGAAATGCGCAGACATCGGGCCTCCTTCTGGCCTGAGGGAAGTGTCGAATGGGCGCGGCAGCTTTTGGGAATTGAAATGGGGATGACCCATGCTGAAAAGCGTCAGCGTTATGTTGAAATGGTCAGAGTGTGTCACCCTGACCACAATCAAAGTGTTCCTTCAGACGCAATTCAGCTTGTGAATGCCGCGTGGGAAGTGGTCCGACAGTAAGGAGTAAGACATTGAATTCTGAACATCGTCATGGTCCAGCATGTGGCTGTGTGAACGAAAAAGGCGAGCCTCTTTACGTGACTGCTCCAAGTGAGGAGACGCATAAGGCTTTAAATTATTGTGAAAAAAATATTGAAAATTGGCTTTCCGAGCTTGAAACTTTAGTTAAAATTCCGAGTGTGAGTCTTGAAGGATTCGACCCCGCTCAACTCAAATTGAGCGCTGAAGCAACGGCGGAATCTCTTCGTCATGCAGGTCTCGAAAAGGTTGAGCTTCTCTCTTTTGGCGATGTTCATCCGTATGTGTATGCCGAATGGGTTCACAAAAAAGATGCCCCAACGTTGCTTCTCTATGCTCACCACGATGTTCAGCCTTCTGGGCGCGATGAAAAATGGAAATCTCATCCATTCGTCCCAACTGTATCTCAAGGCCGTTTATATGGGCGCGGTGCAGCCGACGATAAAGCCGGAATTATTGCGCACGTTGCAGCCATCGCCTCATTTCTTAAGACCTCAGGTGAGTTGCCGGTAAACATCAAGGTTCTTATTGAAGGTGAAGAGGAAACAGGAAGTCATCATTTGGCCGAATTTGTTCGACGCTACAAGCATGTGTTGAACGCCGACGCTATGATTCTTACAGATTGCGCGAATATAGATTCAGGTATTCCAAGCGTCACAACGGCGCTGCGTGGTCTTGTTGCTCTCGATGTGGAACTCGAGTCTCTTTCTCACCCGGTGCATTCGGGACTGTGGGGAGGAATTCTTCCTGACCCTGTTTTGGCTCTGAGCAAACTTCTTTCAACGCTGACAGACGAAAATGGACGAATGACGGTTGAAGGAATTTATGACGACGTTCGCTCGCTTTCTGTTGCAGAAAGAAAGAGTTTTGAATCCATTAAAATGGAAGATTTGGCGCGTCGCGCAACTGGCCTAATCAAAGACCTTCCGTTCGTTGTTCCTGAATCGGGATTCGCTGAGGCTCTTTGGCGTGCTCCTGCGTTGAGTGTGAATGCCATTCAAAGTGGAAGTCGCAAGCTTGTGAGTAATGTGATTCAGGATGGTGCTTGGGCACGTGTTTCAATTCGCATTGTTCCGGACATGAAACCCGAGAAAGTTCTTGGCGCGCTTGAAGCACATTTCCGGAAACATGCACCGGCAGGTTTCAAATTGAACATGGTTCCACAGGCCGCGAGTCAGTGGTGGTGTGTCAACGATCTCAATGAACCTGCATATCAAATCGCCGCGCGCTCGCTTGAAAAAGGATACGGCCGCTCGACGCAGTTTATTGGTTGTGGAGCGAGTATTCCCTTTGTTCAGCCGTTATCAGACGAGCTGGGCGGGATTCCGGCAATTCTTGTGGGAGTCGAGGATCCGTATACGAATGCCCACTCCGAAAACGAGAGTCTTGATCTGCAGGATTTCCGGAGAACGCTTATGGGTCAGGTCCACATGCTTGCCGACTTCAGCAAATACAAACGCAACTGAAGCCGTCTTGGCGTTCTAAATTGTAGATTGGAATTTTACGGAGTGGAATCGGTGACTGCAACGGACTGCACCATGGCGTAGCCGTATTTTCCTTCACGCCACACTCTGACTTTGTGCATTTTTCCCGCTTGGCCAGCCACCTTGCGTGTGACCTTGTCCTTCGGGAATTTTCGCTGCGATTTCTCTGAAAGTTTCACAATAAAAAGTGTTGCGGGATCGGTGTTGAGTTTGACAACATCTTGTGCCGTGTTGCGATTCATTTGAATGCTGACAGCAGGTTCGCCGTCCCATGAAAAGAAACGCCCTTCGGTGGGTTTGTATTCAGCAAGAACTTGTGCGGGCAGCTTTGAAACAAAATAGTCTTTGTCCGCGAAGAGTTCGTAGACAATATCCTGCAGTGCTCTGGAATCACCTTCGAGGTCGAAATCGGGCGGATACACTTTGGGGCCGGGCAATTGTGTAAGCTCGGCGATAGGATCGGGTGTTTCGTCGGTGTCCGTTTTGACGATGAAAAACGTGGCACTGGCTGCGAGGGTTGCGCTCACAATCGAGCTCACCAGAGTCTTCGTCCAGACGCGGCGGGGTGCTGGATGAACCAAAACGGGAGTCGCTGTTGTGCGTCCGTGCTCGAGAAGAGCTGCTCGAAATGAATCGCGCGTTTGACTAGAAAGTTTTTTTTCTTCAAAAAAATTATGAACTTGGACTTTCCAGCCAGAAGATTTTTGCTGATTTTGGTTGTCCGTAGTCATAAACGCCAATCCTTTTTGCCACTAAAGAGACTACGGTTTGCTCGAGCGTTTTATTCCCTTGGCCTAATTCTCTGCCTTTTTTTTAAGCTTCGACAAGGCTCTACTGAGGGTGCTCATGACGGTACCAATTGGGATTTCTAGTAACTGTGCGATTTCTTTGTAACTATAGTCTTCGGCAGCCAGAAATACGATGCTGCGTTGGCGGGCATTCAAATCTTCGAATTTCTCTTTCCAATCGTCATCGAGTGCGACCGCGAAAAAGGCATCTTCGGCTTTCTTGAGGTCTGTTTCGGCAGAGACTGAGTCATGGAAATCCGGTTGTCTGAGAGAATTCGATGCATCGCTATCGTCGGCGCTCTGTTCCCAATCGTCCAAAGTGATGTGGCTCAACTTGCGGCTCGCACGATTGCGTGAGTCCAGAAATGTGTTTTTGCAAATTTTGAGCATCCAGTTGAGCATGTGTGCACGCAGCTCAGTGAGACCTTGTCTTTCGGCAGCGCGTGCAGCCTCTTCCGGAGTGAGTGCGGAATAGTTGTGGCTGAAAAAGTTCGGCAGAGCTTGCATCGATTTCATCAGAGTCTGCTGAGTCAGATCTTCAGCTTCGCTGTCGTTTTTGCACAGGCTCAACGAAAATCGGAAAAGAGAATCCCACGCTGGCTCGGAATAAAGCACAAAGAGTTGATTCCAGCTTGTCTGTTGCGCGTCTGTCAATCGTCGTACTCCATTACACGCCCAGATGTATCGTTCTCTGCACGCACTCCCCGATAAAAGTGAGAATTACGATATGCGTCAAGCAGGTGAAGAAGCGCTACACGTCCGAAAGCGGCAAGCGGTATGGCAAGAATCACGCCATAAACCCCGAACCAATCTCCAAAACACAAAACCGAGAGAATGATAATAAAAGGATGAAGCCCAGAAAACTGACCCATGATTTTAGGAGTCAGGAACAATGCATCAAGGATTTGAATCAGAGCGAAACAAATTAACACGCCAACGACAACCGAGGTGGGTGAGCCATTGGCAATAATGATCAGAAATGAAAGTGTTCCACCAACAACAATGTCGAGATAGGGGATGATGCGCGCGACACCGGTCAGGACACCCACTGCCACTCCGCCGGGCAAGCCCGCAATGGCAAATGCCGTGGCATAAAGCGTAGAAAGTAACGAGACCACAAGCAGCTGCCCGCGCACAACAGCGCGCAGAGTACGGTCGACTTGCAAAGCAAATATACGGGTACTCTGACGAAGATCCGGTGGAATAAGGTGAGTTCCTTTTTGAACTAATCTGCGAAAATCACGCATAATAAAAAATGCGAAAACCGGCGCAAGCACAAGTGCAAGAGCCCAGCCCGCAAGAATTCGAGTGTTATCGATGATGCGTGAAAACGAAAATGATTGAAGAATCAGATCGGGTGAAATTTCGTACGTGGTCATCAGATTCTGAAGTTTATCGAATTGTCTGGATGGCCCGACGTAGGTCGAAAGTATCTCTTTAAGTTTGGGCAGAAGCGTAGATTCAAGGTGTTGTTTTGCACGCGGCAGAGTTTTAATGACCTGCTCAAACTGATGCATGATCAATGGGAAGATGTACCAAATTGCTATCGATAAGACTGTTATGATGAAAAACAGTACGAAAAAAACGACAAATGTTCTTCGCGCACCGTGTTTTTCGAGCCGTTCAATTGTTGGATTAAAGAGCCATGCTAGCACGAGGGCCAACAGGAACGGGCCAATCACAATACGCAAAAATAACAAGCATGCGATGACCGCAAGAAGAAGAAAAATACTGAAATAAAAAGGTCGTCTACCTGAGTGCTGTGT
Source organism: uncultured Oligoflexia bacterium (assembly GCA_964460155.1). Lineage (GTDB taxonomy): Bacteria > Bdellovibrionota_B > Oligoflexia > Silvanigrellales > Silvanigrellaceae > RFOM01. The sequence continues at coordinate 892 of CAYWSV010000128.1, read as the reverse complement.
CATGGGGTTGAGTTCAGCCGACCGAGTTCTTCGTCGACTTCACGGATCTCGTTGATGATTTCGATGAGTTCAGTGTTGCCGATGACTGTGCGCACGGAGTCGGGAAGTCCGTCTTCGTGCCACTCATAAAAGGCTCTCCCCAGTTCAGCGCATAGTTCTTTACGCTTGTTGAGTTGCTGCATTTTGGAAAGTTGTCTTTTGGCAACTTCAACCCCCCGTATGACTTCCTGTTGTCCGATGCGGGCAACATCAGACAGGGACTCCTGAAGCCTCTTGAGCTCCTCGGGTAAAGTTTTCATTTGAACTCCTTGTGAGCACCAGAATTTACCACTGAAGAAAGGAGGACTGCAATTGCAGTCAGGGGGATAAAGGCAATCCAGGGGGATGGAAGCATTGCATAGACGATAAAAGTAACAAGTGCACCGGCGCTCCAAGAGCGAAAGAGCTGTGCGTACTTTTGAGTGAGGTGACTGTCCGCCGCAGACTGGAGCAAAAGTGAGAGTTCGCCACGTCCTTCGCGGACGATGCTGTAAACTCCGTGTTCAGCTTTGCAAAGAATGACAAAGAGAGCAGTCAGTGTGAGCCCGTACAGGAGGCTCACGGGTGCCGGACAAAACAGCAAGAAAGAGGCGATAAACGCAAAAGGGGAAACCAGCGTCAGGGCAGGTTGCCAAACTGTGTGTTTTTTGGCGGCAAGCGCGTTCAAACCGCCAAAGGCGGCTGCAATCGCACTCGACAACAGCGTGCCTTTTGCGGAGAAATGAAAATGAAGACCGAGAAGGTAACACGGAGCTGCGACAACACAGAACCAGAGGACGAAACTCATGCGGCGAGTCATCACGTTGTCGGCAGCTCTCATGGTGTCACCTGCATTCGGGAAATCCCCGGTCAA
>CAYWSV010000127.1:1836-9787 GCA_964460155.1 uncultured Oligoflexia bacterium | reverse complement strand
TGCAGCCACCAAAACATTTTCAAGCGCGCTGAGATGTTTGAGGAGCTGGAACGTTTGGTAGACAAATCCAACCTCGCGGGCGCGAAAGCGAGAAAGTTCTGCTTCTCCAGCGCTCGAAACGGGAAAGCCGTTGAAGCGAATCGAGCCCGAGGAGGGGCGCTCCAAACCTGCGAGCATAGACAAAAGGGTTGTTTTGCCGCTGCCAGATCTCCCGACAATACCGAGTTGACTACCCAATGGTATATTAGCATTGATGGAATCAAGGATACGCAAACGCAATCCTTCGGGTGAGGGGTACTCCTTTGTTACGTTTTCAATCTCAATCATTGGTCAATGTCCTTTCTGCAGGAAGGCACACAGCCCTTTTGAAAGTGTGTGGTTCAGGAGTGCTGGCAACTCTCGGCCTATCATTGATTGCATGCACAAATCTTGTGGTGCAGCGCGCAATGCAGAAGGCTCCTGTGGCTGAGGTGCAGACAACAACAAATTCAGAGAGTCCACGGGTAGTCGCCTTCCTGGGAGACAGTCTTACTGCCGGCCCTGGTCTGAGTATGAAAGAAACCCTTCCATCGGTCATCCAACAGAAAATTGGCGGACGCGAGTTGCCTTGGTCTGTTCAAAATTCAGGAGTCAGTGGCGACACAACCGCACTCGCTTCGGCGCGTTTGAACTGGGTTTTGCGGAGCAAACCCAAGGTCCTTGTGGTGGCTTTAGGGTCTAACGATGGTTTACGTGGGCTTTCAATTGAGGAAATGGAGCGCAATTTGCGCGGAATCGTTTCCAGAGCTCAAGGTCAAGGAGTGAAGGTCGTGTTGGTTGGACAACAACTTCCTCTCAATTTTCCGGAAGATTATCGAAATAAATTTTCAGCTGTCTTTCCGCGTATCGCGCGCGAGCATCGCGTTCCTCTCGTGCCGTTTATGCTCGAGGGTGTTGCTTTGAACGAGCGTTTTGTTCTGGAAGATGGCATTCATCCCAATGCCGAAGGCGTGCGCCGCATCGCAGATAATATTTGGCCCGTTTTGTTTCCGGTGCTCAAACAATCATCCAAATCATCGTCTGTGAAACGTTGATGCTGCGATAGAGGTGTGTGGAGATGTTTTCTTTGAGCCTTTTGAGGTATAGCTCTCTGAGAATCGGACTGTCGATTGGACTTTGTCTTGTTGCAGGATGTCAGCCAATGACAAGGAGAGATCGAGCGACTGTTGGGCCCGAGGTGGTCGCCACTCAGGATGCGGGTCCGGTTGCGCAACCTTCGGTGACTGCGGATTCAGGAGCGATGCCAAATCCATCATCATCTTCAGATGGTTTAGCCTCGGCTGTGCAGTGGGACAACACTCAACGGGTAAGTTGCGATGCAGGTAAACCCTCGGGATGCAGTGCTCTTGCCTATGATGCTTTGCGCGCGCAGCGCCTGACTGTGGCAGTTCAATTGTTTACGCGTGCCTGCCTGATGGATGAATCTGTTGTCCAATGCGCGCAGGCCGGAACACAGAGTAAGGGTCTAGCGCGTTCGTGTTTTGAGCTGGCCGGATTGCTTCAAAAACAGGGCCAAGCCGATGATGCTAAAAAGTTCAAAACCTGCGCCTGCGAGCGTGGTTATCGTCCTGCCTGCGCAATTTAAAAATATGTCCTCTTAAAAAACTAACCCTCTTGCTCCGGCGGAGGCTGAGTTGAGGTTTCGCCTTCGGCAACAGCTGTTGGAGGCTGTGATGAGTCAAAGGATGTGTCGGTTGCAGCCGTGTAGGATTCACCGCGGTAAGTAATAATTGTTCCCTGCAGCAAGCGTTCGATGCGCGTGGTTCGGGCTTCGTCGCCGCCCAGCAGCATAATGCGGGTTTTTTGTCCGTTTTCGCTGCCAACTTTGTTGGCGCGCAGTCCGCCGTAAATTTGAATTGTTGAGCCAAGAATGGCACCCGGGTTTGAATTACAAGTCATGTCCCCACCGATGCGCAGCTCCGAGAGTTGCACCGAATTTTCAACGGTCAGATTGCCCAGAACGCCCACCTGACTCACTTGTATGTAGGTGGTCTGGCAATTGTGCCAAAAGCGGAGCGTGCCAATCATGTTTGTTTGAATTCCACCTTTTGCCTGCACATCTCCGAAGACTTCGATGTCTGCAGCCTGCCAGTGTCCTTCGACTTCCAGCTTTCCAAACACCCGCCATTTCATCGTTCCAATCAGGTCGCTGAGAACGTGGACATCAGAATGAAATTCACAAACGGCGTACTCGGGGGCATGTGCCTTTTCGACCACGTACTTGAGTTCTAGTTTGACGTCTTGCCCTTCAACTTTCACCTGTCCTGAAGCCCGAGCCATGACGTGTCCATCGGGTTCCAGTTCGAGTCCTGGCCCCAATGTCAGTGTGATGGGTTCAGGCGTGGGTTCTTCTTTTGCTGGAATTTCTCCACCCAGAAGATTCCGACCCGGTTGGGGTGGCATAGGTGGAACGATGCGAATAATGGCTTCATCCTTTACAGCGTGGTCTGCAGGACGTCGGAGTGATTCGACCCATTCCCATCGGCCAGGTTTCGCACCTTCCGGCGGAGTGCCACGGCAGATTTCGAAGTCAGCGGCCGAATGAACACCTGCACGTGCAGCATCACGAATGACAGTGACAGTGTTTTTGTTCGGGGCTTCGTTGATTTTGAGTTGTGCCAGTGCAGCAGCGAGCTCGGAGTGTTTTACGGAGCTAAGGTTATTTGGCACTTTTGTGCCTTTGCGGATCACGAGCGAAAGTTTGTCGTCGGTCAGCGTCAGTATGCCGAGCAGTCCAGTGCTTGCAGCCGACATCCGCATGAGCTCCTTTCAGTTCAGGGGGAGCAAATGCATGATTGTTCCCTGTCCCGTGTCGCATACTGAAAAGATGCCATGATTGAGCTCGATGTTCCACTGCGCGGCCCGACAAACTTCTGATGCGCCCGATGGGATCAGTAGCATTGATCGACGCTCGTTGCTGAGAAATCTCTCCCCTTCAAGCACTGTCACCATGCGCATATGGTGGGGTCTCTGCGGTAATAAATGGATCAGTGGTTCCAGTTTGGGCAGGTAGAAGATTTGTGTCCCTTGGGAAATCGAGGCGAGAGCGAAGCGCAGTTGATCCCAAACAAAGAACGAGCGCAATTCGGTTAGACACAGCAGCAGAGCAAAGACCGCCACAAGACTCAGACGCCGAGTGGCGCATTTATACAGCGGGAGTGCTCCTGAGCGAGTGACTCTTGCAAGCGCCAACGCAGCGATGGCCAAAAGCAGAGTGATTGTTAAAAGGACAGGGTAGTGCGTGGTAACAACACGGGTGCCTTCGGCAGTTGCCTTAAGAGCAGGAACAAGGCGCGTCGCCGGTGACAGCATAAGCAATGTTGCTATGCCCAAAGCAATCAACAGCGCAAGCACATAAATCAAGGGAAGTGCGCGCATAAATCCCACAGAAAGACGTTTGATAAAACCAGATGAAACCGAATTCGGAACATCGGGGCGCGGGGTTGCGACATAAATAAGAGTGAGCATCAAGACATCTGCCGCAATAGGCAGAGTCTGGACAAGACTCAAATGAATGGCCGTGCACAAAGCCACCATAGATGCAAAGAGCTGGGTTCTGTGCTCAATGGGTTGAAGCAGAGCAAAAACAATTTTGCGGAGCGACAAAAGAGCAATCAAGCCCGCTGAAGACTTCCACAGCAGATTATCGCCAATCCATTGTCCTCCAAGGTAACGGGGGTCAGAAAGATACAGCCAGCGCTGGGTGAGATGGCTGATAAAGGACTCATAGGATGCTGTGCTCAGAAATAAAACTGAAAAAAGCATGAACGCCGCAATGCTCGTGCCCAAGAAACGATTTAAGTGAAGGAGTTTGTGTTTTTGAAAGCAGAGCCAAAGAAGACTTGCCGCCCCAAGCGAATAGGTCCACGTGCGCGAGCATGCAGCCGCGAGAGCCAACGCACACAAGGCAAGCAGCCAGCGGGTTTTAGTGTAGTCGGTGCGCAGCTTCGATGTCACTGGCGGGAGCAAAGTTAGAGCACTCAGGGCACACAGAATCAACAGCTGTTCGATGGCTCCCCAGCGCACAAAAACAGGCAAACTCAGAATAACGAAATGTACCGGTGACAATTTGTTCTGCTGAGCAGAGTTTGAATCCTGTGCGTGGCTCAGCGCTAATGTGGAATTGTTTTCTCTTGAAGATTTTCTGTGCGCAAAGAAAATCAATAAACCAGCACTGCATGCAAGCATGAGCGCGCTCATGCGTGTTGCAAGCAATTCGCTTCCTCCAATCAGTGATTCAGAAAGCTGTGGGGCAATTTTTTGAAGTCTATGCGCAAAAGACTCGAAGAATGACAAAAACCATTCGGGCAAATAGGGCGACTTGTGCAAAACAAGTCCATCTCCGGGAATCAGGAAGTGAGATTCCGGACCTTCAACAGCAATCGTTAGGGGTCTTTGGTTGAGCGAAGACAGAAAAAAGACTTCATTCCATGTTGCGGGCGGACGGAAGAGCAGGAACAATGTGCTGATGCAAAAGACCCATTCCACAAGACGACCGTTGCCGCGCGCCCCAAAAGCTTTGGATTTATTTTCGGCGTTCATGGTCACTCATCTCGGGTTGCTTTTTTTGTGTCTTTCCACTCGGTGTTTCAACTCTACAGCATTTGCACTCGAGAAAGCGAATCAGTCGTCTAATTCAGGTCCCATGCGCGGCCATCGGGCTGATGCAGTTATTGCGGGTGAACCTGAGCTCAAGATGCTGCAGTGGTCTTCCGTAAGTTTGGCAGATGCTTCGCCGCGATTGGCGCCTCTGTTTGAGCTGAGAAAACTCATTGCTCTTGCGCAACCTGTTCGTTTGGAAACGTTGCAGGGCATGCAAGATGTCGGAGCGTTTCTGGGTAATCGAGAGTCATCGGTTGCGGTTGATTCCCGTTTGCGCAAACTCACCAATCGATCAAGTGTCCAATTGCTTCCTGAAAGTCCGGTGCGCGCATACTTTGGACTTTTGCATGCGCATACATTTGCATCCGACGGCATAGGCGATGCGCGCGATGCCTATCGCATGGCGCGCGAAATTGCTGGCCTCGATTTTTTTGCACTGACTGATCATTCTGAATATTGGTGGAAAAAAGCCTCTCCCGATTGGGGGCGTCAGCAAATACTCGCGCGCGAAGAGTCGCGGGAAGACTTTGTTGCATTGGCAGGATTCGAATACAGCCATCCTCTTCAGGGTCACGTTGTGGTTCTCAATTCGAACCACTGGACAAGCTTTCTGCAAACACCAACCTTAGGTGATTTTTTCAACTGGCTTGCGGCTCCCGAGCAATCTGCAGCTTTGGCTATTTTTGCGCATCCGGGATTTCATACCTATCGTAACTGGTTTGACCTGCGACATTTCCGCTTTGAACGGCGGATTGCCGACCGTCTTATTGGTGTTGAGACCATCCACAAAAACGTTTGGCAGAAATCACTGCGCGGTTATGCAGGTGAGGTCTCTTTTCTAGATGAAGCGCTCAATGCCGGTTGGCGGGTGGGTCCGATTGCTTCGCAGGACAATCATACTCCCTTTTGGGGAGTCTCTGATCAAAGCCGTATCGCTGTGCTGATGAATAATCTATCCAAAAATGAATTGCTCTCGGCTCTGCGCCGGAGACATTTCTACAGCACGCAGAGTCCTCAACTTCAATTGGCCTTAGGGTTGTATGATGGAGCTCAGCTGAAGGGTATTTTAGGCGACTCTGTGGGTCGGCGTAACGTTTCCGATTCCAAGACGTTTGTTAAGTTACGTCTCTTCGAGCCGAATCCATTGCTTCAGCCTCAAAAAATTGAATTTTTAATCAATGGTCGCAAGGTTCGTACGCTGACTTTTCTCGATTCACCTTCGCCTTTGTCAGCTGTACTTGAAGAGTCGTCCAAGAGGGCTGGGTCATGGTGGGAACGCTGGATTCACAATGGAATTGTAACGGTCAAACCTTTCGAATGGTTTTTGTCTGAAGAACGAGCAGCAGAACCCGAGATTTTTGAAGTCGATTTGCCGCTTGTTTTTCCGCATTGCTCGCCATTGGATTCAAAGCACGTGCAAAAAAGATGGTCGGTGGTTGTTCGGTTTTATCAGGGCGATCGGAGTCAGTATTTCACTCAAACGTCGCCATTAACGGTGCACTGCGATTAACGTGACCTGAGTTGAGGACGTGAGAGAAAGAGTTGAAACGCGAAGGCGACGAAGCCGAGAATAATCAGGGGCAAATCTCCCCATTCAGAATACAGCGTCCGAAATTCAAGGATTGGAAGGCGAGCCACACCAAAACCGCGACTCAGCTGTCCCAAGGGCGCTGCTTCAGGTTCGCCGGTGGGTAAAATGGCAACACTGGGTCCGGTGTTCGCAGCGAGCACAAAACTCCGTGCGTTCTCGATGGCACGAAAGCGTCCGAGTTCAAGAAATTCATACGCAGCATTGCTCTTCCACATCCAAAGAAAGTTCGCCTGATTTATATATACGGATGCGTTACCGCGTGTGGACTGCGCGCGCGTGAGTTCAGAAGAAATAGCGTCGAAACAAATAAGCGGAGCGGCGGCGTCCGACGGACTGTAGGCCAAAGCATCAACGCTTGTTCCGCGACCGACCTTTGATACGTTGTTCACGTTGTCGCGTACGAGGTCGCCCAGCCATGGGAATTTATCTTCAAGGGGAACCGATTCGCCGAAGGGCATTGGAATCCATTTTTTAAAGCTCTGACTTCTTGAGCCGTCTGTGCGCAGCAGAAAAGAAATCGAATAGACGGTAGCTTTGCGCGGTCCAAGTGTGTCGAGCTCGTTTTTGTCGAACTCCGAGGCCTGCACGAGCAGCGGAGAATTCCATTCTTTAATTTTATTTTTAACAATGTCTTGGTCATCCTTCGACCAAGCAAAATCGAATGGCGCTGCACTTTCCGGCCAAACGATGAGATCTATTTTGCCTTTGTCTTTGTATGACGCCATCATCTCATCAGTCAGGCTCAGCAGAGATGGCAATGATTGAAGAGTGGCTTCTTTACCCAAGTTCGTGTTGCGCGGCAGACCCGGAAAACGAAAGTTAGGTTGGACGAAGCCAATTGTTGTTTTTCGGGCTTCCTCTTGGAGCCCTCGCAGCGCTCTCAAACGGGTTTTGCCGGCGCTATATATGACCAGCCAGCAGATTCCAACCGAGGCAATAATAATTGCCATGCGTCCAGGGTTGCGCGCTGGATCTGTAAAAGCGCGGGCGATCGCAAAATTACTCGCCAGAATCAAAGCGGTTATGCCCGAGGAACCAATCCATGCAGCCCACTGCGAAACCGGCAGTGAACCATGCATGAGATTTCCATATGTCCAATGGAAAAAACGAGGAATAAATATTTCAAGAAGTGTGACGGAAAAAACCAATGACCATAGCGGGAAAGGTGGAGTGCCGCGTTTGGCACAGCGCGAGGCGTTCCAGATGACTGGAAAAAAAAGCAAAGGAAAATAAAGACCCGCGAGAATACAATAGACAACAAACAAAGCGTTGGTCACGGGCTGCGACAATTCACCAAACAGAACGGCAGGAACAGTTACCCAGTGAAAGGCAATCGCAATAAGGATGGTTCCCGAGATCCAGAAAAGCAAAAATGCCTCTAGGCCACGCGTAAAAGGTGTCACTTGACGCAAGGTTGTTGAGTGTGCTCGAGCTGGGGATTGATAAGTTGTGGGCAATTTCTCAATCGCAATGAGCAGTGGGACAAGAGCAAAAGGAATCAACCATGCGAGTGGGGAATGTAGGCTAAAGCTTTTTGGGAAACCGACAGACGTCAAAAGTCCGCTGACGACTGCCGCCAAAATGCTCCAAATTTTCAGAGTTCTGAACATGTTTGGCTTTCGGGTCTGGGGTTTGAGAAAATCCACCCTATATGTAACATGGTGGCAACGGAGGTCACAACATGCCTTTGATCACCCGCGGCTCGACCGCACGTTCATG
>CAYWSV010000127.1:478-1826 GCA_964460155.1 uncultured Oligoflexia bacterium | reverse complement strand
CTTTGTGCGCTCTTGCATGGATGGCTTATTCACAGTCGGTTCTGGCGGCGAAGCCCGAAGCCGAATCAGAGACTCCCAAAACCACAGAGCGCTCGTCTTCGACCGAGAAGACACCCTCGGCTGAAAATTTGCAGGGCCAAAAACCATTTGCTGATTTCGACAAGGCGCGTCATGACTTCGGCGAAATCACCCGCGGTCAGAAAGTGTCCTATTCATTCGAATTCGAAAATACAGGCACTGGAGTGCTGCAAATACGTTCGATTCACTCTGCCTGTGGTTGTATCAACACTCGAGTTGAGCCCAAAGACGTGTTTATGCCCTCGGAGAAGGGCAAAATTTCATTTGAGTTCGACTCGTCCAATTTTGCGGGCCCAATTGTCCGCACTTTGACTCTCGACACCAACCAAACCCGCAATACGACTCAAACACTCACGTTCACAGCAAACGTGCGCGAAGAAATCCGCTCAACACCTGCGTTGTTGGGTGTGGGTGAAGTGCTGCCTGAGTATAACAAAGCATGGCTTATCAACTTGCCCTTGGGTTTGCGCGCCCCCGGTTCGGAACCTGAAGTTGTTCCAGCGTCTGCCGAAAAAGCGGGAGTTCCCGCTGCGGTTCTCAGTCGTCTCAAAGATACATCTGAAGTCAAACCGCTTTTTGCAACCAGCAGTCACCCGGCGATTGCTGCCGAAATCATTGCTCCGGACTCAAAGAATAAAGATTATCAGCTCAAGGTGACTTTTAAGGGCAATTTGCCGATTGGCCCTTTGCGCGAAAAAGTCAGCGTGTGGAACTCTTCGCGTTATCTTAAAGAACTTGTCGTACCTATTTATGGCGATGTTGTTGGGCACGTGAAGCAAAGCGCAAAATATGTTGAATTTGGTGTTGTTACACGCCCCGACTTGGTGCGCAGAACGCTGACGTTTACATCAGACCGTAAGGACTTTGTGGTTGAAAATGTGACTGCTGAGTTGCGTCGTACGGATGCGCTCGAGGGCGTGACGATTGCCGATTTGCTCAAGTACTCCACCGTGCGCACGAACGCAGGCACTCAAGTGAACTTTGAGCTGCGTTTCCCTGAGAAGCTCTCTGCGAGTTTTATGCCTGTGAATGCATCTGGCGTTTTCATCGTCCGTACAAATGACCCTGACTACAAAGAGGTCAAGGTTCCGTTCTTTGGTGTGCTTCGTCAGGAGGCTAAACGATGAATGAGGTCCGGCTGACTCAAGCCCCCGTAGACGACTCGGCTGCGGTGCCGAGTGCTCCGATCGTGGCTCCCACCGCGCAAGTTGCAGTGCCTGTTGCTCCGGTAGCGACTCCAAAAGCTCAGGCTCTCATCAAGGTGCACAAA
>CAYWSV010000127.1:0-468 GCA_964460155.1 uncultured Oligoflexia bacterium | reverse complement strand
GTGCACAAAATCGATACAGTTGCAGAGCGAACCTTTTGGATTGGGCATGCTGTGTTTCTGGTCCTTGCGGATGTTGGACTGGCGTTTATTATTTTTGCTCGAGGCCCGCGCCGGCGGGATGTGATTCTGAGTAGCGTTTCCGAAGGAAAGGAATAAAGAGTGGGACTCCTTGATACATGGCGGGGCTACCGCACAAATCAGCGGGCAAAGTCGTTTGAGAAGATGGGTGACGTTCTGAAAAATCAGGTCACCACCAAAGAACAACGCTGGGAAGCAATCGAGGGCTTAGCCGATGGGGGAGATTTCGCTCTCGCCGCACCACAGCTCATGAAAAGATTCGAGCTTGTGGTCGAACACGGTATCATCGACAAGCGTGAGAAGGACCGAGTGATGGAAATCCTTCTTGAAAACAAAGACGTTGCACGTCCGCTGGTCTCTGATGCTGTGCGCACACAAAAGCGCATTTCG
>CAYWSV010000126.1:0-9851 GCA_964460155.1 uncultured Oligoflexia bacterium | reverse complement strand
ACTTTCTTTTTGAATCCAAGGAACTGAACGAAGAAGATCGCAATGACTTTATTGGCGCATCGCGCGATCCTCAGCGCGTGACCGTCGGACTTCCCGAGGGCGTGGGACTCACTCTTTTGAACAGTCACTGGAAGAGTAAACGCGATAAATCCCCGTTGGGTGACACAATGCGGTCACAAATTGGCCAACTGATGCGCACACACCTGAGTGAAGTTGCACGTATCCAAGGACAACCCGTGAATGCAATTATCATGGGTGATTTTAACGCCGACTATCGTGAAACATCGGTTCAACAAGGTCTAAAACTCTCTCCAACACTCGCGCAGGCGCGCCGTTCTGCTGGCAGCTTGTTCAATTTATGGCAAACAAAAGGTGCGACCCAACAGGGTGATTATCCGCATGACTCCGCGCTCACAGCCATCGACAATCTTGTTGTCACTCAGCCACTGCTTTCGGCAAGCCCACTTGTGCTGAGTCAGTCATTGCGTGTTGTGGGTGACTTTGGGATTGCAGCAAGACGTCTGCGCAACGGCGACCGCCTTCCCTTCCGTTCGCAACGACATCAGATTAAAGAGAGCGACGGACGTTTGCGCACATTTCACAAAGACATGGGCTATTCGGATCATTTACCGCTTGTCGTCGAACTGGGGCGTTCGCTCAGCCCAACGCGCATGGCACAGGCCTTCAAGTTCAGCTCTACAATCGAAGAGCAACATGGACCTCAGTTGGAGATAAACAAGATTCATTCTGCTGCGTGCGAGACCAACGAAACAAGATCCCTGACCATGGCAGAATTGAGCTCTGCCCTAATGTCGGGCGAGCGCGGCGACTGTTTTGAAATCTCGGCGCCACTCAGCCTGCGCAAAACAGGCCTCTATAACATTGCATTCGACCTTCCTGTTGAATCGCAATTATCAGCAAGTCAGCGGATTATTATTATCAGCGCTGACCGACCCTACGGCGAAAACAAAAGTTGGCTGCGTCAAACTCTTCAGCAAAGCGAAGGCAAAACGCTTCTGCGTTTGCGCGGCCGACTGGGTATAATCGATGGCGTTAAGGCGCTCTTTGTCAGCCAGCCCTCGAACGACGTGGTTTTCGCGGAATCAAAATAAACAAGTATTTTCATATGATTTAAGTTTTATATTGAAACAACCGATACGCAGCTGGGGAAGGTGGAATGAAAATTCTTCCGCTGCTGATATGTTTTGTGGCCCTCAGCGAAAGCTCTCCGGCCAGCGCACACGCACGCTGGAAATCCGGAAGTAGCCTTTCGCCGCCGCGAAGCCTCAATGACAATCTGAAAACACCTCCGTGCGGGGGAACACAAAAAAGCGGAACCAGAAAACAATACAAACCCGGAGAAAAGATCTCGCTGGAGTTCGAAGAAACTGTGAATCATCCGGGGTATTTTGAAATTCATCTTCTGGGTAAAGATGATCAACCCGTTCAAGGTGTCCCACGCCCTTTGCTCAAAATTGAAGACACCCAGAACAATCGCGTTGTGGATGGTAAAGCTCATCAATACCAAGCGACACTCCAAGTTCCAGCCGTGAACTGTTCGGAATGCGCGTTCCAGCTTATTCAGGTGATGCTCGATGACCCAGCCAACCCCAGCAATTATTATTCATGCACGGATATTTCCATAGGCGGCGCAGCTCCAGCAAAACCCACTGGACTCAAAGTTCAGAAAAAGAGGTGATGCCACATGATAACATTGCGCACCGCCACATATGCCGTGTTCGCAGTCCTTTTGAACGTTGCCTGCAGCGCGCAACAGCCTATGGTCGTTCTCGATTCCTCAGCTTCAACAGCATCCAAGAACTCAAACTCATCAGAAAACAGCAGCGACGCTCAATCCTCAACAGGCGAAAGACTGCAACTGACTTGGGATAAATCCCCAAACACCGTCGATACCTACAAGATCTTTTTAAGCAAAGAAAAAAAATCAAACTCTGATGGAACTTTGGTCCAAACGGTTTCTCGTTCAGGAGAACAAGAAATCAACACCGCAGCTGAGGTTCCATTGAGTGCACTGGGGGCAGACTTTGCTACCGGAAATGATGTGTGTTTTTACATCGTGGCTGAAAGCGGCGGTGCAGCATCTGAACCCTCAGACGTCGCTTGTATGCAGCTCTAAAGTCGTAGCCTTGCCGCACGACGCCCAGAATCAATCAGGTCGTTTTTCTTACTGATTGTTAGCCGAATCAACGGCAGTTGTCGCGACACTCATCAACACATGCGCCCACGTCCACACTTCATCAACCGACGAAACGTTTGCTTCATAAGGATAATGCATAAACGCTGCAGCGGGTGTTTTGGCAAAGCGCGGACGCAAGATCAGTTTTCCGCCAGCCAGAGGTAAAACTTCGCTGCGCAAACCGGCCAACACCGCATAGCTCACGTTGTTGCAGATATAGTCATTCAAGGGATCCGCGCCACGTGCGGGAACAAAGGTCCAACGCGTGCGAGATTCAGTGCGACCCAAACTCTCAGACGCCTGATTCAAACGGCGACCATTCGTCTGCGCAATTCGCTGCGCATTCCAATTCATCGGGAGCACGTCAGGCGGGTTCAATTCCGAGGGAAGAATCCACTCCGAAACAGGAGAGTTCACCTCACCCAGTGCGCGACCCTGTGGATCAAAACCAGACAACCGACGTGTTTTGTTGAGTGCTGCACCTTCTAGGCGCACGCCCGTGAGGTCAGAACCATAGCCTGTCATCAAGATGAAATCGGGGCGAAACTTTTCAGCCTCGTGCAAGATAACTGCCGCAGCAAAATCCCATTCAACCGTGAGCTTGAGCAAACACACATCATATTCGCGTCCATCAAAACTCAGAGTTCGCTGCACCGCCGAAGCTCCCCAACGCCCAGGCAAATCGTCGGGAGCAAACTCAGGTGCGCTAAATTCGCCAGTGCTGGGCCAATCAATTCGATCAGGCCACAAAGAACGTCGTTGCAAAACATCAACAACAGCACCCGAGATATTGCGACTTCGGTTGAAGGGGCCAAAGCCGGAAATCAACAGACGCGGACGCCCTGAGCCGAGTCCGTGACAGCCACCCGTTGAATTTTCAATGTAGGCCTGAAAGTTGCGCAGAACCCGCGCATTGCCGGTCAAACCCAAATCGGTTTGAAAATTAGATTCGATGCCCACGTCTGAAGAACGCTCAGAACTTGCACCACAAGCAGCCAGAAAAACGAAGGCCGCTGCGCTCAAAAAACGATGCCATCTGAACGACGATGTTTGTAGGAGTCTTTTCATTGCTGCATCCTTTTGTTGGGGCACGCAGCAAAGAACGAATCCGTGGGGAACGGAGGTCCGTTAAAGACCTGCGGCAGCTTCCTCAGTGACCGCAGCCTTTTCGATGCGTGGCTCGCCACCATCGTATACCAGAAGACGAGGCTCGCCTTCCAGAATAGTCGACAAATTCACCGGACGATTCCAAATTTTGAAAAGGCTCGACATGGTTTCCATCGCCCAATCGACCTTCAGGTCTTTGCCCTGATGCTTGTGCGACAAAAGAAGTTCGCCACGGTTGCGGAAATTGCCGTCGACAACCTCAATCACTGGCTGACCAAAATTAGTCAACGCATCGAGCAATTCCTTTTTTATAGCCGGAAAATCGCGGTCATGAATCACAGCCTGCCCGGTTCGGCGGTCTGAAGCCCATGTAAAAAGCTTTGCTTCTTCGCAGAAATCTTCATCAAGGAATTCATCGATAAAGGTAATGTCGTTGTGAAACTTGCGCACTTCAAAAAGTTTTTCGCGGCCACGGTTGGTATTTGTGTTCCACGATTTACGCACAGCGGGGTCATCACACAACATGTAGTCGAGCCCAAAGCGGCCCTTGTTCCAACGCGTTTCAATGTGACGCATCAGTTCAACTCCAACCTTGTACGGGTTGAGACGCATTCCCGATGTTGCTGTCACGCCTGCATAATGGTCGCAATAATCGATCACTTCCGAGTCATTGAGTACGAACTCGGTCATGAGTTTTGAATGCCAGTACACCGCCCAGCCTTCATTCATAATTTTGGTTTGCCCTTGAGGCGCAAAATAATAAGCCTCTTCGCGAACAATCGACAAGACATCGCGCTGCCAGCTTGAAAGAGGAGCATGCTCAATTAGGAATTGCAAAACATCGCGACGCGGAGATTCAGGAAACCGCTTTTCACGTTCGAATTCCTTAACAATCCGCTCTTGCTGTTCCTTAAGATAGCTCTCGGGGTTGATGTACCCATCCATATAGCTGCGCTGCGTGGGAAGCTTAGGAACTGGCCGCTTTTCAGGTGGAAGAAGGTCATCAGGGTCGCGCGAAAGCTTAGGCTCGCGACGAATGTGTGGAGCATGCTGATCAATCAAATTCTCAATCGTCAAGCATGTATCAATGAAGGACTCAACTTCATCCTGACCCACTTCTTCGATATAGCGCCGCACACGGCTACCGTGGTTGGCCATTTCATCCAGCATCTTTCTGTTTGTATGCTGAAAACAATAATTATTTTTGAAGAAATCGCAGTGACCATACACATGCGCAATCACAGTCTTTTGGTCAACGAGGGAGTTACTCTTCAAAAGATAGGCATAACAGGGGTCGTTGTTGATGACCATTTCATAGATCAGACTCAAACCATATTCGTAACTTTTCGACAGATGCTCGTATTCCATGCCAAAGCGCCAATGAGGATAGCGCGTCGGAAAACCACCGTAGGCAGCAATCTCGCTCATCTGTTGATAGTCGACCATCTCAAAAATCACTGGGAAGAAATCAAGCCCAAGATTCTTGCACTGAGATTCAATTTCTCGAACAATATTTTTTAATTCAGGAGTCAGCTCGCTGGTCAGGCGCGGGTCCATCACCATGATTATTTTCCTTTGCCCAAAAAGACCTTGAGAGCATTCATGATGCCATCGCGATCTTTGATCTGATGAGTGACGACTTTTTCCTGTGAGTCCCCAAAATGCTTTTCCAGATCTTTGAGGAACTGGCCGCTTCCGTAACGGCTTTCAACCTGTCCGTAGCTAAACAAATTTGAAGCCGGAAGCAGGACGTTGTCGAGCAACAACATACATTCATTCGTATCGTTGCCACTCCAGTTGTCGCCGTCGGAGAAATGAAAGAGATAAATGTTCCACTCATCCAGAGGATAGTCCTCTTTGATGATTTTTTCGCAGAGCTTATAAGCACTCGAGATGAGCGTGCCGCCGCTTTCTTTGGTGTGATAGAACGTCTGCTCATCAACCTCACGCGCAACCGCATCGTGAATAATGAAGCGAGTCTCAATATTGTCGTAGTTGCGTTTCAACCACGTATCCAACCAAAACGCCGTCAGACGAACGATTTCTTTCTGCTCGTCGCCCATCGATCCAGAAACGTCCATCATATAGACGATGACAGCACTGGCTTCGGGATTCTCTTCGATTTTGAAACTGCGATAGCGCTTGTCTTCCTTAATAGGAATGACCACAGGCCGCTCGGGAACGTAATCCTCGGATGCAATTTGCCGTTTCAAAGCTTCTTTGTATGTGCGCTTAAAGTTGCGCAGACCCTCGGGTCCCGTTTTGAGCACGCCGTGATATTTGTATTTTTTGGATTTTACGTTTTTCTTGCCCTTGTCTTCGATGCGCGGAAGCTGAAGTTCCTCGCCCAAAATATCGGCGAGCTCTTCAAGAGATACATCAACTTCAAGGCCGTGGTTTCCGGCATTTTGTCCAGCTTCACCTTCACCCGGCTGTGGCTGTCCTTGGTTTAGAGGATCTCCGGGATCTCCGTCACCCTGCCCAACACCCTTTTGTTGATTGCCGCCGAATTGAAATCGCGGCAGGTCGATGCGCGGCAGGGGAATGGTGACCTGCTTATTCCCCTGCCGGCCGATCAGTTCGCCGGATGAGATAAAGCGCTTGAGGTTTTCTTTGATCCGCCCACGCACAATGCGGCGAAAGCGGTTGACATCGGTTTCCATCTTCATTCCGAAAACTCCTCAGACGCTTGCACTCGTGCAGCGTTCAAAGACTCATCAGTTCGCAGAACGCTTCACATCACCGCGAGCAAAAATACTCGCAACAAAGTGAAGAGCATCGTTCGAACAAATGTCGCAATAGCCGTAGTTCTTAATCAAACGGTTTTTCACTACATCAATTTTCGCTTGAGTTTCCTTGTCAACAACGTTGGAAACCAAGCTAGTCAGCTTGATGGTGTCCTTTTGATCTTCAAACAACTTCAATTCAAGAGCCTTGTGCAAACGCTCGTTGGTTTTGTAGTCGAAGGTTTTGCCTTCAAGAGCAAGCGCACCAATGTAGTTCATAATTTCCCGACGGAAATCATCTTTGCGGCTTTCTGGGATATCGATTTTTTCTTCGATACTTCTCATCAAGCGCTCATCTGGCTCTTCGCTCTGGCCCGTGTACTTGTTACGCACACGTTCCTTCTGCGTGTAGGCCTTGACGTTATCGATGTAGTTTCCGCACAGCTTAGCAATCGCCTCTTCATCGGCCGAGATTGCACGCTGAACTTCGTTCTTCACGATATCTTCGTATTCTTGCTTCACAACCGCAAGAAGTTCACGGTAACGCTTCTTGGTCTCTTCATCACGAATCAGTGAGTGATTCTTCAATCCACCTTCAAGCTCGTTGAGTACGATGAACGGATTGATACAGCCGTTTCCACGGTCGTCGACTAGAGCGTTAGAAATCTTGTCCTGAATGTAGCGCGGAGAAATTCCATCAAGACCTTCGCGCATAGCTTCCTTGCGCAACTCTTTAATGTTGTCTTCCGTGTATCCAGGAAGCGTCTTGCCATCATACAATTTGAGTTTCTGCATAACAGTCAAGTTCGCTTTTTTCGGCTCTTCCAAACGAGTCAGAATCGCCCACATCGATGCAGTCTCGATGGTGTGTGGCGCGACGTGAATGTGCGGCACATTTTCAGGATTGAAGTCCTTGCGATAGATCTTGGTTTCTTCCTTGAGCTTGGTGATGTAGGGAACATCAATCTTCACCGTACGGTCGCGCAAAGCTTCCATGAACTCATTGTTCTGCAGCTTGCGATACTCAGGCTCGTTTGTGTGACCAACAATCACTTCGTCAATGTCTGTTTGTGCAAACTTCTTCGGCTTGATGCGATGCTCTTGAGACGCACCCAGCAAGTCGTAAAGGAACGCGACGTCCAGCTTGAGCATTTCAACGAACTCAACCATTCCGCGGTTGGCAATATTGAACTCGCCGTCGAAGTTGAATGCACGCGGATCGGAATCAGAACCGTACTCAGCAATCTTACGGTAGTTAAGGTCACCCGTGAGTTCTGTTGAGTCCTGATTCTTTTCGTCTTTTGGTTGGAAAGTTCCAATACCAACACGATCTTTTTCAGAGAGCAACAAACGCCGAACGCGAATGTGATTCTTAACCACGCGTTCCCAGTCCCCGCCATACTTCTTCATCAATTCATTGAAGACAAAGCGACATGCAGGGTCGATATTTCCTTCAACATAAATTTTCTGATCAAAGGCTTTACCCTTGTTCAAATAGCTTAACACTTTTGAACGCGCTTCCTCGGGAATGAGGCGAAGAGGCTCTTCGTGCATGGGGCACGCCATGACATCATCCATGCCCAAATGCTCTTTCAAGTTGATCCAGTCATACGTATAAAGCGCGCCTTCAGGAGTGTAGGAGTACCACTCAAGACCTTTTTTCAACAGACGAGCGATTGTCGACTTTGCAGATCCCACAGGACCATGCAAAAGAAGAACGCGTTTTTCAGGACCATAACGCAAGCTTGCCGCCTTGAAGAAGTTCACCAATTTTACAAGATGAACATCCAAACCAAACACAGCATCCTTGCCGCCATTGAGCGGATCATCGAAGAACTTGTAGTGAACAAGCTTCTTCTTGTGTTCAACGTATTCGTATGTTCCAAAATGCATAATCATGTCGTAAACACGCTGAAATGCTGTACGACACACACGAGGATTCTTTTCGATAATTTCAAGGTATTCGGCGAAACTGCCTTGCCAATTCAGTTCATTGTAGTGAGTCGGGGTATAAGCATCACGGACAATATCGTAGATCTTGTGGGACTGTTGCATAGCTCCTCCGCCAAAACAAAACACACCCGACCACCGCACCGGCCTCTCTGGTACAGGTGACACCGTGTTCGATGCATTCAGAGTAACCATGCAAAATCTGGAGGTCAAACCGTTAAGTAAACAATGACAGAATCCCTGCCCCAAAAAGATGTCAGGGATTGCCTGCCTGATAAAGAGAATCAATTTCTATGCGGCGTGTTTCGTTAATTTTGAGGCGATTCAAACTTCCACTAGGTAATTTTTCGCCCATCGATTCTTGAAATGGTTTATCAAGCACTAAAAATTTTTTGATTGTTGCATGACGCGGAAGAGTTTCATTCACACTTCCAATACGTTGTTGAACAACATCACGAATTTTTTCTGGACTGCTCCGATACTCAGCCTGCGCGTCGGGCGAGAGAACAACCAACGCCGCCAGATAAGGCATCTTGTCGCCCACGATACAGACGTCCTGAACTTCCCGAGATTCACGCAGCAATTGCTCTAGCCGGAGCGGAGAGATGGTCGCTCCACCGGTCGTCACAAACAAATGCCTCCGACGACCAATAATTTTGAAACCAAAGGGAGTCATTTGCGCCACGTCACCGGTTTCCTGCCAGTGTCCATGCCCGACAAACGCAGGGTGATTTAGACGATACTCAAGAACTGAGTTCTGCCCCAATCGAAACGATACATGAGACACAGGATTACCAATCAAGTTCAAATGAGGTGCGTCGTAGGTATTTGCCGAAAGAAGACCCGCTGCAGCTGTCACACCATAGGTCTCGACCACCGGCACACCCATCTGCCCCATCAATTCGACGTGAGCCTCTCGGGCAGGCGCCAATCCATGCACAACCATCTGTAAATCGGCCAAACTGAAACGCACAAAATCTTTACCAATCGCATTGCGACTTGCCCAAAGAAGTGTGCGTGTGGCCGCATCAAAGACAGGTTCGGGAAGCTTTAATGCTCGACCCGATTTCAAGAGTCCGCGTACCTGATCGAGCGTGTTGCCAACAGCAAGCCGTGGACTAAAACCCGGCGCATGCAGTTGCGCGCTCACGTGCGCAGACAGCTTTTCAAGTTCATTCGGACTGACAAACACAACAGTCGGCCGTAAGATTCTCAAATGCAAATCAAACTCACCGCCGACTTGCGGGAATCCAACAACCCCGTTCTTCAACAGGGCACAGAATCTCGAAAGATGCGCAAACGGATTCGAGAGAGGAAGAATTTCGAGTGTTTTCCAAAACAACTCTGCTGGGGTATTGAGATGCAGCAGCAGATGATTTGCTGCAACAACCAATGAATCCAGAGAAAGTGATTCAGGTTTCTGATAACCATCGTGCCCGAACGAAATAAAATCAAATGAACCAATCCGCTGCGAGAAACCACCAACCACTTCGGGAAAAGCGCCAGTCTGACGTCGCGCATCCTTCAACTCTGTTGCCGTTTTGTACCAACGGAAAAGCGTCAATGCTGGGGGTTCAGAACTTTTATCCCGCGCACTCCAATGAACCGACGACAAATCAAATACAGGTAGACTCAAGTCTTTGAGCTGACTCGCATAGCCATCGATATCCGTGACAAGTGCAAGACATCCAAAATAATCCACACACCAACGAATATCCGTATCCGAGGCATGCAGCGGCATGAACATCACATCGTAACCCGCAAGCACTGCTGCCAGAGCACTCACCCATGATGTGTAAGAGTTGTGTGTTTCAAAAAGCAACGCTGGTCCACGCCTCTCAGCAGACAGTACTTCTTCAGTCTGAACCTCC
>CAYWSV010000125.1:3336-9883 GCA_964460155.1 uncultured Oligoflexia bacterium | reverse complement strand
AGACTTGCTGCCAGAACTGCTGCAGCTAACTGCGGACGAGTTTGGAGGATCTCTCTCTTGCGCAAAGCGAACATGTGTATCATTCAAGCTCTCCCGGAGGTTATCTTGATGATGTTGTTGATGAAGAAAGTTGGGCCATCAGCTGGTTCTGGGTCTTCTCGAGAACACGATCCAGTTCATCGGTCACGTCGTGTGTAGGAAGCCATTGAGTTGGATTGTTTTCATCTATTTTTTGCGAGCTTTGCGCGTAATATTCGATGTTGTTTTTAATTACGAGATCAGCGCTGCGTGGTGAATGTGGAAAGACGTTTACAGAAATTCTATTGCGGAACAAACGCCCGTCGATAAAAAACTTGTCCCAGTCCGTGCTCAAGCTCAAAGCATGACGGTCTGTTTGAGCAATAATATAAGTGTGCGACAGCACGCGTGCGATTGTTTGAAATAACTGTGCAGCGCTTGCTGCGACTCGCCATGTGTTTCGGTCTAGGCGTTGAAACAGAAGAGGGGAAGTCACCATAGGCTGCGCAAGACCAGTGCTGAGATTATTGCCCGTTAAAGCATTGTTCAGCTGTGGCATAATCGCTCCCGATGCCGGCAGTTGATCGACCGAGCCCAGACCTCGCGGTGCTGTTCCAATGGCATTCGACAGGCCCGCTCCGGCAGGTGGAAGAGGAAGATTTCTTTGGTTTCTCGAACTTCCGCCAAACAGGGATGTTCGAGGTGAATTGTCTAATCCGGTGCCGACACAGCCTGTGAGGTTGGGTAGGGCCAGCAAGCAAATGAAGATCAGACGTCCTGTGAATGAGCTGCTTGTTTTCATAATTCACTCCGGTCTGAATGCGATTGTTCACCACTCGAGTCTCTCATCTGAGTTCTCTTGCGCCGGAGGCAGGTTTGAGCTGCAGATGATCTTGACAGAACAGAATTGCCTACAACCCGCCGCTCTGAGCTGATGCATCCTTCAGTGGGAGGTTCTGCGCATGACGTGGCACAGCAGAAAAAAACTTACGATGGCACGCCGGCTCGGTGCGAATATGATCAGCCGAACTCTCTCAGGCACTTGCCTCTTTGTTTTCTTGGCCTCTGTCTCGAGCGGCCCGGCATTTGCAATGAGCAGGCGCGATGTCAGTGGGGAAAGCCAATGGTCCAGCCCGGCCCTACAGGGCGCGGCAGGTATTGGCGCCTTTTCAGAATCGTGGGTCGATCAAGCGCAAACAGACCCATCCTTGTTGGCTCGCCGTCGTGGGACCTTTGAGCTTGAATATGGTGGATTGGCCGGAACTGTGTCGCGCGACGCGGTGAATACAGTTGTCGATACCGTGCAGTCCTTGACCACAGAAAGCAATTCGACGAGCGGCTCATCGGCGGCAAAAACAACTGTCACTGCATTAAATAAAGTTCGCGCTGTTTTTGGTAAAAGCATGACCGTTCAGGCGCAGGCCAGTTTGTTGGCTGCTCGTTTCAGCCGGGTAGGACTTGCTCCCTACATGTCGGGTCTTATCGATGCCAGCATCGACAACGCAGCATGGCCTAAGCTCGATTCATTTGGTGGTGGTTACGCGGGTGTGTTGCTGAGCTACGCCCAAATCATTCAAAAGGAATTCGACTTCGGAGTCGCATTGCGCCCTGGTGTTGGGGGTTTTCGCAGTTACGAGGTCGATCTTTCTCTTCTTGGCGATTTTTTGGGTAACAATGCGACAACGAGTGCGACTCAAAATCCTTTGAGTGACATGCTTGAATTTCCGACTGCCGTGTATTGCCCGCTGGATGTTGCGCTTGGATGGTGGGTCGACAAATCAACTCGTGTCTCTCTTGTTTCAAAGAATACATTCGACGCTGTTCCCTTAAAGACCATGACTGGCAATCCCTCAGCACTTCAAAGTCGGTTAAATCTTGGAGTTGTGCGTGACATTGATATTCCGAATGGAAAAACACAAACTCTGCGTGTTGCGACTGAAATTCAGGACCTCGCCGGAATAAAAGGCGGATGGAATGAATTCCTCATGCGGTGGCAATGGGCGGGTCAGTACGCCGTTCGTCTTCCTTTTCGTGACCAAACATCTTTTGGACTGAATGTTGGTATGCATTCCGGTTATCCGGTAGCTTCAGTGCATTTGGATTTTATTATTGCAAAACTTGAGGCAGCGCTCTCGGCTCGCGAGAATGGAGCCTATCCAGGTCAGCGCCCCAATAGACTGCAGTCCGTCAGAATTCTTTCGCAGATTCAGTTTTAAGTACGAGTGCATTTTGAGTGAGCGCTCACAGGGTCTGTCTTTGAGCATTCCCTTGTTCTCACTTGCCGCATAGAGTCCTTGACGTCACTTTGAAAAAACCGTTCACTCTGTATGTAAGGTACCAAACGGTCTTTGGGGGAAAATATGTTTTCCGCAAAATTGAAATTTCGTGATTCAGGCGCAAACTCTGCCTCTGACTCCTTGCCAGCAAAAATGAATATCCCGTCGCTCATTCTGGGTGTCGTGGGATTCGGTGTTTCACTTTATGCACTCATTCTGCACTTGCAGACAAAACCGTCATCAGCTTCGTTGACGTGCGATATTAACGAAGCCGTCAACTGCACCAAAGTTATTGGCGGTGAATATGGCGAGTTCATGGGCCTCCCATTAGGGGCTTTGGGCATGTCGTATTTTGGACTTGTCATGGCGTTGGCTTTTTTGCCGGCATTTATCCAAGCATCAGCGTCTTGGATGGCTCGCAGACAGCTCGTGGTATCAGCGGTGGGTGCGTTTATTTCCTTGTATCTCGCTTACGTTTCCTACTTCAAAATCAATGCGGTCTGTTTGGTTTGTACGAGTGTGCATGCGATTTCGGTGGTGAATTTTGTTTGGACACTGATCGGTTTCATTAAAGTCCGTAGCGTTCCACAAATTGCAGGCGAGGGGAGTTTCATTCGCATGCTTGCGGCCGCGCTTGCGCTTGGTGTTCCACCTTTATTGGTCGGTGCACTCTTGCCCTCAATTTCTGCAGGTCTGGGTGCAAGCCCCAAAACAGAGAAACCAGCTGAGGCTGCGAAATCGTCGCCCGCAGATCAAGCGACTCCCTTTCCTGCAGAGTGGGTTCAGGTCGCACGCAGCAATTACGTTGGAAAGGGTGAGGATTATCGAGTTGGAAACGATCAGGCCAAAGTTGTGGTCCACATGTTCTCTGACCTACAGTGCCCACACTGCAAGCTTGCCAGTGAGCACATCAATGCGGCCGTGAGTGCCGTTGGTGCCGATCGTGTTTTGTTCGTTTATCGCAATTATCCTTTGAGTAATAAATGCAATCCTCATGTTGGCGGCGAGGGGCACTCATTGGCGTGTGATATGGCGATGGCTGCACGCTGTGCAGGGAGTCAGAAGAAAGAAGCATTTTGGGAGTTCAAGGATTGGGCCTTTTCGGGAATTGACATGAACCCAGCAGAACAGGCTCGCCAATTTTCGCCTGAGGGTTTCGCGGCTCAAGCTAAGAAACTGAATCTTGATGTTGCTCGATTTGAGGCTTGCATGAAAGACAAAGTTGAACTGGCCAAGATTCAGGATGACATCGAATATGGAAAGAAGATGGGCCTCACAGGGACTCCTCTCATCATTATCAATGGCCGCAAGTTCGCCGGCGAATTTGGACCACAGGGATTCACTCGTGCGTTTCGCGACGCACTAGATGGTAAGTAAATAGAGTTCCATTCGCGGTTTGACCACGTGATTCAACAACAAGAAAAGAGCCTCGGGTGCGATGCAACCGAGGCTCTTTTCTTGGAACAAATGTGTCTCAGAAGTCTTGAACGAGTTCCATCCACTCGGGATGATCGATAAAGGGATTGCGATTGCCCTGAACAGCCTTGATTTTGTCGGCGCGCTGAACTTCGCTGTTCGTTACAGGATGAGTTTCAGACCACTTACGCAGAGTTTTTTCTTGCTCGCCATCAATTGACAGACCGTACAATACGGAAACGTAAAACATTGCGCGGGCTACAATTCCTTTGTGTTCTTCTGGTGGTTCAAATCCGCGTGTGCTGCTTTCGCAGATAGCGCCTTCAATGTTGCTCTCGTGCCCACATTCTCTGAAGGGCAAGCTTCCACGCAGTCCGTTGATTTGGATCTCGGAGGGGAAGAGGTGATAAATGTCGGTTCTTGCTTCATCAAAGCGGCCTGATCTCTTTAGGAAGGTTTGTGGCCAAGTGTGTTCTGTGTTGACGCCATTTTTCGGAATACTGTGTCCAACTTCGAAGACATCCTTCGAGTAAACAGATTTCACAACGCGTGTTCCGTATTCATTCAAATACACGTCGATTTTTTGAAACATCGCCTCGCGCGCAGCGCTGTAGTTGAGGGTGACTTTTTCGGCTCTTGCGTAATTTTTCAGGGATTCTTTGATGCAGTTTTGGTCGGAGGTCTTGCAGGCAGTTGGGTCAGCGTTTTCGGCGGCTTGGGCGGCAGGATTCAGGGGTGAAAGCAGGAGAGAGGTTGCGAGAGCGATACGGGCTGAGTGTTTGAGCCACGTGAAGAACTGATGCAAATGCATGTGCGAGCTCCTGTCTATTCTGGCTGTTCCTGTAACACCCACGGCCTAATAAAGAGTTGCTCTCTCGTCAATCCCTTTATGAGGCTATTAAGAAAAAATAATGGCAAAGCCGGGAAAGCAAGAGTGATGGAATTAATTTTTGCAAGGCATGTTCGCGAGATGTGGCTGATTCATGAAAAAAAGAAAGCCCCGTTGCGGAGACCGCGACGGGGCTTCTGTTCCACGACTGCTCTGAATTAGGAGCGGAAGTCGATTGTTGGGCCATGACCCAGAAGAGCCATAGTGCGTGCGCGCTTGACGGCAATTGTCAGTTCGCGTTGTTGCTGAGCGCTTGCACCGCTGATGCGACGCGGAACGATTTTACCGTGTTCAGTAACGAAACGGCGCAACAGTTGAGTGTCTTTGTAGTCGAACTTGATGTTTGGATCGAGAACGCGCTTTGGACGTGAATAACGGCGCTTCTTCTTGGCTCCGGATACTGCCATGACAACCTTCCTTTATGTGTGGGCAGCAGCGTCGCTCGCAATGGCGACGCAGCCTTGGCTAGCAAATCGAAAGCCCTTGATAATCACATACCCTTCAGGCCGTCAAGTAGATTTCAATGTGTGTTTAGAGGTCGTGTCGAATGGCCTGATATTGGCCTCTGCGCAGTTCTCCGGGGTCCCACTCGTCCAAAGTCACTTTGATAAAGCCGAATCTCACGCTGGCCTCGATATAAAGAGGCAGCCGTCGCTCGTCCCGGGTAAACCACATTTTAATATCACCTCGCTGTTCCATGAGGCCGCCGAATGTGGTGACGAGCCGATAAACATCGGCTTCATAGGTTTTTTTACCAATTTTTTTGCTCTCAGTGCCTAAGAAGGTCGCTTTGCCGGTCCACGTCTTTTCGGACGTAAAAATAGGAATATCCATTTGTTGGGGAGGGGGAACGCGTGAGGCCAGTTGGCTCCGTAGGTAATACAGGGCACCGAGAGCGTCCTTAGAACCTGCAAGTAGGGGGAACGTCGCGCGCTGGAATTCACGATCTTTGCGTTTGGTTTGTTGGTTGATGACCGAACGTGCGAGGTCGAATTCGAGTAGCTTGGTTTGCCGAAACGAGCCCTCTTGCTGATTGATATAGAAGCGCGCTGGGGCGAGATCGGCGCCATTGCTCATGAGCACTTCGATCGAATCATGAATTTGCATGATCCATCTGTACCAGCGGGCGCTTTTGACTTCGCCCGTCATCCGATGAGCCCAGCTTTCGCCAAATTTCACTGGCGGCTGGATGATGACCTCGGCTGCACCGCCACTGACACCCAAATAAGTGACGACAAAACGCATTCTTTCGGCCGGATCAAACGGCAGCTTTTGATATGTGTTTGCTGCAGCCTGTGCGAGCGGTGAGTTGTTTTCAAGTCGCTGATGGTCAGGAAGTTCGAGTTGTCTCTCAAAAGACCCGTCGGATAGATTGCTGAGCGGAGTGACCTGACCAGCGTTCGCCACGGCGGAGGCAAGAGCACCAACACAGGTGAGCGTTCCCAGAAGACGAGTTTGATTCCAGCGCATAACCGCCTTACCCCTCTGCACTCATTTCTTTGCTTGTGGACGTTCGTTTCGATGTCTTGGCCTTTGGCACAGAACGACCCGCGAGAGATTCAATGTGCCCAAAGAGCTCGATGAACGCCTGTGACACTGGATGATCCGGAAACTGACAAACAACTGGAACAGAGTCTGAATGCGATTCTCTGACTTTGATGCTCGAAGGAATAAATGGTTCCAGAACATCGTAGCCGAGTTTCTTGAGGTCCGAAACAATCGTGGCTGCATGTTTCGTGCCTTTTTGAAATTGATTCACAACGATTCCAAGAATGCGAAGATCTGGATTGTGGTCCGCTTGCACTTCTCGGATGGTTGCAAAAATGTCTTGTGCCGCGCGGACGCTGAATGCATCACAATCAATGGGAATGAGAATTTCGTTGGCCGCAATCAGACTGCTGAGAGCATAAAAATCATTCGCTGGAGGCGGATCAAAATAAATTGCGTC
>CAYWSV010000125.1:0-3326 GCA_964460155.1 uncultured Oligoflexia bacterium | reverse complement strand
CAGACACCACTGGATTGAGCGCTAACCAGACGAATAAATTGCGTCGTATGTTGTAGCGCGAATACCATCGCGCAATTTCATAATTTTGTGTTTGTTCTCGAGCTTGTTGCGCAATTCCTCCAAGTCGCGGTCGGCTGCAACAAGATGAAGGTTGTTCACTCCAGTGTCTGTGGTTACGTATTCAAGCAAGCTTTGGCGGAAAAGATTCAATCCCAAACAGCTTTCATAAAAGTCTGAGATCGATTTAACGGGTGTGCGCTCCGAGCCTAAAAGGTGGCTTGTAGAGTTGCCCTGTGGATCGGTGTCCACAAGCAAAGTGCGCAGACCAGAACGGGCGGAACATGCGGCCAAATTCACTGCTAGAGTTGTCTTTCCGACTCCTCCTTTTTGGTTATAAATGACGCGCAAAGTCGGCTGAGTACTCATCTGCGGCTCCTCCGGCATAAATCGTGATTAACCAAACCAAATGCTTCTGCGGCTTTTCAACTGTTCGACGATAACCTCTTGGATCTGATTCTTCACCTGTTGCGCCAAACGATAGACAAGCACTCGATCTTTTTCGGCATCTGGGCCGTACTGAGAAAAATCGATGGGCGGAAGAATATGAATGAACCATTTGCTTGGAAGAGGAATCAGCCCTGCTGGCCCGAGCCAAGGGAACGTCGGAGTGACAGGAAGATATGGAATTCCAAGCATGCTAGCGAAAAAAGTCTCGCGAGCGATCATTGGATGAATTTCTTCGGGCCCGATAAATGCAACCGGTACGAGCGGTGCGCCTGTGCGCAAACACAATTTGATAAACCCGCCACGACCAAAGCGCGCGAGATGATATTTGTCTCTGTATAACTTGCCGAGACCTTTTACGCCCTCCGGAAAAACCACCACGGGCATTTGGGCATTCAAGAGCTGTTGAGCATTTTCCTGACTTGCACGCACACCGCCAAAGCGGTTCATGAGGCTTCCAAGAAAAGGAAAGTGAAACAAAAAGTCCTCGACCATAAATCGGACTTCGCGATGATTCGGGTGTTCTTTGAGAACAGCCATTTTAAGCATCGTTGCATCATAAGGCAGTGAGCCTGAGTGATTGCCTACCATCAGGCAGGGACCCGATCGAGGAATATTCGAAATTCCATAGGTCTCAACCCGCCAATATTTGGTGTACAGGAAGTCGAAAATTGGTCGGACGAACCGATCGAAGATCGGATCAAAGCCGAACAAGTCAACTTCCTCACTGCGCATGCTGAGTGAAAATTCGTGGTACTTTCTGCGCAGATTAAAAGGATTGAGGCCAGTGACTATCTCATCAAGCGAAGTGTCTTTGTTTGCGCTCGTGGGTTCAGTTTTTTCGGTGAAAGTAGGGCGCATCGACTCGGCTGAGTTTTGAATGCGCTCCTCGATTTTAAGAAGAACCGAATCAAGTTCACCGCGGAATTCGTGTAGACGTTCGATCACCGTATTGAGTTCATCTTTTGAAGCGAACTGCTCTTTGTTCACGCGAGCGCGCTTTTCCATATCGCGCTCGATGCGGCTAAATTGCTCGAGCAGCGTTCGGCGAACTTTAAAAACGTTGCTCGACAGACTGATCAGGTCATCCTGATCAACACCCGAGCGTCGAGGTTGACCTTCGCTATTTTTTGATTCGGAAGATTTTGAGCCCGCCATTTTTCTTCTCCGATGACTGATTCACGCAATAAATTTTAATAGACCCTGACGAAACCGTCGTCTTGACGGAGCGGTTGTTCTTCCCCAAGCGCAGATGAAGGCACCGAAAAACCAACGCTGCGCAAACGCGCCGCTTCAATAAGTGCCTTGAGTGCTTGTCGGCTTGAATATTTGGGCGAAAATCCGAGAACTTTTTTCGCACGTGTACCATCGGCAACACAGATGTACTGAAAAAAGGGAACCATCGCAGACGGCAGATCCCAAAGTCTGAGCATGAAACCCAACGAGAAAACCGTTTTGCAAACGGGGGTCGCGACCGGCACCGGAACACGACCTGAAAGATGAATTCCTGTACTTAGCGGCAGGACCCCTTTGCCTACGATGTTAAATGCTCCACGTGCATTTGAAAAAATTGCCAGTTGGGCGGCCTGAACAGCGTCGTCTTCGTGAATAAATTGTAAAAGCGGGTCATATCCCAAAACCTTTGGAATTATTCCTGCCAGAAAATAACGGGCGCGCACGTTTGTTGAGTTTGGGCCCAGAATCGGTGCGAACCGAAGAATACAAATACTGCAGTCGGTATAATCGGCTGCAAATTCTTTGAGCTGATTTTCGACATCCACTCGTGCACGCACAAAGTCTGGGCCTAGCGGTTTAAGGGCACGGCTTTCAGTGATGAAATTTGGATTTTGGCTATGAGCGCCATAAACAAAGGTATCGCCCAAAACAACACAGCGTTCGACTTTGGCTTCTGCAAGTGCGTTGAGAATATGGAATGTCCCAATCGTCTCAACCTCTCGGCGCATCCCGCTGCCACGGCCGGGCCCAGAAAAAAGCGCACCATGGACGACACATTTTATCTCGTTCTTCTTTAACAGCGACGCAATAAGTTCATCTGCACCGTCGCGTGTCAAATCTACACGGTGAAAAATCACTTTCGCCGCATGAACAAGAGGAGCTTTAACGTCGAAGACGTGAATTTCTCGGACGTGCGGCAATTCTGCCAAACGTTTGAGAACAAGGTGTCCGCGAAAACTTGAGCCGCCGGTCATGGCGATTTTTGAATAGACTTCCGGTTCGTGCGGGGTTACTGAGTCGTCAGGAGCGGCTTGGTCCGCAGGAAGGTTCTCACCAGATTTTGAAATGCGCTTCGCCATGTTCTTTCCCCTGCTCCGCGGGACAGATTGGTAGAGGGTTGTGGGTTATCGGATGAACGCAAAGACGACGGACGAAGAGTTTTCGCAACTTCGCATCGGACTGGCTCCCATGGAGGGAGTGACAGATTTTGCGACTCGGCTATGGATAGTTCAGAACGGCGCGCCCGATTTCACAACCACCCCGTTTCTACGGGTCACAAAAGACTACCCCCCAAAGCGCATTTCAGCAAATTTTTTGCCCGAAAGTCGGTTGTCAAAAGTGCACGGGATTGTGTCTTGTCTTCCTCAGTTAATGGCCTCTGATGAAGACGACCTCATTCGCATTGCGCGTTATTTTTTGGAGCAGGTTCCGTTTATCGACATCAACTGCGGTTGTCCCTCTCCGACAGTCGTAGGTCATGGTGCGGGCAGCAGTCTGTTGCAGGACCCGCGGCGATTTTCTGATTATCTCAAAAAGATCACCGACGCTCTGGGACCGCAAAAGGTCAGTGTCAAAATGCGCATCGG
>CAYWSV010000124.1:262-10092 GCA_964460155.1 uncultured Oligoflexia bacterium | reverse complement strand
CAGCTTGGTTAGAGCACCCAGTCACAATAAAAAGAGTAGATATGAAACCCTCAATCCGGCTCATACCTATAGTTCGGATGCTGCCAACCGGGAATAAAGTTTTCAGCGTAGATGTAAATTAACTACTCAAAATCGTTCCTATGTTTAACAATATTGAATAATCAAATCTTAAAATCATCGAAAAAGAAAACTCATCGCGTTTATGGCTCGCTCAGCTTGGTATTCGGCTCCATGGCAGGCGAAGCTGATGCCATTTCCGCTGCCCGCTCACCCGCCGACAAATGACGGAACCAGAACCAATACAAACCCGCTGAGAGCGCGATAAACGCAAGGAGCAATCCCGAAAACACATCCCATTTACGCAACACGACAACCATGCCGAGCAAGAACAGAACAAGTTGCCATGGAACTGCGAAAAGAATGGCAGCCAAATCGCGGCGCGTCTCGGCACGAATTGCGTCTTGTTCGCTTTGCGGAAGTTGTTTGGCGATATCGCCCCAGAAACCAAATGGTCGCGTCACTTTAACGAAATTCAACAGAGTTTCGCGCGGAGTTGCGGGAGTCAGCAGCGTGCCCAGAATGCAACCCACCAACGAAATCGCGCTGGGCGCAAGAAAGCTCATGTATTCAGGTAAATCGATTTTCAGGACACGAATCAGAATTGCCGACAGCATTCCAAAAAGCGTACCGGCCGCAAAACCGTAGCCATTATAGCGCCACCAGTACCAACGCAGAAGCAACGGAACAAAGAGTCCGGTGCCAAAGGCCATGGTGATCCATCCCCAAATATCGTTGATGTTGACGCTGTCTAAGCTGAATGCAAGGCCCAAAAGGACAATGGCCACGGTGGCAATACGAGAATGCCAGATAAGTGTTTTGTTCGACGCTTTGGGATTGATAAACGTTTCGTATATATCTTTAACCCAATAAGCCGCACCCGCATTGATTACCGCTGTAAATGTCGACATTGCAGCAGCCATGAAACAAGCAATCACCAAGCCTTTCATACCTGCAGGCATGTATTCAGAAATCACCGTGGGCAGCACAAGCTCGGGGTCGATAACCTTACCCGTAGTGATGCCATAGTGAATTCCAAGAATCGCAAGCCCCATGACAAGCGGCCAACGGAAAGACAACAAGAGGATCCAGAACAAGGAAAGAAGACCCGCCTCGCGGTCGGATTTCGCAGCAAAATAACGCTGACTTGTGTATCCTCCGGCTCCGGCAAAACCTTCGATACACGTTTTGAGCAAGTAGAAGAACACCGTAATTCCAAAAATATTGTAGCGCGAATATTCACCCGGAAGGTCAATATTCATGGGCGGAATAACGTTCGCCCACTCGTTGAGAGTTGTGCGCACAGTTTCGAAACCACCGCGCCCATTGGGCACCGACACCATAAACTCAGGTGGCAAAACAACCTGTGCCATCGCAACGTAAATAACGTACAAAACGGCGACGAGGATAAGACCGCCCTGCACAACGTCGGTCCACACAACACCATAAAAGCCACTGGCAGCTGTATAAATCATGGTCAACAAAATAAGCGCAATCGACGCAACTCGATCATCGATACCCATCAGCATACCGAAGAATTTTCCACCGCCGACGGCGAAGTAACTGATGATCCACACTGAAACAACCAAGTTCGCCAAAGCACTAATGAGCCGAGCCGTGCGTCCTTCGCGTCCGTCGCCAAAGCGTAAACGCATCCATTCTGCAAGAGTCATCACCTGAGCACGACGTGTCCACTTTCCCATGAAGATCATGAAAAAGGCCATGATCAGCACAATGCCACCGCGAATTTCAATAAAGAAACCCTTCACGCCCATGGAATAAATCAATGCTGTAATGACCATGGTGCCGGCAATGTCGGTGTTGGAAGCCATACCCGATGCACCCAAGGCCCACCACGGCAGATTACGGTTACCCAAAAAGTACGCGTCAATGTTGTCGCGAGCTTTGCGTTCGAGCCACAAGCCCAACACCATTATTCCAATCAAATAGACGGCAATCACCGCATAATCGATTGTGCCAAGAAGATTTGTACCGGTGAACCAATTCATTGCCGCGCCTCCAGAGTCTTAAGCAGATTCCGGCACAGCAAGAGCGCACGCGGAACATGAAATGCACATTTATACGCGCCGCCCTTGAACGTTTGGCTCACGCGTCCTTGTCGATCGAGATACCCGTACCATTCCCCGTGTGTGCGATCGGGAAAATGGTTGAACGTATATTCTTTTGTTTTTTGAAAGAGCGTCCAATCACTCTCGCTCCCAGTGACACTGTAATTCAAAAGATGCGCATAGAGCGCCTCGCAGTGTGGCCACCAAAGCTTCATGTTCCATTCGAGCTGCACGGGCGAATGTCCTTGCGCGTCGAGGAAATAGAAAAGTCCACCAAACTCTTTGTCCCAACCCTCGGCATGTGACCAGCGCACCACATCGACGGCGAGCGCCGAAAGTTCAGCGTTTCCTTGCCGCTGCGCCCAATGTTGCAAGAACCAACCCGCCTCGATGGCATGCCCCGGGTTCAACTGTCGACCTTCGGGAAGATCGGTGCACAGTGAACCATCTGGACGCACAAATTCATAAACTCTTTTTTCGTTGGTCTTCACATGCATTAAAAATGCTTTTTGGCACTGTTCAAGTTCACGTTCGTAAGGTGCAGCATGACCATCGGTCAGTTCTTCAATGAGGTTCATGAGAATCATTGGAACTGCCAGCGACTGGAGCGGCGTTTCGCCGGCATAAGAGGGTCTGCCGACCTTGGACCAATCGAACGCCCATTCCCACACCAACGCAAACATCCGCTGGGCTTCTTTCAAGTAGCTTTCGTCGCCGCTGGCGCGCGCATATTCGGCCATCGCCATAATGTAAAAACATTCACTGAAGATCTTGCGCTGAATGTAAACAGGCTTTCCTTCAGCGGTCATGCGAAAAGGAATGCGATTTTCTGGTGTGAGTGCTTTGTAGCGCAAAAACTCTGCACCGCTGCGTGCCATGGCAAGCCACTCGGGCTTTTTTTCAACAGTTCGGTAGAGCTTACTGAAGAGCCATGTTTCACGACCCTGCAGCCACCCGTACTTTGTAACATCAAACACTTTGCCCGAGCGATCGAGACAGTTCCAAAAACCGCCGTTCTTTTGGTCCCAAGAGTATTTTTCCCAAAAGGGAATCACCGACTCAAAAAGCTCGCTCTCCATTTCGCTGCGCATGAGTTTCAATGTTTCGAGCGGCACTCGAAATGCATTTGCGGAGGATTGTGTCTTGCCCGATTCCGAAATCATGTCAGAGCTCCTCTCCGCGCAAAAATTCCTGATAGCGTTTATAAAGTTGATGAGCCGCGGGATAGATGGAATTTGGGCTCATGAAATGTGAGAATTCGAACGTAATGAGCTTGTCGACACCTGCGGCTGACGCTTGTTCAGCCTTATAGAGAAGCTTGCGAATGTCGGTTGGCGGAAACTTGATGGGCATGTCTCTATCGAAACTCTCAAGATTGCTCCAGCATTGAAGTCCATGTTTCACCGCCAATTCGCGATTAACTTTCAGGTAATCCGGCAATTCCAAAAATGACATCTGACCATCTTGAAAAGCAACGATGTCGACTTTGCCCTCGAGGTCGCGGAACACAGCACCCCACTCTTTGATGTGTTGGTCGAGCGAGATGGCCTCTCCACCGAACTGCTTCACCCCCTTCACATAGGGCGACATCAAAATTGGAATATTTTTTAACGACCGCAAATGCGCAGAGAGTTCGTCGTATACGCGCATCATTCCTGCGTTGAATGTGTTGATCTCGTGGCTGATGTACCAACCAGAGAAAGCCTTCCGATGCCCGTAGCGTTCCATGACTTCACTACAGAAATCACGATTCAAATCGCTCTCTTTTTTGTAATCGCCGTTGATCCAGTGCTCCCCGGAATCGTAGGTGCCAAAAAAGAACTTCATGCCGCAGCGCTCGGCCTGAGTCAGAAACAAATCTACAAGATCCTGATACGCAGGAAGGCATTTACGGTGTTTGTTGATGACTTTGGAATCAAAGGTCAGACGTTCGCGATAGCCGGCACGGATGAGTATGACCGTATCAATGCCAATGGCTTTCATCGCATCGAAATCGGCAGCCCATTCACGTTTGCCCCAATTCTGAGGAGGGATGTCATGTGTAATTTCGTCCAGAAATGTTCCCGTAATCTTCAGCATGGCTCAATCTTCCACGTTTGAATTTCGTAAGGTTTAAAATTTGTATTCAATATTTTCTGAGAGACAATTTCTTCTTTAGAAAGAACTTCAACTTCATCGAGTGATACTCGAGTTGCCTTGAACTTTCCGGCTGTGAACATAGATAACTTGAGCGCAACTGGTACGTGCTCTTGGCTGGGGTTAAGCAAACGTAGAAGAATTCCAGTGCCCACGGGCCTCAGACTCATCACCTCGAGCGGTGTGTCGCCGATATCCAATTGCGAGGCCGAAAGAAGATCGCTTTTTGCTGCCGACAACACAGGCACAACCGGACACTCCTGAATCCAGCACGGATGAAGGGTTTCTTTCAGCGCGCGCATCGCTTGGGCAGGATTTTCGGCCGTTCCAAAAGCAAGTGTGTGGTCGATTTGTTTTTGCATTTGTGCATCGGGCGTTGGCCGCTGTGGGCCTGCTTGACACGAACGAATACGGCCGCCGCGCACCGACAGAAAACCCACTGCGCGATGAAGAGTCAGAGCAACAGCAGGTGTTTTCGAGGTTAAAGAATCGACAAGTTCAAATTCATGCACTCCTGAGCCTCCGCAGAAGGCAGAGCGACTTGAGCCAGCCCACAACACGCCATCGTTGGTGTGGTGCACAGGATAAGGCTTTTCACCGGGGTATGCGGGTTTGGCGAGTAGTCCATCCCACAAATCGGTCTCGGCAACACGCGGAGGTATCGACACCCATTGAGCTTGGCCATGTGCCAAGACTTCGTTGCACACACCGAGTCCTGCAGGACCAGAGATCACTTGTGGGTCAAAGACAATACGCAGGCGGCTATCGCTGAAGACGTTTGTGTACGAAACCTGAAGTTCCCACACCTGCTTTTTTCGCACTTGCGCGCGCACACACAACGTCATGTTTTTTTGAGGCCCAACGCACTCGCTTAACGGGCGCGTTGCAAGGTCATCGCGACGAATCCACTCGGGCCCGCTGATTTCGAAACTCAAATGAAACACACCGTCGATGTGCGCATCGGCATGTGCCGTGAGGAGCCGCGCGCGCTGCGTTGGTATGTCTGGACATGGGCCAAAAGAATATCCGTCGCCCAAATCAGCGTCGAGTTCGAAGCGGAACGCATTGAGCAATTCTGCAGGCACCGCTGGGTGGCTGCCTCGGACAGCCAAACTTTCAGTCGAGTGAACAAACGCATCGGCAAGTCTAGGGAGTTTGTCCGCATCCAATGGTTCTTGTGTTTCGGAGAACGTGAGAATTTCGAATCCCAGCGGCGGAACAGTGAATTCGGCGTGAACATCGTATGCACGCCCCCACGTAGTTTCCAAATACCGATTGCGAATAGATTTACACGTGCTGGACAAAACGCGCACAGCCAGACTTTGCCCCGCAGAATTCAAAGCCTGCAGCGTGCGGGAGGGCGAAGGTTCCGAGAATTCGCCACCTTCATCGGGCAACAATATTTGTATTTTTCGTGCCACCGATACAGGCCACGGATGAGGATTAAAAGCAAAAACGCGGGCTGAACGAGAATTTTTGAGTGGAGATAAACGGTGTTGAACAATGTGCTCAACCTGCCGCGTTATGATTTCTTGACCAAGGGCAAGCACCTCGTGAAAGCGCTGCACGTCGTCGAGATGAACGTCATCCACGCTACAACCGCAAATATCGTCGTGGGCATGATTCTTGAGCAAGGCATCCCATGCAATTTGCACAAGAGATTGGTCGACACACGGAAGTCCGTTGATCTTCGACCACGCAAGCAAGGGCTCAACCACACCGGTGAGCAAACTTTGTTTGATGATACGGCGACCACCGAGATCTACACGCGAAGAAAGAACGTTGCGCAACAGCGGATGATCGGCTTGTCCGAGGAGATCTCCACAATATTCGGGCACAGCTTGATGTTCCGGAGAAGCCCGGAGTTCCTTGAGGTAATCCTCAAAGCTGCCAAACCGGAGTTTGATTTCGTTTTGAGTCTGATTGAGTTGATCAACCACTTGGGCCAGATCTGTGCGCGCTGGCAGGTGGTCACCACCCGCAGGCAGAACGACCACCGACTCCTTTTGCATGGGCAGGACACGTGCAAGCGTGTGACTCAGTCGCTCACGAGCCCGCTCTGCGCTGGCCTCAAGACCATCGTAACGGCCATGGAAACTCTCTTGCCCCAAAGCCCCCAGAGGAAAATACCCTTCGCGCAGGAATGTCGCCAAAACCGGAGCACCGTTGGGTGCACGCCATGTAAAAATCGCACCACTCTCGTCGCGCAATCGAGCGGGCATTCCGCGCATAAATAAAAACGAATCGATAGCAAATCCAGCAAGAATTTGTGGCAATTGAGCGAAGTGTCCGAACGAATCGGGAACGTAGCCCACCCGCGATGCCCCACCGAGGTCTTCGGCCATCTGCAAACCACGCTGCAAATTGCGAATGAGTGACTCAGGAGTCGCCAGAAAGCAGTCGGGCATCGTGTACCAAGGCCCCAACTTCATTTTGCCCGCCTCAACCAACGCCCGAACACGCGGTTTGTCTTGAGGTCGCACTGCAAAGTAGTCCTCTAACAGGACCGTCTGTCCATCGAATACAAACAGAGGCAAAACACCCGACTCAAGCGCATCGAGCACCTCGGACATCATTTCGACCAGCCGCAAGCGATAGGCCTGAAAAGGCAGATACCATGCTCTGTCCCAGTGGGTGTGAGGGACCACAATTCCAAGTCGATGTGTGTTCATGTCCGATACACTCTGCTCGGCCCGCGGGCCGTTAAAAAATCCTTTGACTTGCCGCACATAAAGCAGGCGGTTTTGCTATCATCTGCCCCACGGCGGGTCAATTGAGGGTGCGATTTTCATAAAAGCGGGCCGCGGAGCATTTTCCTTTGGAACGTTAGCGACTAAGACCTTTGTAGTGTTGCACCCACTTCCCGTCACGCGTGCGGAGCTTTTCATGGCCCACTTGGTCACCGACATACTTCGGCAGCGCCCTGTGAAAAGGTCTCTGCTTTTTTCCTTGGGGCTGCTCAGCACAGGTGCCGCACTCGTAGGCGTTTTTGCACAAAAATACTTCGTCGATGCACTGAAGGTTGGCGACCAGTCGAACACACTGTGGACACTCCTCATGACGGCCGCACTTGGCCTTTTTTTCGCTCAGGTGCTGCAGGCCTTGTGCAAGTACCTCTTTGTTCGTGAGGGCACTCGAGTTCATCGTTATCTTTCGGACAAAATATATGAACAGACCCTTGCTCTGCGCGGGGAGGCTCGATTTAAATTCACAGTCGGTGAAACTGTTAGCTTGTATGCTCAAGACATAAACGCAGTTGTCTCGCTTTTTGAAGAAGTTCTTCCACTCATTGCGATTGCGGGAATACCCCTCATTTGTTTCCCGTTTGCACTCATGTGGATGGACGACTTGCCGCCCACACCGTTGCTTGTCACCGCAGGCGTCAACCTTCTCATTTGCTTGTCGTTGGCACGTCGTCAGGCCTTGCTCTTTGGGCGGTCGAAGGCCGCAACTGCAGCACGTGTGGCCGTCATCAACGAATGGCTACAGAACATGCGCGCAGTCCGCATGCTGGGCTGGACCAAACATTTTGAAGACAAAATCCTAGCGACACGCAACACAGAGACTTTGGCCCGGCTCAGACAAGTCAGCAATGGCTCCGCGATGAACGGTCTCATGCAAGTCGCGCCCTACATGCTCAATGCCGTTGCCCTCACGTATACAGCTTTGCGCCCCGAGGTTTCCGCTGGAAGTTTGGTCGCTGCACTGTGGTTGTGCGGTGTTTTTATGGTTCGACCGCTGCGAAGTTTCCCTTGGGCTCTGGTCAACACTCTCGACGCTCTGGCCTCGGCTCGGCGACTCGAAAATTATCTTGCCCTCGAACGCGAGGAGCATGAAACGGACGCGCAACCGTTCTCGGCTGCGCTCAATGTTCCAGCTCTGCGTGTGCGCGGGTTGCGCGTCGAACAGAACGGAAAAGTTCTCCTTGAAAATATCAATTTCGACTTGTCAGCCGGCTCGTGCACAGCCGTGATAGGTCCCGTGGGTTCAGGCAAGACAATGCTTTTACACGCGCTGCTCCGAGAAATTCCATGCGAGTTTGAAACTTACGAAATCTTCGGTCGCAATGCGCTCGAAATGCCTCTATCACAGTTGCGCTCACTGTTTGGATTCGTTCCGCAAGACGGATTTGTTATGAGCGCCAACGTCCGCGACAACGTCGGCTTCGACTACAATCTTCCGCCCGACTCAGACGCGGCAACTTTGGATCAACTGCGACTCAGCGCGTTCACATACGACCTGAACCAGATGAGCGACGGACTCGACACTGAAATTGGCGAACGAGGCGTCAACCTCAGCGGCGGACAAAGGCAACGTCTCAGTTTAGCTCGCGCATCAGGCCTTGGACGCGACCTTCTCCTGCTGGATGACTGCTTGAGTGCCGTTGATATTTCCACTGAAAAACAACTCATCGACAACCTCCTTTTTGGAGTTTGGAGAAACAAAACACGATTGCTTGTCACACACCGCCTTTCGGTTCTTCCCTTTTGCCAAGAGATTTGGACGTTAGACAACGGGCGTCTTTCGAAGACAGCTCAAGCGGGTGGGTTGCATGGCCACTGAAACAAAATCAGCAATCGAGAATGCGTCGTTGCCACCTACCAGCCGCTATTTGGAAAATGAAGTTGAATTTCAGGGTCGCTACAAATCTCATGTTTGGCAAAGTCTGCGCGAAGCATATGAGCCTTGGCGAGTTCCGCTTGTTCTCACACTCATCATAGGACTTATTGCGCGCACGTGCTTGGTGGGTTCTGCAAGCCTTGTGGGTTTGTGGATCGACTCACAATGCACCGGTCCCCAATGCCGTCACCTCCCCGAGTTTCTGACTCGCTGGCGGGCCGCAGACTATGCTTCGGCACTAGTC
The DNA here is from genome assembly GCA_964460155.1 of uncultured Oligoflexia bacterium. Classification (GTDB taxonomy): domain Bacteria; phylum Bdellovibrionota_B; class Oligoflexia; order Silvanigrellales; family Silvanigrellaceae; genus RFOM01. The sequence goes on along the minus strand of CAYWSV010000124.1, from coordinate 966 downwards.
GCACTTGTTTGCACCGCGTTGTTGCTCAATTTGATCTTTCGCGTGGCCATTGCACGCATTGGCACGCGCGCATCGGGTCAGCTGCACGATGCCGTTGCCATGCGGGTATCGCGTTTTCCTATGACCTTTTTCGATCGCACTCCTGTTGGCCGCGCACTCACGCGTTTCTCGAGTGACTTTGAGAGTGTTTTGCGCATGACAGGCGGCCCCATGGGCGAATTCATCAGCCTCAGTTTTGATGCTGCCCTCAGCCTTTTGTTTATTGCGCTTACGGGTGTGTGGGGAGTTGCGGCAGCGGTTATCGTGGGAAGTTCCTATGCGTGCATTTATTACTGGAACCGCATGAACATTCGCACGGCGCGTCGGCGTGTCTCGGCTGCTCGAGGCCCTGCGATTGCACATTTTGCCGAAACCACTCAGGGCGCACGCACAGTTAAGGTCTATGGCCGACAGGCTTTGTTTGCGCGCAGGTTCAATGTTCTTTCCGGACATTTGCAAAATGAGCGGCTCAACCAACAACGCACCAATGCTCATTTTTCTTTTCAAATGAGCACGGCCACAGCGTTGTGTCTTGTTTTCGTGGGCGGTGCAGGAATCTGGCTGCAACAAAGCAATGCCATTAGTGTCGGACAACTTGTCGTTGTGCTCACTCAAATCTGGCTGCTTTCCACAACTCTCCAACAATATTTTGAGTACGTTGTTCA
>CAYWSV010000124.1:0-252 GCA_964460155.1 uncultured Oligoflexia bacterium | reverse complement strand
CCCGTTGAACCCACAGGGCAAGAGCATTGTGCAGACACCACTCAGGGCATTGAGGTGTCCGATGTTTCTATGCGTTACTTTAAGGGCAAACCTCTTGTTTTGCAGAACGTGAGTTTCTCGCTGCCTGCGGGTAAAAGCTTGGGCGTCGTTGGACGCACAGGCAGTGGAAAAAGCTCTCTTGTGCAGGCGCTGTTTTCGCTTTACGAAATCGAAACGGGTTCTATTCGGATTTGTGGACTTTCTGTCACCGAT
>CAYWSV010000123.1:5178-10196 GCA_964460155.1 uncultured Oligoflexia bacterium | reverse complement strand
GTCCACCACGGATGCCTTCGGGATGGTTGTGGGTGACAGCCGTGTAGGCTTCAGCCGCTTTGAGGGTGTCCTCGAGAGTTGAGTGAATCCACGCCGAAGGACTCACACGCATGGCGGCACCATTTCCGAAGCTGTTGTAGGGGGCTCCGCCTCCAAGCTTCGCCCAATCCCAAAAGCGGCCGCCGTATCCGCCGTCGGGATACTTCCAAAAATAATCCACCAAAAGTTTTTCGTAAGGAACGCCAGAAAGAATCGACTCGGCCATGGCCACTGTGTGGTAGGTGTCGTCGGTGGGATGCGCTGCGGGCGAGAAAAATTCGAAATCTTTGCCCTTGCGTTTGGTGAATTCCCACACCGAGCCAATCACATCACCGCACACGGCTCCCATCATAGCGTATTCCTCCGAATTCAAATTTTTGAAACGTTCTTTGGGCTGATAAAAACACCCTCTTCGGAGTGAGGAAACTCCTTGTAGAATTCAGTCCACCCTTCAAGATGTCTCTCGAGAGGCTCTGCTGACGTGCTCACCTGAAAAGGGATTGGGCCTTTTTCTCCCTGCACGACAAAATCCACTTCGCGTTTGCCTTTCCAATAGAACACATCGTTGTATTTCTTTTTTAATTGGAGAAAGACATAGTTTTCAAAATCTTTGCCGATATCTGCCGCTCTAGACAACAAAACACTGTGTCTTAACCCTGAATCAATGGCATAGTATTTTTTATTCCGCTGAAGGGTTTTCGATTGCGAATAGCCAAAAAAAGGCACTGAAAATATCAGATAGGCCTGCTCACATGCATCTAAATAACTCGACACCGTTTCAACGGCAACATCTGCAACAGCACCGAGACGCCGCAAGCTGGTTTCCGAACCAACAGCCTCAAAAACAGCTTTGACCATGCGGGACAATTGAAGTGATGACCGCGCTTTGACTTTCTCACGAATATCTCGTTCAACAATGTCCTTGAAATACTGTTGGAGAAGGAGCCGAGAGTCGGGAACTTGGAGTGGTTTGGGAAATCCACCCCGTTGCAAAAATTCCTCAAAATTCTTTTCATGCGTCAGCTTTTGATATTCAGAAAAATTGAATGGGAAGAGCTCACACTTCCAGTGTCGACCGGTAAGAGCCGTGGAAAGTTCACCAGACAAAAGCGAAGCATTTGAACCGGTCAAAAAGAAATGATTGCGGCTTGGACGCTCGATTTGAGCATTCAGCCACCGCTCCCAGTTTTTGACCCCTTGGATTTCGTCAAAGAAGAAATACAGCTTTTTGCTCTGGCCAATTTTTTTCCTGAAAAACTGAACGCAGGCATCCAAAAACTCGTTGTCGCAATTCTCGGGCAAACGCGGATCTTCGAAATTCAAGAAGAGAGCACTTTCTCGAGGTATTTCGTATTTCTTCAGCATTTGCGAGAGAAATGTTGATTTCCCGCAGCGCCGCACCCCTTGAACAACAATGGGCAGCGCCGGATCGAGCGTCTGCGGAAGAAGAACCTCCGTGCGTGCAACCGTTCGGGGGACGGCTTTATCCCAATAGCTCCAGTCACGGCAGACAGATTCCATTTGCTCTGGGGTGATCATGGAACTCCTCTAAATCATTTCAAAAAGTTATACGCGTGGGGCGGTGTCGATTACAGTCGACACTCCTCTCACTGTCGAGTGTATTCGACGGTTATACGATTGTCGAGTACACTCGACAGTCTAAAAGTCGTCACGTTCGTGATTCTCGGCCGACTCCAGACCCACCCTATTCCTGCGAAACAGACCTTCCTCCATCGAGCTCGCCCCCGACACAAACTGTCGGGGGCTGCGGCGATAAATTTCAAGGTTTCAGTTGCATCCCATTTCCAGTCAAAACTCTCACAAAAGGAGGTCTGCTCATGATCCTTTCAATGCTCCAGTTCATGTTCATCGCTCTGGTCACCCACGTCACGGGAAGCATGATTATGGCTGCGTGGGACTCACGTTCCACACCTCCAGCAGCGACCCAATCTCTGTCAGTCCTGCCTGCTCAACAAGGCCAACCAAGCCCCTCAGCCACTGAACTGGTTTCCACGGAACACACGGGGTCATTCACAAACAGGGAGTCTGCTCTCGTCAACATGTGTGCCATGGGCGACGCCAAAGCCTGCTACGCCCTTGGTTTCGCCTACAAGGGCGCGTCAGACTTGCTGGAAGATGCTCCTAAGGCGCGGAAGTTGATGTTGCGTGCCTGCGAGCTGGGCAGCGGCACGGGATGCGAGTCTGTGGCGCGCATGTTTGCAAGTGGCTACGGCGGAGAGCAGGACAATGCATCTTCCCTTGCCGCGCTGGATCAGGGCTGCGAATTCAAACACGCAGAGAGTTGCCACATGCTGGGACACCGACTCATTGCCCCTGAACTCAAAGAAAGGTATTGGGATGCAGCCTTCAATTTATTCTCGCAAGCATGCGAGTTGGGGAACGAAGAAGCCTGCGATGACGTGAAGCTCATTGAGGAAAATACGCTGGGGAACTCCAAGTCAAGTAAACCCGCCAACGACTCCAGACGCATGTGATTTTCATTGTCTCCAACCAAAAAATCTTGCCTTCGCCTTTGCCAACACTGCTCTGTCCAACTGCGGACACACGTCAAGCAGCGTTTCGGCGAGGGCGGCCGCGCAGGCGACTGCAGGTTCACGGGTGTACCAGTGATCCAAACTCATCCAATGAACGATGTACCTGCCAATAGCCGAATTCATCCGCAGCAATTGCTCTGCGGATTTTTTGTTAACTTTGAGCCCTTCGAGAGTGCGCGCGACGATTGTGGGTTCGTCGCTCTGGAGTGCGGTCATCAGAATGGCCTCTCCAGCACGACCCGCAGAGAGTAACAATGCCACTGCGCGGTGTGCGATGTAGCCATCAGGATCTCCAAGAGTGGTGAGCTCCGGCAAAATTTCAGGATGAAGCGGCGAGAGCGCGACAATCCGGCGGCGCATCAACGGATCACGCACTTGATTGATATTTTCCGAGCACAACTCTGGTAAAAAGTGCAATTGTGAAGACTCGCAGAATGGCGTTGGATCCACTTGAATCGTGATGGCCCGTGCACTCAAACTCACAGCCGTGTTGGACGAACCAACCAACTCTGAAATCAGCGCGAGGACCGATGGTTCGAGATAAAAACCTGTTGATGAATTCTCAAATTTGAAAACAGCCGCAGTGCGGTTGAAATGCTCGCAGCGAGAGACAATCGCAAGACCAAGCTGCGCCAAAGCGGGGTCGCCCATACAGCTTTCTAACAGGCTCACAACGTCGTCGGAACTGGCTGTCAGCACCTCTGCCAAGCGCCACAAGCTGGCCTCGAGCACATCCTCGTCAGTTTCGCCCACGAGCATTTCCAGCACTGGCCAAACGATGAGCTCTTGCCTCTGCAAAAACGTGAACCCGCGGGCCTTGAGGCACAAATCCTGTACGGCACCAAAACGCTCACGCACAGATGGGCTCTTGAGTGCAGCGATCTTCTGCGACACGCAGCTTGTGTTTGGCTCGTCCTCGCCCGGCAAAGACACTTTGTTCAGTGGCAAGCTCGTCATGCGGTTCACCTCCCCAAATCCCAGAGGGAGGCATTCGTCCCTCTTTTCGACTGAAGAGAGGAACGGAAACGCAGGCGTCAAGCCATGACACCTGCACACACATTGACGCTGAAGCAAACAAGCGCGTGGTACGATAGTGCCGTTTGAGGCGTCCGTTCCACATCACTGCTCCCGAGACTCGCGGCGGTTCCAACTATGAGCTTGAATCTTGACTGGGTCCCAGAACAAAAGTCCCTCTTCCAAAAGCTTGTCCTTGAAATCCCAAGCCGTGAGCTCCGCCAGTTTGTGCGCATCGAGCTCACCCGCGCGCGTGGTATCCTCTTCAACAGCAAGTTCATTGAGCCAAAGTCTGGCATTGCCAGATCCACGGACACCGCCGGATGCCCCTCTCTCGCAACCCTGCAAGGGGTCATCCTCGACCTGCTCACTGAGCCGCCGCAGGGCCTGTTTTCGGGCGAACTCGCGTTGCTTGCGGCCGGCATCGGTGAGGCGGGAAGTGTGGGTCGTTCGCTGCGCCTTGTCCGGCACGCACTGCAATTTGCCGCACTTTTTCATTCGTACTTGAAATTGGGCTGCCATCCGCAAACGGCTCCGCAGGACAATGTGAACCGCAATTGGCAGCTTCAGTTGTGGGACATCGTCATTCCACTTGCACAGGAGCGTGCGAAGGCCGAGGCGGAAAATGCAAATATTACGCAGCTCGAGAACGACGATACACTGAGGGCGGTGTGTCCGGCGGCAGCGGGGCATCTTCCGAGCACGCCTGATGTGAGTTGGACCACTTCCTCCAGCACACGGCAGGAGCTTCGCAACGTTGCTTCCGCAATTGCAACGAAGATCCGCAGTGGCGAGATGACCGATTTGAGCCGCGTTGCCGTTGTTCTGCCGCCCCGCCAAACGCAAGAATACGCAGTTCAGCTCTCGGGAATCTTCGCCGAGGAGTTCAACATTCCCTTTGTTTTGAATGAGCCGCTCAACAACGCAGGTTCGGCACTCGCTCCGGCGTTCATGCAAACCTTGCGGGTGCTCGCAGACGGGAGCCGCAAAGAAGAGTTTCTCTCACTCCTCTTGCACGATGCATTCGCGATTGTTCGTGATGCGGAAGAAGAACAGCTTTTGCGCAAATGGACCGACACACTCGGGGTTGTGCACGGCATCAATGCCGATGACCTGAGCGAAACCTTCGTCTCAGAAAAAGACAGACAAACGGCCTACCACTGGCTTCAGGCCGTGGACAGGCTCGCGGTGATGGCCCTTTCAGCACCCGCCACCAGCGACGCAACCGGTGTGCCCCGACAAATGCTCGGCTTGGTGCAACGCGTGACCAACTTTGTTTCAACGTTGTCGGATTTCCGAAGAAACGAGTTTCACCAACTAAAATCTCTAAATGATTGGTCGAAGACAACGAAAAAACTGGCCCGCAAACTCTTTTCGGAAAAAATGGCCGAGGCCGATGCAGACGCACAA
>CAYWSV010000123.1:705-5168 GCA_964460155.1 uncultured Oligoflexia bacterium | reverse complement strand
TGGATGAAGTCGCGATTGAAGGAAGCACAAGCGCGCAGTTTGATTTTGTGATGATCAATGAACTTCTCAGGCGTCCGTTGTCGCGGCCGCGCAGACAAGGACGGGGATTGCATCGCCATGGCGTGGCTGTTTTTTCTCTCAAAAAGGGAGCGCTGCGTATTCCCTTTGAGCACGTGTTTTTGTTGGGAGCGGAAGACGGGCAAATTCCGCGGGTCAGCAGAATCAGTGGAATGCACCTCTTTCCCAAAATTGCGCTCGAACAGTCCGACACCGTTACAGCCCGCGACACAGAGGCTCTCAAAGAACTTCTTCTGATGCCGAATCGAAAAGTCTTTATCAGCCATATTGAAAAGAACATTTCTAACGGCGAAAAGAAACGGCCTTCCCACGCCCTGCTGAGCCTGATTCCAACGTTGAGCGCGAAGAACATCAAACCTGCGCCCGTGGTGCGGCCAAAGCCATTGATTGAAGTGAATGATCACGTTTGGGCGGAACTGAACGATCCGGCTACGTCGAATACGTCAGAGGCAACAAGCGACGGAGAAGGCCTTGGAAGCAAGAAAATCAGCGCCTCGGCTCTGGCGGATTATATGCTCTGTCCGGTGGTGGCGACGGCTAAACACAAGCTGCGTGTCGCAGAAGATCCGCTGCCACAGGAAGAAGCGCGCTATCCGGACGCCGAGCTCTCCTTCATTGCCAAAGTGAATATCGCAGAGGGAGTTTTTCAGCGCTGGCTTTCGGATCCATCAATGACGGATGCCCGCTGCGACGAACTCCTGCGTGAGAGCCTGAGAATCGATGCTGCCCAAAGAGTGGTTCCAGCATCGAACCGTGAAGAGATTGAGTTGAAGCCGCTGCAAGACCTTCTCGCAAAATGGCGTGAATACTCTGCTCAATACAGGCCATCGCAATTATTTTCTTTGGGTCGCACGGCCCACTCCAACGGTGCTCTGATTCTTCCCGAAGTTGATTTGGGCGAAAACGTCAAACTGTGCGGTAAATTACAGGCCCTTGTTCATCTTGATGAAAAGACACAAACCGCCACGGCGACAGTCTTAACCCTTTCAACCATCAAAAAAACAGAAATTAAAACAAATCCCATCAGTATCATCCCGCCAGAACCCAGCAGCAAAGCGATGCTGACGCTCTGTGCACTGAGCCTGATTCCGGAACAAGACACACCTGCGCTCGTGCAAGACTTCTTCAAAAAATTCAGGGCTGCTCGGAATTGGCGATTGCATATTCTGACGCATCAACTCAATAGAGGCTTTGACAATTATGAGAAAACGTTCGCGGCATGGTCTGCGAAAGATTCTCGCAATTGGTTGAACGTTTGGCTCGATTTATTGAATGCAGATTCACTTCCAAAATTACTGCCCATCAAGAGAATTTATGAAGAACTGATCAAAAAGGGTCGCAACGAGACTAAACTGTCTGGTGAATCAAAATCGCGTGATGACTTTTTTAGAAGTGACCTCGACTCGCGCCCCTATTCCAGCCGCTATTTGCTCGGCGATGCGCTTATGAACCAAGAGTTTGAAGACGAGCCGTTCGAGGTTCTTCGTGAGCGCTACCCATGGATCTTCTACCCCAGACAAGGAAATGAACATGGCTGAGACACCCGAAGATGTTCTGAAAAAATTCCAACTGGGGCAGCACTGGCTGATTGAGGCCAACGCGGGTTCAGGAAAAACCTACACACTCGAAAATATCGTTGCTCACCTCATTTCGAATGGCATATTGCGAGCAGATGAGATTCTTCTTGTGACGTTTACCGTAAAAGCTGCAACTGAGCTGCGCGCGCGCGTGCGAGAACGTCTGCAAAAATCCTTTTCTGAGTTTTCTGAGGAAAGAAGTGACAACAGCGCAAAACGTGACACCATCGCCAAAGCGCTCGCACTTCCCGATGCGCTTTGGAACATTCAAACCATTCATGGCTTCTGCCAAAACGCTTTGCTCGAATTCCCGCTTTTATCAGCACTGCTCCGCACTTCCAAATTGTCGACGAAGCAGAAATCGTTCTGCGGGTGATTGACACGGCAATGCGACACTCGTGGCTGAAAGAGGAGAGTGGAGCAATCTTCCACGCACTGAATGAAGCTCGCCTGTGCGGGCAAGAGTTGTCGAACATGGCTCAGGTCATTGCGCGGGTTTGGAGTGCGGGAGCGAGAGTCGCATTACCCGACGGCACACTGCCCAAGGGCGCGCGTGCACGATTCGAAGGTCTCACACATGACAATGATTCAGACTTTATCGATATTGTGCACAAGCTCGTCCGCGAAGCATTGCACATACTCCCTCAAGAGATTAAAAAATTCAGAACCGAGCATGGTCTGATGACCTTCGACTCTTTGATCTCTGATCTTCATGCGAAGGTTGTCTCGGATTCACCGTCTTCAAAAATCCTTCTCGATTCTCTGCGCAAGAAATTTAGAATCTGCATTGTGGATGAGTTTCAGGATACGGATCAGCTGCAGTGGGAGATCTTCCACAAGATTTTTTGCGAATCCAAAAATCATTCGTTCATTTGTGTGGGCGACCCCAAGCAGTCGATTTATAGTTTTCGCGGCGCCGACATTGCCACATACAACAACGCCAAAAATTGGCTCTCAACTCACAAGGCTCACATCACGAACCTCGGTGGTAACTGGCGCTCGTCTCAGGCCATGGTGAGTGCGGTGAACGAACTCCTCACATCAGGACATTTCGATTCGCTCAATTATCAGAACAACATCTCCACCTCGATGAGGCCCACCGCAGGCATTTGGGAGGATCGCGAGATGACTCGCCCGCTCCCGCCCATCCGAGTGTTCAGAACCGAGGACAAACAAGGCAAAGTCAAACGAAACACGCCTTATGCAATCGCCCGCGAAATTCACCGCATCATGAAGAACCCACCGTGGATCTGCATTGGCGACGACAAACAGCCCCGTCAGCTCCGCCTTTCAGACATCATGATTCTCACAGCCGGCAGGCAGGGAATCACAAATGGTGTGACAACAGGCGACCAAGCTGAAGTTGTTGCAGCACTGAATCATTTTCAAATTCCCTATTGGGTTTATCGCCACGAAAAGCTGTTCTTGATGCCGGAAGTTCAAACGCTACTCGATGTCTTCCTTTCGGCTCTGCAACCCGAAGACGACAAGCTCAAGAACCGCGCTCGGCTCGCACCGCTCATCAGCGGTCGCTCTGCATATATTTGGATGCCCCCATCAGATTCTACCGCGCAGGAAGACTCTACGTTTCAGGATGCATCGAACTTCATCAACGAAGTCGGACTTCTGCTCCAAAGCAGGAAATACAACGCTCTTATGACACTGTGCCGCGCGCGCCTGCAGCAATCACCTCACCTCGAGGAACACGTCAAAGGAAATATTGAGGTGGCTCTCGAGCAACTCTTTGAAGTGGCTCTCATGGAGAATCTCAACGCATGGCAAACGCTTGCTCAACTCCGAGAGTGGATTGTGTCGGGAGACGGGGCTGAGGAACAAAGCACAGACTCAGAAACCAGCACACGCAATATTCAAGGCCAACGCGATGCTGGTAACGCAGTCACCCTTGTCACGTGGCACTCAGCCAAAGGCAGCGAGGCGCCAGTGACCTTTGTGACGGGCGGATTTTTTGAATTTCAATCCGCTAAACCGCATGAATTTCGATTGAGTTTTTTACGCCATACCGAAAGCCAGGAATTACGGGCGGGCTTCGGAAAGGCTTATGCCCTCGCTGCGCAAGGCAAAAACCCTTACAACAGAGATGAGAACCAGCGGCTCCAGTATGTGGTTCTCACGCGGGCCTGCGTGCAAATGTTTGTTCCCCTGTGCGAAGCCCCAAGCAGCCTCAATGCGGCTGGAAAGTGGATGGCTTCCAACAACGCTCTTCGGGAATATGTGGATAAGCAGGGTGAATCCATTGTCATTGAACCGTTTCCACTGTTGGAATGGGATCCCTTACCCGCGTCTGAAAAGGTGACGACCCCGCCAGAGCATCTGAAAAAAACACCGGTGCTTGTTGCAGAACCCCTCCGAGAGGGAGAAGCGCCCAACTCACAGGGTGTCATCATGAGCAGTTATTCTTCGCTCAAAAAGCGCTTGGGTGGAGGACTTGCGGAACCAGCCCCTGCCGCGTCCCCGGAAGATGAGCAGAACATCCCTCCTGAGATTGAAGTCACTGCCGCCGATGATGATGCCATTGAAATTCAGGTAGACGCAGATTTGCTGAGCCATATCGGTGGCAAAGAATTCGGAGTCTTTGTTCACAGTTTGTTTGAACAAATCAACTGGCAGCAATTGAAGGAGGGGCCGAGCAGTCCCTCATTCAGAAACGAATTGAATCGAATTTTGGAAGCCAGTTCCAGCGAAATCAATATGCGTTTTGGAAGCGATGCCTTTGAAGGAATCAGTAGCGCGCTTTTCAACGCACTGACAACACCAATCGTTTATCAGGATGTGGTTCATTTGCCGCAG
>CAYWSV010000123.1:0-695 GCA_964460155.1 uncultured Oligoflexia bacterium | reverse complement strand
TCTGTGTGAAGTTGATTTTCACCTTCCCGAAGTCTTCGCAGCGTCGGCTCATCCTGACAGACAATTTTATAAGGGTTACATTGACCTTGTTTTTCGACATAGAGGCAAAACATTTTTTCTCGATTGGAAAACAGACCGCCTTGAAGAACATGAATATCAAACTCCAGAAGCCTTTGAGCGGGTGATCCAACAACGTGGGTATGAACTTCAGCTGCAGCTCTATTCGCGTGCGGTGTTTCGCGCTCTCGGTGGAGTTGTGAACCCACAGCGCGCTTATGATGAATTCGGGGGCGGGGTTTACTTGTTCATCCGCTTCAGTGAGCGTGGTGTGTATGTGAATCGTCCGACTCTTTCCGAACTGTCATCACCCATGGTTCTTGAACCGACTCCCCCGAAAGGGACGACACTCTCATCGGTTGGGAATTTCGCACAGCCCCAGCGTTTGAGTGGAGGTGCTCCATGAACCCATTTTCAGCAGGGCAGACCTACGCAAAACATCTGATTGGTTTGTTGAGCCGCCAGTCCGGAATCGAACTGAACGAAAACCAATTCGACAGCGCTGCGCAACTCATCATGATGCTCCTTGAAAAGGAAGCAGCCGGAGAAACCTCTCTTCCCTTGGAACAGAGCGAGCTTGATCCGGATGTGAAAAGAATTCTTTCGCTTGCGCCACTCTCGATTCAAACAGACGATGA
>CAYWSV010000122.1:0-10208 GCA_964460155.1 uncultured Oligoflexia bacterium | reverse complement strand
CTCCGCCACGCTGAATCAAGCACAACAACAGGCGGTCGAAACGCTTACGGGGCCTTTGGTGGTTTACGCAGGCGCTGGAAGTGGCAAAACTCGAGTGATTTGCCATCGCATTGCAGCCCTCATCGACTCCGGAGTTCCCCCAAGCTCTATCTTGGCTGTCACATTTACCAACAAAGCCGCTAAAGAAATGCGCGAACGCGTCGAGCATCTTGTGGGTGGTCGCGCACGCAGCATGATCGTTTCAACGTTCCACTCGGCGTGTGCGCGCTTTCTAAGAATCTTTGCGCGCGAAGCTGGCTACAGCGAGTCCTTTTCAATTCTGGACGACGATGATCAAAAAGCCCTCATCAAAGACGTCACACAGGCGCTCAACGTGCCAGACAAGCTTCTGAGTGTCGCAACAATCAAAAACAAAATTGACCGCCTAAAAAACGCAGGTCTGACACCGGAAGATTACGCGCGACAAATTCGCGAACACAATTACGACACCGAGACATCAGCGCGCAATCAACTGCGACGCTTTGGCGAAGACGATCACGCTGAGCTTATTCAAAAATGCTACGGCCTCTACCAATACCGATTGAAGTCGCAAAATGCGATGGACTTCAACGATCTTCTCATGGTTATGGTCAACCTGCTTCAAAACAACGAATCTGTTTTACGTCAGTTACAAAACAGGTTCAGGTATTTTCTTGTCGACGAATTTCAAGACACCAACCCAATTCAATTCAAGCTCATTCAGGCGCTCTCATCGCATACGAAAAACCTCTGCATCGTAGGCGACGATGACCAATCGATTTATTCATGGCGAGGAGCTGAACCTGCATTCATTCTCGATTTTCAAAAATTTTATCCCGAAGCCGTTATCATAAAGCTCGAGCAAAACTACCGAAGCTCATCGAACATTGTGAATGCGGCGACGCATCTCATCTCCCACAACCTGCGGCGCGCGCCCAAAACACTCTGGACACAAGCCGATGCAGGCGACGACGTCACATGCAAAACTGCTATCGACCCGTATGATGAAGCACAATCTGTTGTCAGCGAGCTGCTGCGCAAATACGAGCAGCGCAAACGCTTTGCTGATTTCGCAATCCTCTACCGAACCAACGCACAAAGCCGTGTGCTGGAAGATGAACTGCGACGTCGCATGCTCCCCTATATCATTTACGGCTCGGTGCGATTTTATGAACGCGCCGAAATCAAAACTCTGCTCGCCTATTTACGCCTGATCGTTAATCCCGATGATAACCATGCCTTTCTCCGTGCAATCGCAAGCCCACGTCGCGGATTTGGTGAAAAGGCTATTGAGAAACTTAAAGAAGTCGCCACGCAAAAAAATCAATCGCTTTTAAAAGTCGCCTGTGCTCTTGCACGCAATGAATTCACCGCCGACGTTGGACGTGGATTATCTGCGTTAAAAAATTTCGAACGCTTGTTTAGCAAGGCGCGCAGCTCGCTCGACATGTCGGGCCGACCATCACTCGTTTTGCGCGATATCCTCAACGAAATTCAGTTCGAGGAATTCCTCCGCTCGGCTCATCCCGAGGATTTTGATGAACGCTGGCTCAACGTCATCGAACTGCAAAACGCTCTGATTGAACTCGAAAATAAACCTATTGACGCTGATGCTCAGGAACTTGAAGCGGCATTGTCGCAACCGGAAGATATCTTCCTCCAATCTGCCGCTGCGAGTCCGGGAGTCAAACGACTCAGCACTTTCCTCGAACAGGCTTTACTCACAGTCGAGCCAACAGTGAAAAGCGTGCAAGCAGGTGAATCGGACGCAATCACTCTCATGACAATTCACTCGTCCAAGGGACTCGAATTTCCGGTTGTGTTCATTTGCGGATTGGAAGAAGGAATTCTGCCGCATAACAACAGCCTAGAAAGCGAACCAGCAATCGAAGAAGAGCGCCGACTCCTTTACGTCGCCATGACACGCGCACGCGAATCGCTGACTCTCACAAGCATTCGCCGCAATCGATTCCGACCAGACCTTCCAGCGGAATCAAGCCGATTTCTTGCTGAATTGCCCCTTGAAGGTGTGCAAATCGAACGTCGCACGGCGCGGACAACATGGGTGTCGGATGACTACAGCGACAGTGCACAACCGCGCTTTTTCCGGCAACAAAATCAGGCCGGGAACGGAACTTCAGAAAAATCTATTGAGAAGATCCGCAAAGATGTTTTTGCGTTTATGAAGTCAGCCGACGCGCTTGAGGGCGAAAATGAACAACAAGACTGGTTTGAAGGACAAAGAGTTAAACACAAACTTTTTGGGGTCGGAGTTGTACAGCGCATCGAGAAAAGCTTGGATGGTTTCCGCCTCGAAGTTCGCTTCCCCGTCGTGGGTGTCAAAAAACTCATGCACACGTATCTGCAACCCGAATGAAAAATAAGGGTGGATGTCATCCGTACTTGCGAAGGACCTGAGCCAATGACCTCGAACTCAATCAAAATAGCACCCTCTATTGCCGCAGGACGCTTGCTGCATCTGGGTGAGGAAATCAAAAAGCTCGAAGATGCAGGCGTAGACGCCATTCACTTCGACGTCATGGACGGACACTTTGTTCCGCTGCTCACAATTGGGGTTCCCATTCTCGAACAGGTGCGCACAGCCACAAATCTTCATCTCGATGTTCACATCATGGTGACAAACCCCGATGACGTTCTCGACGATTATTTGAACGCGGGTGCCGACACTCTCAGCTTCCACATCGAAGCAGCCAGACACGCTCACAGGCTGTGCACCCGCATCAAACAAGCGGGCAAACGGGCTGGAATCGCGCTGAATCCGGCAACTCACTGGCAAAACATCGAATTTCTGCTGCCCGAACTCGACCAAGTGACAATCATGACGGTGAACCCCGGCTACTCTCGCCAGCAGCACCTGACCTCTATGCACCCAAAAATCCGGGAGTTTGCTCACTTTTGCCGCGCCCAGAACTATGCGATAGACATTGTCGTCGATGGCGGGGTCAACCTCAGCAACGCCGGAACTCTGGCTCAGCTGGGAGCAACGACGCTGGTTGCAGGCGGTGCTGTTTTCAACGGTGGAAACACGACCGATGCGGTCGCTGCGTTGCGCAAGGCTGCAGCACAAGGCCTCTCCGGCTGAGTTATGGGATCCACTTAAACATACGAAACGGCAGCTCTATGCAGAATTTTTTTGAAGCGACAAAACATGAGCTCAAAACACTTGAACCCTTATTGGTCGAGTATCTGCTGACACCCAACGAACCCACAAACGATGTCCTCAGACACATCTTTGCTGCGGGTGGTAAGCGCGTCAGACCCGGCCTGTTCCTGCTCATCTCAAAGCTCATCAATTACCCCGGCGAACACCGTATGCCGATTGCCGCAGTTTGCGAATATATTCACACAGCGAGCCTTCTTCACGATGACGTCATCGACAACTCCACACTCCGCCGAGGTAAACCCACTGCCAACTCAATTTGGGGCGACGAAACAGCTGTGCTTGCTGGAGATCTCATTTACTCCGCCGCATGCCGTCTCATGGTCAAAACACGCAGTCTGGACCTCATTGATACGTTCGCCGAATGTATTCGCTTTATGAGTGAGAGTGAGCTCTTTCAGCTCGAACTCTTGTGGAAGCACAACGTCACTGAGCAACAATATGAACGGGTTGTTCATGGCAAAACAGCAATTCTCTTTGAAGCGAGCTGCAAGACGCCTGGCTATCTTGCTCAACTGAATCCAACAATGTGTGATGATTTGGGCACGTACGGAAAACACCTCGGTTTTGTTTTCCAAATTGCAGATGACATTCTCGATTACGTCGGTGAAGCATCTGAGGTTGGCAAAAACGTCGCAGCCGATCTGCTTGCCGGTAAAGCCACTTTGCCCGTGCTGCTTGGAATGAAAAATGAATTAAACCATCCTGAACATGAGCGCAGCTTGACGAAACTTGTCGAGAAAGCACTGCACGAAGGCGCTTGCTCGGAAACAGATCTTCAAAAAATTGTGGCTCTTGTTCAAACAACGGGTGGTGTTGACTCAGCGCGCAGAGTTGCTCAGGAACATTCCGAAAAGGCGCGCAGCGCTCTCAAAAGAGTTGCCAGTGAGCTACCCATACTTTTGACCGATCAGCGCGACACACTCTCGCTTCTGCTCACTCTTCCCGATGCACTGCTGATGAGGAACCGCTGAGACATGAACAAAAACAAACTCGAACTGGTCAAACTTAGTAATGGCCTGCGCTTTCTTCACTGCAGAAACCCCGAAAGCGCCGCCTTTGAACTCTCGTTGCACATCGATACGGGTTCGCGAGATGAAACTCCGGACAACAACGGAGTCTCACACTTTCTTGAGCACATGATGTTTCGCGGTTCAAAGAGGTTCCCCGATTCTGTCGCTTTGGCAGGCGCGATGGAATCCTTCGGCGGCGAAGCCAATGCAATGACGTCGGTTGAAAATACCGTCTATTGGCTCAAAGGCTCAACAAGCCGCATCGAGAAAGCATGCGAACTTTTCTCTGAGTTTATGCTGCAACCGAACTTTGCGGATCTTGAAACCGAGCGTGGAATTATTCTTCAAGAATTAGCCAGCGATTATAACGAAGCAGGCGACAACATCGACTGCGAAACTCTCTCGATGGGCAGCATGTTCCCTCAGCATCCATTGGGCCTACCCATTATCGGCACCGAGGACACCATTGCGCGCCTGACAGTTGAAGATCTCAAAACAAAACATTCGCAGTATTACCAACCTGCGCGTTGCATCTTGAGTCTGGTTTCGTCTTTGCCCACCGAGCAAGCGGTGAAACTGGCAGAAACTCACTTCGGACATCCATGGCAACATGTAAAGCACGCGCCGCCCGAGCGTGTAGAACTCACATCCGATTATTTTCTCAACAGCAAACCCAAGCGAACTTTGGTTTTGCAGAATAACTCAGACAACCAATACGTGCTCAAACTCATGCTCCCCGGAGCCGGTGGCCTAAACCAGCACGTCGTTGAGGACATTATAGTCGAGCGGCTTTTGGACGATGGCATTGCTTCCCGTTTGCCGGCAACGGTGCGCGAAAAACACGGGCTCGTGTATGACATCAGTGCCGATGCGCAGTCCTATGCAGATATCGGAACATTCAGCATCGACGCGACAATCTCGCAAGATTCTCTGCACAAGCTGTTTGATGTCCTGCTCGCCGAACTCATCAAAGTTTGCCGCGAACCGCCGTCACCAGAAGAACTCGAGCGACTCAAATTCCGTTATCTGTTTGACCTTGAGGTACTCCACGAAAGCCATCCGCGGCTGATCTCCCGCGAGGTCACGCAACTTTTTCTCAACACTCCCCTGAGCCTTGAGGAAGAGGCACACATCGTGCGCTCAATCACTCCCGAGCAGGTCTGCGAGACGGCGCGAAGAATTTTCACACATCCACGTCAAACCGTGGTATTGGTGGGGCCAAGAGCACGTAAGTTTCGAAATTCGGTCGAAAAATTCCTCGACCAACTGTCACGATGTGGAGGCTGACCCATGCGATTCACGAAACCGCAAAAAGTTTCAACGCTCGACATTCGCGCGTTTACCGAGGGCAACACTCAGGACCAAGCGCACTTCGTCCAAGCATTTGGACGCGGCCTGCATGAATACGGTTTTGTTATTATCGAAGGACACGGCATTGCACCCGAACTCATCCGCGAGTGTTATGCCAAGACCAAATCCTTTTTCGATTTACCCGTGGACGTCAAAAAGCAATACATCGTGCCCAACGGTGGAGGCCAACGCGGCTACACCGCAATGGGGCAAGAACACGCCAAAGACAGCAAACACCCTGACATCAAAGAATTCTGGCACATCGGACGCGAGACTTTCACCCACAAAGAAAATCAAACTCGCTATCCAGCAAACATCTGGCCCGATGCACATGTGACTGGTTTCAAACCCACATTCACATCCCTCTATTCGCAGCTTGAATCGATGGCCACCACGCTCCTCCAAGCAACGTCGCTGTATCTCGACCTGCCGCGCAATACGTTGTCGGACATGATCGTCGACGGCAACAGCATCATTCGTGCGCTCCATTATCCGCCGCTCGCGGCCGACCAATTCAAAAGCGGTGCAGTTCGCGCAGCTGCGCATGAAGACATTAATTTCATCACAATTCTTTGTGAGGCCACAGAATCTGGTCTTGAATTGCTCACCCATAACGGGCAGTGGTTATCGGTCGAATCCGGACCCGGGCAAATGGTTGTCGATTCGGGCGATATGCTTAGCCGCATCTGTAACGACATTATTCCCTCGACAACGCACAGGGTCGTTAACCCAGCGGGCTCAAAAAATGTAGCTCGTTACTCTATGCCCTTCTTTGTTCACCCTCATTCGCAATGTCATCTCAATGTTTTACCCACCTGTGTTTCCGCGCAGAACCCGGCCAAATATGCGCCCATCATCGCCGATGAGTTTTTGCATCAGCGACTGCGTGAAATCGGTCTGGTCAAAGCTTAATTTAAGGAATACGCGTGCATGAGTTCAGAGCATAAAACAGATGGTGACGCCTTAATTGAAGTTAAAAGCCTCGTCACCAGTTTCAAAATCGGCGGGCGAGAGTTCAATGCCGTTGACTCTTGCTCATTCTCGGTTCGCCGCGGAAAAACGCTGGGCATCGTTGGGGAGTCCGGATGCGGTAAATCCGTCACCAGCTTGTCAATTATGAGACTTATTCCCAGCCCACCCGGAACAATACGCAGCGGTGAGATTCTTTTTGAGGGAAAAGATCTTCTCAAACTCGATGAAGAAGAAATGCGAAAAATTCGCGGCAACAAGATCTCAATGATCTTTCAAGAGCCCATGACGAGTTTGAATCCCGTCTTCACAATTGGCGATCAAATCTCTGAAGTGTTTCGGATTCACCGCGGTAAAAGTAAAAAAGAAGCGCGCGAATTATCCATTGAAATGCTGAAAAAAGTTCGCATTCCATCTCCAGAGCAACGGTTCGACGAATATCCGCACCAACTCTCTGGGGGTATGCGTCAACGCGTGATGATTGCCATCGCACTCGCCTGCGAACCAAAACTGTTGATTGCAGACGAACCAACCACTGCACTCGATGTGACGATTCAAGCCCAAATTCTAGCGCTGATGAACGACCTGCAAAAAGAAAACAACATGGCCACTATCCTCATCACACATGACCTTGGTGTGGTCGCTGAGACATGTGACGATGTGGTTGTTATGTATGGCGGTCAAATTGTTGAGCGGGCCACTTCAGAGCAGCTCTTTAGCCGACCAAAGCATCCATATACGCTTGGACTTTTGGAATCGATTCCCAAACTCGGACAACGTAAATCACGTTTGAGCACCATTCCCGGAATCGTCCCCAGTCTTGGTAATTTTCCCACGGGCTGCCGCTTTCAGGACAGGTGCCCTTTCGTTACGGCTCAATGTCGGACGAACGCACCCACACTGCGCAAATTGTCAGATGGATCTGAAGTGGCTTGCTTTAATTCAAACGATAACGGCGTGATCACCCATGAGGGACAACGATGAGCGGATCAACTCCATTGCTCGAAGTTAAAAATCTTCAAAAATATTTTCCTGTTCAGGGTGGATTTTTCGGACAAACGATTGGTCGCGTTCATGCCGTGGACAATATCTCGTTTACCGTGCGCAAGGGCAAAACCCTTGGTTTGGTGGGCGAATCTGGCTGCGGTAAGTCCACCCTCGGACGCGCAGTTCTGCGTCTAACCGAGCCGAGCGGCGGCGAAGTCCTCTACGAAGGCAAAGACATTACAAAACTTTCATCGGAAGAATTGCGTGCTCTGCGCAAAGATCTGCAAATTATTTTTCAAGATCCATTTGCCAGCCTGAATCCACGTATGTCCATCCGCGAAATTCTCTCTGAACCGTTCGAGATTCACGGCCTGTACAAAAATCCAACCGAACGTCGCGCCCAGATTGTGGAATTGCTCAAAGAAGTCGGCCTCAATCCCGAGGCTGCAGACCGCTACCCCCACGAGTTTTCGGGCGGCCAGCGTCAACGGATCGGTATTGCGCGCGCGCTCGCTCTCAAACCCAAACTCATCGTGGCCGACGAACCTGTCAGTGCTCTGGACGTGTCTATCCAAAGCCAAATTCTGAACCTCATGATGGATCTGCGCGATAAATATGGCCTGAGTTACATTTTTATTGCCCACGACCTTGCCGTGATCGAACATATTTCCGACGAAATTGCAGTTATGTATCTGGGCAAAATTGTCGAGCACACCGATTCAGAAACTCTCTATGCACGCCCACTGCACCCCTACACCCGCGCGCTCATTTCCAGCATTCCCGAACCAAAAGTCGGAGCAAAAAAGGAACGTAAGGTCTTGCAAGGAGATGTTCCCAGCCCCATCAATCCACCCACAGGATGCCGCTTCAACACACGCTGCCCATACGTCAAAGACATTTGCCGAAGCTCTGAACCTGCGTTGCGCAACATGGGAACACAAGACACACCACATTGGGTGGCCTGTCACTTTGCAGGTGAGCTCACCGAGTGATACAAGCCCCCCTGTGAACAGACGCTCACTTAGACTGTGTTGACGCGGGGTTGATCATGACAAAACAGCATCTCGGGCTTGTTGGTTATCATTCCATTCAGTTTTTCGTTAAAGACCTCGAACGCGCAGTGCGCTGGCACAAAGACAAGTTCGATTTCCGTGAAGTCGCACGCTCGACGGCAGAGTCAGAAGCACGGCACGGTATGCGCAGCATCGTTCTGCGAGGCCCGGGACAAATTGGCTGGATCTTCACGCAACCCATCGAAGCTGCGTCAACCGCCGGCAAATATCTTAAAAATCATCCCGAGGGCGTCGGATTCCTCAATTTCGAGGTCAAATCTGTTGAAGCTTCATGTGAATTTTTAGCCGAGCGCAAAGCCCCGTTTCTCTATGACATCCAAGAACACAAATCAGGCAACGGCGTTTGGCGTGAGACGGCCATCGCCACTCCACTCTCAGATGCGGGTTTTCGCTTTATTGAGAAGTCGAACTATGGATCTTTTGCCCCCGGTTTCCAATGGACAGCCGACTGGAACACAGTGGGTGGCAACAAATACAAATTTAGCGACATCGACCACGTCACCTGCAACATGCGCGCCATGATTGGCCTCACCGAATTCTACCGTCACTGTCTGGGTTTCGAGCGCTATTGGGGCATCGATTTCCACACGGCGCATCACAACCCCGATGGTGGAACGGGCTCTGGTCTTGAAAGTATTGTGATGTGGGATCCCCACAGCGGCATCAAATTCGCCACAAACCAGCCGCTGGCGCCGTACTTCAACAACTCGCAAATCCAAATTTACATCGAAGACAACGTTGGCGGCGGAATTCAGCACGTCGCCCTCACGGTCCCCGAAATCATTCCCGTTGTCCGCGACCTGCGCTCAGCAGGATGCAAATTTCTTGATGCTCCGGGCAAGTACTATGACCAGCTACCCAAGCGCATTTCCGAAAACAAAATCGGCACCATCAAAGAGCCCATGGACCAAATCCGCCAGCAGGGCATTCTCGTCGATGGCCGCGACAACAAATACCTTCTTCAGCTGTTCATGAAAGAACAGTGCGAACAGTTCAGCGACAACAAGGCCGGCCCATTCTTTTACGAAATCATTCAGCGCGCGGGTGATCCGGGCTTTGGAGACGGCAATTTCAAGGCCCTATTCGACTCCATCGAACAGGGACAGGTCGCCCACAGCCGTCAGGAAATGCGCGACAGGATGGACACTTTGTTCTAAGCCGGGCAAAGATCTTCCCAACTCTTGCAGGGTCGGAAGTTGTCTGTTAAGCGCCTTAGACTCTGGGCAAGGCCCAATTTAGGAGATTTGAACCATGGGTAAGAAAGATAACCGCCGCACTCGCAAGATGCAGCGCAAAAAAGGTCAGGCAAAGAAAAAAGCAGCTCTGGCTCGCAAAATTAAAGGTGCTAAAGCAACGACAACTGCACCAAAGAAAGCAGCAGCACCTGCAGCTAAGGCAACCAAAACAAGCGCCAAGAAGTCGGCTCAGTAATCTGAACGACTGGGCATAGAATTGATTTAAGGAGAGATGGCCGAGTGGCTTAAGGCGGCGGTCTTGAAAACCGTTGTAGGAGTAATCCTACCGGGGGGTCGAATCCCTCTCTCTCCGCCATGCATCTTAAAGGCCCGGGTTTACCCCGGGCTTTTTCTTTTCGTCTGAGACAACAACTTGACTCAA
>CAYWSV010000121.1:0-10227 GCA_964460155.1 uncultured Oligoflexia bacterium | reverse complement strand
ACTGTGTATTGGTGGTGGAGAGGCGGTTGCACTTGTCATTGATCGCCAAGGGTGTTGAAATGACCCCCTGAAGGAATCTCATCAGGGGGAGAAAGACAGTGGCTCGCAGACATCCCAAGAATCGCCGGAATCCCTCGCGCTCTAAAAACAAGAGCAAGAGTCTGCACTCTGACAACGTTCAGGCCAGCGCAGCTCAGGGAGGCGGCGAGCGTGACCGCCGCAAGAACAAGGGCGACCGCAGCGACAATCGTGGCGATCGCCGCGGGCGGCGCGACGGACGCTCGGAGCGCGACAATCGTCCGCGCGGGCGTGGTTCTTGGGGCAACAACGGATTCCAAACTCCCAGCCCCGAAGCAATTCGCGATTCACTCGAAAAGCTGCTCTCGTCGCGCATCGATTCAAAAGGATGGATTGCGCTCGCGGAGCGTTTTCGTGAGCGACTGAAAAATTCTGATTGGGAAGTTACGCTCACGACTCCCAGCGACCTCCCTCGGCCTGTGCCCGCTTCGTCCTCCGGCAAGTCGACACCATCAGTCTCGGGTAAACTTTCGAGACCCGTTTCGCGTCCGGTTGCACCTGCTCGTCCAGCAGAGAGCTCCTCGGCAGGTGGTGCTGGATTTTCCATGCCGCAATTCGCTCCGAGTCGGTCTTACAAAGTTGAAAAGAAGTCACCCAATCATGCTGCGGAGTCTGCTGGCGCAGTGACTGCGCCGGGCTCAGAAGGCGGCGCAGTTTCGGGCTCAAGCGTAAAAGAGGGAGCAGTTGTTCCTGCGCAGGTTCAAACAACGACCGATTCTTCTTCGCGTCCGCCCGATCGGGGTTTTGCATTAGCACGCACGAAACTTGCACAATCCACCGCTGCGACAACATCGAGTCAAACCCATTCGGCGTCATCCGCACGCACGGATTCGTTCCTTTCAAAATCTGTACAAAAGTCTGCTGTCGATTCGCCTACAATAGCCTCGCGCCGAGCTGCAGTCGCAGATGAATCTGCAGGACAGCGCGTGACTGAAAATGGAATGGTCCTTGATGCGTGGCAGGCCGATGCGCTTGATGCACTTTTGGGTGGGCAAAACGTTGTTGTTGATGCACCAACCTCTGCCGGTAAGACACGCGTTATCGAGGCGCTCTTGGATGCTCGACTCAGCGAGGGGCTGCGTCTCATTTATACGAGTCCGGTGAAAAGTTTGAGCAACGATAAGTACCGTGAGTTCTGCGAGAAATATGGAAAAGAGCGGGTTGGTATCAACACCCGCGACTTCAAAGAAAATTTGCGCGCACCCATCATTTTGGCCACTCTGGAAACATACCGCAACAGCCTTTTGGGTGTTGAACCGGACATGCGCCGTCGTGTGGTTGTCTACGACGAGTATCATTATCTTCAAGATGAAAGCCGCGGCAGCGCGTGGGAAGAATCTCTGATTCTCACACCCAAAGAGAGTCAGGTGATTTTGCTGTCGGCTTCTGTGCCGAATGCAGATGAATTTGCGCAGTGGCTTGAAGGTTTGTTTGGGCGTCCTTCAAAGCTCATTCGTGTCAGCAAGCGGCCTGTGCCTCTGGCCGACATTATCTACACAAGCTACGGCTGGGTTTACGGTCCTGATCTGGCGTTGCGTCCGGAAGAAGCGGCCCTGATTCGCCGCACAGTGCGCAGCGACAAAGCGAACCGCCGCAGACGCGATAAAGGTCGTTTTGATGAGTTGGTCGACCCTGTCCGTGTGGCTCTCGAACTGAATTTGGGACCCGTGGTTGTTTATGCCGGTAGACGAGCCGACGTTGAGGCTATTGCACATGTTCTGACTCGCGGCCTTCAGAACACCATAACCGAAGATTCACTTAAGCCACTTCACGACCGTATTTCATCGCTCAGTGGTTGGGATTACGTGCCGCACGACCTGCAGCGAATGATCAAGCGCTATGGCATTGCTTTTCATCACAGTGGATTGATTCCGCCTGGGCGTGTGGCCATCGAAACTCTGCTCAAAGAAGGTCTCTTGCGCGTCTGCTCTGGGACGATGGGAATTTCTTTGGGGGTCAACTTTGCTGTTCGCGGTGCGTTGATCTCCGATCTCTCGCGGCCAAGCGAAGGTGGCGAAACGAAATACAGTGCGAGCGAAGTGATGCAGATGCTTGGTCGTGCTGGACGCCGCGGCAAGGATACGCACGGATTTTCGATGTGGATGAACCTCGGGCGGTTTGCTGAGCAGAAGCCGACTGGGCGTGAGCCATGTCGATCGTCGTTGAAGTTTGATCCAACAACTGTGCTGGGGATTCTGGGACAAAAAGAGAGTATTGCTTACCTCTCTGAGTTTTATCGCAAATCGTTTTTCATGCGCGGCCGCGATCCTCAACAGGTCACTGTGGCTGATCATGAGTTGGTTTCAGCGCTTCTCTACAAAGATTTCAAAATGGAGATTCTCGCCTGCGACGATATCCCCTCGACCTTCGAGAAGTTTCATAAGGGTCGTCAGCGCAGCCAGATTCCCTGCAATCGCTGTCCGGCCAAGATTCCTTGCCACAACACAATGAGTCAGGCGTCGCAAAGTACGCTTCAAAAAATCATCAGCCATTTGGTGACGATTGGTGCGCTTGATGGACAGGTTCCCACACTCATGGGTCAGCTTGCGCGGCATTTTCCGCAGGCGGGTGGACTCATTATTGCGCGTAAACTTGCCGAGGGCGAAATCAACTCGAACAATTTGCGGCAGTATCTGCATATGATGGCGAGTTTCTGCTCTGCTCATTTCAAAGAGATTCCTGACACATTTGCGGATGTGGGATTTATTTCGGAACTCAATATCCCCAAGCAAATTGAGATTCATTATCCCGAGGAACTCTTTCCAGAGCTTTACGACGAACTTGGTTTTCGACGAGAAGAATCGGGGCAGAAAGTCTTCCGTGAATTCAATCCTGCGGCAGCCTCAATTGTTTCGGCATGGATCAACGACCAGTTGTCGTGGGAGCAGTTGGTTGAAGAACACACCACTAAACATTTCTCAGCAGGCGACTGCATGATGGTGTTGTTCCGCTTCGCAACCTTTTTGCAAAGTTTGGCACGTCTGGAAGATTATGATCCTGAGTTAGCTTCGCAGGCGCGCGCGCTTATTCCCGTTGTTCTGCGTGACCCTTTGGATGCGCGTAACCGCATGCTCACCGAAGAAACTGCAGAGTTTGAGAGCGAGGATAATCTTCCAGCTGCGCCCACCGGTGAAGAGGGCGCCACAGACGAAGACCCCGAGTTCTCGTGAGTCTTCGTTTAGGCACGATTTGAGTCTTTTCAGGGACGGGTGGGTGTGCTGCTGAGGTCTGGCGGTGGAAGCGTTTTTGCAACCATCGCAGCGGCGCGACCTTCGCCCACACGTAAAAGTGAATCGATGGCAACCACTTTGGCCGTTTGTCTCATCGCTTCGGTGCAGTTTGTGCAGTTGTTGCGGAACTCATTTGCGTACAACCATCCCAGAGCATAAGAGCCCCATTCGCGACCGTCGCATGCAGGCAGACCTTCATAATCTCCGCTTTCGCAAATTGTATGAAGATGTCCACAGGACCTATTTTCGGGTAGCTGTCCAGCGGCAAGATTTAAAGCATCACGTTCGTTTAATCCGCCCGTGCAGTCACTGTGGCGGGCTTCGTGAATCAGCACCGTGGTGCGCGCCACGGTGTTCATGGGTCGGCCCTCACCATCATAGTTTGAATAGCCTTCGGCCAATCGAATAATTCCCACACGCGGATCGTTTACAGGTATGGATGTGTTGTTGATGAAAAATTCAATTGGACGTTTTTGTGCGATTGTCTCGAGCCAAACAGCAGTCCCGATATTTGTTGCAATAGTGACCGCCTTGCCGCTGCCGTTGCCTGTGTTTGCGGTGTAGCTAAAGCGCGAGTCGATGGAGGTATCCATGCCAATGATGTAGCCAATTCGCTCGTCAACGAAATTCAGAATATTAAGCGCACCATTGTTCGAAAAAGCCTTGAAAAAATATCCATCTACATCTGGTTTGAAATTGATATTTTGAAGGAAACGGACGTCTTCTTTAAAAAGAGTGCGCTCTTTTTCAGTCAAAGCTGCATCCAGACTGATTTTCAATTCGGGCGCAATCTGTTCGGCCATGCCCGTTTGCGGCGGTGGTAATTTAGGTTGTTGGAGTTGATCTTTGATTTTTTTACATGCCGGCAGGAATGCAACAGCGGCGCATGTGGATAGAAGTGAAAGCGTCCGAACAACGGAGGTAGAACGTTTTTTCATCTTATTTCTCCCCGCCTTGTTTTGTGACTCCGGCTACAAAGATGAGGTCCTCGGGTAGCTCTGCAAGCAACGAGTGGTATGAGGCTGCGAGTTCTTCCGGAAAACGCTCTTTCAGGCGCTCAAGATTATAAAGACACAACGCTCGCGCCGCTTGGGCCGAGCCTTTGGCCTGACCATCCCGCGCGCAGGCGATGAGTTGTCTTGAAACGTCAAAACGAGTTTCCCGATTGCTAAATGCGCCCTGCATGCTGACTGAAAGCTCTTCCGCGAAGGCCAGTAGGCTCTGCGGAGTTGAGTGAGGATCGCGGCCTGCTTCCTCACGGATTTGGTTCACTTGCGGCAGGTTTTCTAGACTGGGACGTGGTGATTTTGCGGTTGTTGGGGACCGTAAACGACCCGTCTCTTGAGTCAGTGAATCTGTCTTTGCGGCGGATGCAGGTTTCTCCCATTCGGGCTTGGGTGGCTGCGTGCCGTCGGTTTTGCGGCTCATTGATTTTGCGTTTGTGCTGTCTCTTGAAACATCGAGCGCAATCATCGTGACGACGGCTCCCAGAAGAGCCGAGCCCACTGCTACAGCAAGAATGATTCGCCATTTGCCGCTGCTCATCTAACCTTCTCCCGATGTTGTCAGGTTTTACCCATGCCGGTCACCGTACCATCGGAAGTTAGACCATCAAATAAAGTGTCAAGGTGACAAGGGTGTCAGACGGCCTGCGGTTGGGTCGGCGTCCAATGGACAACGGTGAATCCATCTTCTCCCAGCGTTTTGTTGAAGGCCCGCAGGTTTCGTTGGGTTGGATTCACGACAATTCGATTGCGGCTCGCTAAAAGTAAGGGCAGGTCGGCACGGTGGTCCGAGTAGGCGACACTCCAAATCGCATTCGTTGGGATGACCTCACGCAGACGGTGAATTTTTTCCTCCCCAAGGCAATTCTTGCCGCGCAGAGTCATGCCTCCACAAAAGCGCATAAGGCGCGAGCCGACGATGATTTTACTTTCAGGGTCTCGTTTGCCCAAAAGTGCGCGCAACCAAAACTCGCCTGATGCGCTCACATAACAAATTTTCAATCCGCGACTGCGCAGTGCTTGCAATTCTTCATTCATCTCTTTGAACCACAAAGGGTCGATGTGATTGCGAACGACCGAGCGGATCCGCGTGAGGGCTTGTCTGGGGGACAGCCCCACTGTTGCGCTCCACAGAAGTGCACTTTTGAACTGAGTTTTTCCAACAAGGCCCAAAAGTTTTCCACAGGCCAGAACGACACACAGCAGTGTTGCTGCAGCAAGACGCATCTTGGACTGTTTGAGAATCAACTCGCGCATGAGAATGCGAAATGAGTCTTTTGCGATGACCGTGCCGTCGACGTCAAAAAAGGCAAATTGCTGTATTTCCTGAGAGACGCTCAAGCTGATCACCTTTAAACTGTTGAACCCTTGTCCCAGTCCGAAAAGCTTTGTTAGCGTAGTTTGAAAAGGAAATCGAGAACCCGTTCGGTTGGATAAGTAGCAAGCAATGACCCAGACTGACTCCAAATATGCTTTATTTGCTGTGGCCAATGCAACGGCACACGAACTGACGTATTTGGTCCCGGGCGATTTGGTCCCAATTCTGGTTCGCGGCACGCTGTGCACTTTGCCTGTTCAAGGACGCAAGCTGGTCGGCGTCTTTCTTGATTGGTGCGAAAAGCCAACCTTTGAATGTCGGCCTGTCCTCTCGGTTGTTGAACAATGCCCGCCTCTGAAACCCAAAGTCATCGACCTTCTTTTTTGGGTCGCAAATTACTACTGCGCGCCGATTGGTCGAACGATTCATCTTGCAGGGCCTGGTTTTTTGTGGAGCCCCGATGCTCACGTCAAAAGGCACAAACGGACTCTGCGACGAGAGCGCGCTGGACGTTCTGAAAAATCTCCAGATGCGCGTCCATTGAAGGTTCTGACCCCCGAGCAAGATGCTGCCGTTATAGCTGTGCAGGGCACCGAGCTTGGGCACACGACATTGTTGCAAGGTGTCACGGGCAGCGGAAAAACCGAAGTGTACTTGCGCTTGGTGGCCGATACGTTGCGTGAAGGCCGAACTGCTCTTGTGCTTGTGCCGGAAATCGCGCTGACACCGCAAATGTGCGATCGCTTTCGGGTGCATTTTCCAACTGAACTTGCCGTTCTTCATTCAGGTCTGACAGCGGTTGAATACGAGCGCGAATGGTTTCGTGCCGCCAGCAATGAAGCGAAGGTTGTTTTGGGTGTGCGCTCGGCTGTGTTTGCTCCTTTAGAAAATATTGGTTTGATAATTGTCGATGAAGAGCATGAACAAAGCTATAAGTGCGACGAATTTCCGTGTTATCAGGCACGTGATGTTGCCGTAAAACGCGCTCAAATCGAAAATTCACGTTGTCTTCTGGGTTCGGCGACACCCTCGCTGGAATCCTATCTGAATTGTGAACGCGGCCGCTACACGCGCGTTCATCTTCATACGCGCCATTCTCAGCTGTCTAATCGCATCGAAATGTTTCAGTTTCGCCCGAAGCTGCACTCAACCGGTGGGCTGGGGCGCGGGGTTGTGAAGTCGTCTCAGTTTTCGTTCACCGGTCCGGTCATGGCTCAGGGTGTTGTTGATCTCATTGCGCAGACGCATGCCCGTGGCGAGCAAAGCATGGTGATCATCAATCGTCGAGGCTTTGCTCAGTTTGCATTGTGCGGCGATTGTGGCGAAGCGCTCAAGTGTCCGCATTGTTCTGTGAGCACCACGCTGCACGCACGAGGTGCGCGTGAACTTTGTCATTACTGTGGATTCTCGCGCGCAACTCTCACAGAGTGTTCCTCCTGTCGGAGCTCTAAATTGGTCCATATGGGCCTCGGTACGCAAAATCTTGAACAAGAGCTTGTGGCACGTGTACCCGGGTTGGTTGTCGATAGGCTCGATCGTGATGTGCTGACGAGCCAAACCCGCCTCTCGGAAATTTTATCGAAATTCAGATCGGGTGAAACACATTGTCTTGTTGGAACACAAATGCTCTCCAAAGGTCACGACTTTCCCAAAGTGACTTTAGTTGTTGTGCTCAACGTTGAAGACGGACTTTTTGTTCCCGATTATCGGGCGTCGGAGCGTACCTTTCAACTGTTGTGTCAGGCCGCAGGGCGTTCTGGTCGCGGGCAGATTGCGGGTGTGATTGCGGTTCAATCGTTGGGTTCAACTCATCCGGTTGTGAACCTTGCACTCGAAGGAGCAGTGGATCGCTTTCTTGCGGATGAAATGAAAATGCGTCAATTGGGCTGGCATCCGCCTGTGTGCCGGCAAATTTTGGTCGAGATGCAGCATTCAAACGAAAGCTTTTTGATGCAACAGGCCACCATTATTCAAAAGGAGCTTGCGGAAATTTGGCAAGCACAAAAGCTCACACCCGCAGATGTCAGGCTCACGGGCCCCATGCCAGCTGTATTATCGAAACTCAGGGGAGTTCATCGCGTTCAGCTTGTTATTGCAGCGCGCAGAGAGATTCATCCCGCCCGGTTAGTTCCCGCAGAATTGTTTTCCCGTAAGGAATTCCAGCACCTGTGCCGGGTCGACGTTGATCCGTTCTCGTTTATGTAAAAACGTTGCGGCTATTTACTGCGTCACCAAGTGATTTGGTCACTGACGTTGGAATTCTGTAAGAATCTTTTCAAGCTTCGTTTCGATGTAGGGCACATCATTACAGATGACTGGAATTCCTTCTGCGTTCAATTGAGCAGCTTGATCATCGAGATGGGCAATAAGCCCAAGCGCTGAGATCTGGGAGTTTATGAAGATTCTTATGAGTCCAATAGGATCACGCAGTCCACGCTCAGCACTCATTTTTCGATACACCGGTGCAAGACGTACCGATCGTAAAATTGATTCAATCATGTGTCTCGACATACAATTGTAGCTTGGCTGTTCATTTAGTTTCACTAATTCGGCTTCAAGTTTTTCCTCCAATCCTGCATTGTTTCCAGCCAATATAAGTTGAGCCAAACTCACAGAGAAAGCTAGACCATTAAATGCCTTATAGGGGCCAGAAGGGCGTTCTGCTGAAGGTTTAAAAGATGCCGTTAGACTCATGGGAACAACATCCAAACAAAACAGAGGAATTCCTTTTTTCTGATATTCCTCAGCAGGCTTTTCAATTGCAGGAAGAAGTTTTAGGGCGAGCTTTTCAAGCATTATGAGCGATTCAGAAAGCGGAATTGTGCGCCCTTCGGATAAAGCAGCATAGCGGGGTAAACGCTCTTCATTGATCTCGATAGCCTCGCGAATGTGCTTGCTGACACACTGAGTTTCGAATGTTGCTGATTCAGATTTTTGTGCGCTGGACGACGCAATCGAAGATTCATTTTTAGTGATTTTGCCGCAGCCGGATACAAAATTAAGTGCAACAAGAAGTGCAACAATTTGTGGTGTTAGAGTCCTTTGCATGGCAACGACCTCCGGGCGTCGACCTCAGCATTCCTTCCTGTCCAGCAAAGTATGTGCCATCAGTGAATGAAAAAAACTCCTGAAGCCGCAGTAACTTGAAGTAATGCGCTATGATCAAAGATAAAACAGAGCATAAATCGAAACTAGCAAACGCTCAGGGCTTCAATATTAATCCACAATTTCGACGTGAAGACCTTACTCTACAAAGTTACATTCAAGCTCTTACAGTTATTTCCGATCCCAGTTTGGAGATAGAGTTCTGGAGCTTTTATGGGTTTATCGCAGTCTGACAAAGCCGCAGTGGTACTTTCGCTGTTGGGTCACGAGTTGGCGAGTCAGATTTTTGCTCGTCTTTCGCGCTCAGAACAAGCAAAAATTGTCCGGGCTTTGGTCGCGGGGCGGCCCATGAATGATCATGAGGTAAATGAAATATGCGAAGAGTTTGTCACTAAAATCAAACCTTCAGGAAGGTCATTGGATCCTTCGGATCTTCTCCGTTCCAAAGCTTTTGCTGGAGTCGAGCTCCCGCGTGCGCCTCGGGTGTGTGAAATCTGCGAAGACATTCCCGATTGGATATTGGCCGATCATCTTTCGCGTCAGATTGACTCCGTGTGTGCTGCCGTTTTGGGGTTCATCGAGCCGTCACGCGCAGCAAAGTTGCTCAAAGATTTTCCGGCTGAAAAGCAAGTTCGCCTGCTTGTGAATCTGGCTCAGGAGAAGGTCCTCGATGCTCTGGCACTCGATGAACTTGAGGAAGATCTCGAAACCCTGAGAGTGCGAGTCTCTTCCGGAAGGCATGGCCACCGAGTGGGAGGTGGCGCTCGTGTTTTGGCTCTCATCCAGTCGATGGATTCAGACTTACGCGAACAGATACTGTCAGGGGTTGAAGAAAGAGAACCAGCGCTCGCAGAGTATCTATCGGGTGGTTTGCTTTCGGTTGAGCGCTTGGCTCAGCTTCTTCCAGCACATCTGGCTCTGCTTCTCTCTCAGCTTAAAGATCAGGACATTGGAGGATTTTTGAGGGGCGAGAAGGACTCTGTCCAAAAGGCCTATTTAGGCTGCCTTTCCTCAAGACGGCGTCAGGACGTTGAGTGCCTGCTCGAGCCTGAAAAAAGAATTACCATGAAGCAGAAAACGGAGGCGTGTGAGCGCCTCCGTAAAAGAGCAAATGAGTTGAAGGAAGAGGGAAAAATCATTTTCCCGTGGGAAGAAAGTCTGGTCGGATAGCCGGTGACCCGTTCAGTTGTTCGGGCCCCGCTCGACCTTGCGAAGTTCAGCCCGAGCCTCTTCGGCCGAACGAACGTCGGTTGTCGGTTGGCAAGTCTGCGAAGCGCCCTCTTCCTGCGTGCGCTCTTTGCCGCGGCCAGCTCTAACCTTGACGCCGGATTCGGTACAATACTGTTTTGTTTCAGTCGCTTGCGGGTGTAATTCCTCACCTTTTCGGGTACCCAAGCCGACTCGTTCTTTGTTGCTGGCTGCCAGACATTCACCAATCGGAGCCAGACACACGGCGCCCATCACCAAAAACACCAGATTCTTCTTCATTAGA
>CAYWSV010000120.1:0-10257 GCA_964460155.1 uncultured Oligoflexia bacterium | reverse complement strand
CATGATTGGTGCTTTACTTGGAGATATTGTTGGTTCAATTTATGAACGCAACCCAATTAAAACCACACAATTTGAGTTGTTTGGCGCAGGCTGCCATTACACAGACGAATCGGTTCTGACCGTCGCAGTCGCAAATGCAATTAACAGTTCCGAAGGCTATCAATACAACATTCGACGGTTTGCCAAAAACTACCCCGATGTTCCGGGCGGATATGGTTCAAACTTTAAGTTCTGGCTCTACACGGGTGGAAGCGACCCCTATAACAGTCTGGGCGTTGGACCCGCAGCACGTGTGAGCCCCATTGGATGGGCGTTCGACAACTTGCAGGTCACTCTCAATGAGGCCGAGAAATCCGTTTCAGCAACTCATTCGCATCCTGAAGCGATTAAAGCTGCAAAGGCTGTCGCCCATGCGATTTATTTGGGTCGCACCGGACACTCACCCGCAGATGTGCGGACACTCCTCACAGATACCTACGGATACGTGGTGCCTGATGATCTCAACATCATTAGACCCAAAGTTGAATTCGATTCATCGGCACCCGCTATTTTGCCCCTCGCGTTTGCCTGCGTCTTTGAGGCTCGGACGACTGAAGACGCAATTCGGAACGCCGTTTCACTGGGAGGCGATGCAGATACCATGGCGAGTATCGCGGGTGCGATCGCGGAATCATTCTATGGTGTACCCGACACTCTGAAGCAGGAGACCCTGCGCAGACTTCCCAGTGCTTTCCTCAATGTTATGGCTGTTTTTCGCGAGCATCAAAGCCTGCGCGCCGGATAATTTCAGACAGGAATACCTTCATGAAGAACGTCTTTTCGCTTTGGAATCAAAAAGTCCTGAAAACAGTCGGACTTCTGAGCACGCTTCTCCTGCCATCGGCGGCACTTGCAGGCCCATGGGGAGTTCTTCTGGGCTACAACAACCCCGCGGGTTCGAATCTGGGACTCAACTTCCTCTATCAATCCGGTGGCCCATGGGGGTTTGAATTTGGTGTGGGTGGGCTCTATGGGAAATCAACCGAGAACGCCAAATCGGTATCGACGTGGGGGGATGTCGACGTAAAATGGTTCCCCACAGCCGGACCATGGAAGGGCTACCTTGAAGGCGGGCTCGCCTTCTCACTTGGAACTGGAACCGAGGGCAGCGGGTTATCGGCTGGAGGCCCTTTTGTGGGCGGCGGCCTCATGTATTCAGGTTCAAGTGTCCTCTTTCACGTGACGGCCGACTACAAAATCAATTCTCGGGGGATCTACCCCTCGGCAGGACTTGGCTTCAGGCTCTAACCCGCCCATTTTGAACAGCCGGCCAGTCTACAAAAAACTGAAGATCTTGGATCAAAATTAGGTTAGTACTTTGGCGTTGAGTCTGCATCGACGCCGGAGGAAAACAACATGTTCAGCTTTAATCTTTCGAATTTCAAGACTGCTCTTATCGCCAGTGTGGCGTGCGTTTTTTTCACCGCCTGCGGAACATCTGCTCAAGTTGAGACAACTGAATCTCGTGTCATGAATACAAGCCGGAACCTCAGCATCAGCCAATGGTTTTCAAAACAAGGACTGAGCGCTGAAGAGATCCGAACTGTTGATGCAATTCTCGACTACATTCGCCTATCGGGTGGTCCAAGCGGAGACGTTGCGGCTGTTGCGCGCTTTGCTGAGCGCAAACTCGACGTGATGGCACTCGATGGTGCTGAACTTAGGGAAAGTGCACCATTGCTTGCACTGAAGTCTCTTGTACACGTCACCTTGACTGGCAATTATTTCTCACAAGCCCAAATCAACGAGCTCATCAGCAGCCTTCCAAACCTCAGAACTATTTCAATCGATGCGAGCGTCGTTTGCCCCACGGGTTTGAACCCAAGAGTCACCTGTCTTAAGTAATTTGTGTTTGTGAACGCATTGCCGAGCCAAACTCAGCAGCTGCGACCAACACAGTTCTTGGGTTGCTGTGGTTATTTGAACAAGGGCATGGATGATGCCCAAGGCATCTCGACAAAATGAATGCGGAGGCTGCGATCGTAGCCTCCATTTTTTTTCCACTCTTTCAAAAACTCATTGAACGCAGCAATCAACGTTGTGTCCGACTTGCGGGCAGCGACTCCAAAATCTTCGACGGTCAGATTCTCTTTCAACACAAAGACTCTTTGAGCATTCTTTGAGGCAAAGAGTTCGAGATAGGGTTTATCGTAAATAAACGCATCGACCTTCCCCAGCGCTACGGAATTTGCGCAATCTGACTCAGAATCGAGTTTGCGGAGAGTCGCCTTGGGAAAAGCCTTTGCCGCAAATTGGTCGGCTGTTGTTCCAACCTTGACGACAATTGTAACGCCGCTTTGGTTGAGATCAGCCGCGGATTTAACCGTGTCTTTGCGTTTTGCCGAAACCAACGCAAGCAAGCCGGCTCGATAATAAGAGTCTGAAAACAACAACGTCTTTTTTCGTTCTTCCGTGATTGTCATACCCGAAACGATGAGATCAAATTTTTTCGCAATCAGCGCGGGAATAATTCCTTCCCAGCGGGTGTCCACAAATGTTGCCTTGGCTCCCAAAGAAGCGGCAAAGCCTTGAATCATGTCGATGTCAAAACCAATCATTTCACCTTTGGGGTTTTTCATTTCAAAGGGAATAAATCCAGGGTCGAGTCCAACCCGCAATTCTTTTTTTGTTTTTACGGTCGCAAGCGTGTCGGCTGCACGAGCATGAAAAGACGGTAACGACAGTGCAAGCAAAAGAACCTGCAAAAAAGCGCAAAAAATACGGGTCGACCATGAACTCGTTAACATCAAACCTCCACATCGGGCTTTGGAGTTTTTCCTTAGCCTTTGCAAACTTCAAAATTTCTGCAAAACTTTATCAGTAATCAACAATTCGACAAGTTTCACCGCAGGTGCAGCAAAACCTGCACAACGGGACTTGCGATTGCTCTGCGGAGACGCACATGCCTGAACAGTCCCCCTCAAAGCTTTGGACACTTCTCACTGCACTGCTTCTTCTTGTTGTGGGAGTGGCTCTTGTGCGTGGCTTTAGCTCGCTGGACTACGACTGGGACTTTGCTTCGCTCAAAGACTACATCTGGGTTTCGGAATCACAGACCGCTGGACTCTTGCTTCATGGACTGTGGGGAACCCTCTGGGTCAGTGCACTCTCAATTCTATTGGGCACACTCATAGGACTTCTTGTGGGCATTGTTCTTTACGCAGGTTCGCCCTTTGCACGTGCAGTTGCCCATTCGTTTGTTGAAATCTTTAGAAACACCCCCGTGCTGGTGCAGTTGTACGTCATGTACTTTGTTGTTGCCTCGGCATTTCACATGACACCTGAACAAGCAGGAGTCGCCACCCTCAGTCTTTTTTGCGGCGCCTACGTTGGCGAGCTGGTTCG
This sequence comes from uncultured Oligoflexia bacterium, assembly GCA_964460155.1. Classification (GTDB taxonomy): domain Bacteria; phylum Bdellovibrionota_B; class Oligoflexia; order Silvanigrellales; family Silvanigrellaceae; genus RFOM01. Next base: position 6,873 of record CAYWSV010000120.1, on the reverse strand, counting down.
CGGCACACTGCTGAATTTGGACAAAGGCCCGCAGGATGCTGCTCTGAGTTTGGGCCTGACGCATTTTCAAACGGCTCGTCATGTGGTGGCACCACTCGCTCTGCGCAGACTCCTTCCCTCGCTCATTGGACAATATGTGAGCTTGGTCAAAGACAGCAGTCTTGTGAGCGTGATCTCAATAGTTGAACTCACCAAATCCGCATCGAACATGGTCGCTATCAGCTTTAAGAGTTTTGAAGTTTGGTTTCTTGTGGCGTTAGTCTATTTTTGTCTGAACTCACTTTTGTCTCAGCTCGGTCGGCGCATTGAATCGCGCATGTCCGCAGACCTGAAGCCTGCCTAAGGAGGGTCTATGAGCGCCATGACTACAGCAATCGAACTTCTCAATGTCAGCAAAACTTTTAAGACACAATCGACCACGACACACGCGCTCAAGGACGTTTCGCTGGTGGTTAACTCTGGCGAAGTCACCTGCCTGATTGGACCTTCGGGTTCAGGAAAGAGCACGTGTCTGCGCACCATCAATGGTCTCGAAACCATCTCTCAGGGAAATATTCGGATTTTTGGTGAATCTTATAAAGATCAATCATCGGCGCATCGTTTACGCAAAAAGACGGCGATGATCTTTCAACGCTTCGAGCTTTTCCCTCATCTCAGCGCAATCGAAAACGTCGCACTTGTGCCGCATTTGCGGTGTGGCTTGAACCGCACCGATGCACACAACAAAGCGCGCGATTTGCTAGCCCGTGTGGGCCTTGCGGAACACGCAAACAAATATCCACGCATGCTTTCGGGCGGACAGCAGCAACGAGTTGCAATTGCCCGCGCACTGGCCGTGGAACCTCAAATTCTCTTGTGTGACGAACCAACCAGTGCATTGGATCCCGAGCTCGTCGATGACATTCTGAAGTTGCTCAAAAGCATCGCCGAAACGGGCATGACTATGGTGATTGTGACTCACGAAATGCGATTTGCGCGGCAAGTCTCGCACAAATGCCACTTCTTCGACAAAGGTCAGTTGGTTGAATCGGGTGCGACAGAAAAATTGCTGACCCAGCCCGAAAACCCTCGCCTGCGCGAGTTTTTGTCGAGTTTGATGACCGCTGAACAAAATTAGAATTTGGAAATTTGCAATCACTTACCAATCCAAGCAGCAGTCGACTGCATTTCCCCACATCAATGTGTCGTTGAACAGACGCTTCCGAAGGTCTAATCAATTACCGCACGGCTGCCTCAATCAATTTCTTCCCAAGCTCATCAACACTCTTCACGCCTCCACGATTGGCGAGCACAACAATCCCAACTTTCGGCTCGGTACGCCACAAAATAATGGATGTATATCCGGGTGTGGAGCCGGGCTTCGAATAATACACTCCACCTTTTGCGGATGGTGCAATTGCACTTGCATAAGCCATCTGACGCCCTGCGACGTTGGACAAGGAACGATTCGCTTCTTTGAAAGCCGGCGTCAGGGAGGTCTCAGAGATTCCTGCCAGTCCAGCAATGAACTTGACCATGTCGTTGCCCGTACTCACGAGTTCGCCCGCCCCATCCAGAACTCCCATATCTGCGAACGGCACTGGAAGAAGTTGGCTCCCCTCAAGAAAGTAACCCTGTGCTTTATTGTCGAGATTCTCGCTCTTCATTTCGGGAGTGTTTGCGAGTGTGCGCGCCATACCCAGTTGTTGCGCGATCTCTGCGTTGTTCAACGCATCAAAGCTCGCGTAGTTCAGTTTCGTTTGCATGGCGATGCTCAGAACGCCAGAACCGAGGTTTGAATAAAGTACGTTCTGCCCTGATCTGAAATTCAGGGCCGGATTTGTTTTCAGCCAGTCGCCCAGATTCTGCCTGGAGTAGTTGCGCCCCGGACTGTACTTGTTTGAGTCAGCAATGCCATCGGCGTCGTTGTCCCGATAGTCGGAGAGGTTGGCCGGAAAATTGGGAAGTCCGGATGTGTGTGTGACCAGATGTCGCAATGTGATGGTATCGGCGGGGAGTTTCAGATCGACGGGCAGATACTTATTGGCACTGTCGTCGAGTCCCACGACTCCCTTGTGGACAGCATCTGCGAGCACAAGCCCCGTGAACACCTTGGTCACAGATCCAATTCCAAAGTAAGTTTCGCCATCCGGAGAACGCCCGCCATCGATGCGGGTCGCACCAAAACCAAGTACCCGTGCTCCCTCTTCCGTAACGACACCCACAACCAAACCCGGGGCACGATCGGAAGTTTTTCCTGTAGGGTCGACCAATCTGGGTGCTGATTTTGCAATCTCACTCAAAATTTCCTTCAGGGCTGCTGCCTGATATTCGCCTTTAGGAACTATCGGAGCAGCCGTCTGCTCCCGCTTGGCATCGGAGCTGGAATTCTCGCCAACCGCTTTTGTTTTGTCGGGTGAGCTCGCACATGCAGCCAAGGCGATACATGAAATGAAGGATGTTGATCTTTTGAGTGCATTCATGGTTTCAAGTCTCCTGAGAGTCCATTCAGTTTCATCTATTATTGCTTATCGGCATGTTTTTTCTGCAAATAAAAAAATTATCTAAATTCTTGTTTTATTTACTTTTAATAGACATATGTCGCTTTTAAGAAGCTAAAAACTGCACATCCATAACCGACAAAAGAGAAACCATCGCTGGTGACGGGCAAGACATCGAACGCGACGGTGGATCTACCAGCGAAGGAGCCTCCGACTGCACCAGCAAGCAACCCTTCGCCTGCGTAATGTGCTCAGAATTGGTTTTTCTTTTTTCGGTTTGCGTTCGAAATTGTGGCAATGAATTTGTCAGTTAAAAACTCATTGATTCGAGGATGCAGGACGACAACTCCAAGGCCGGTGCTCAGTCGTCCAATTGAAGTACCAAGGATTCTCTGGACAAACAAACGACAATGGGACAAATGCCGTCCCCAGCATTGCTCCACAAATCATTGCTGGAGCCACAACAAATGCGTTCGCCGTGTTGGAATATATTTCTGAATCCCTCCAAGGGTAGAAAACATAATCGAACAAAAAAGTAACCAACAGATACGGAGGAACGCCACAAATGATGTGTCCTGCCAATGTGGGAGCAGCCGAAACAAAGTTGCGATTGTAGAGATTGATGGCAGGTGTGAATGGGTTGTCTTGAAAGACTTCCCTTGATGCACATCCTGTCAAAACGAAAAGTGTGCTTAACACTGTATACAACTTCTTCACGCAAACACCTCACTCACCAGAACATCACTTTCTACAAATGAAAACGATTGAACCGATTCACGACTCCTCCGATTATAATGCAGTGTATATGTTGAGTTAGGGATTCCTCAACTCCGACGTCTGTCGATTTTCCATCCATGGCTTGAGGCGAGAAAGTTCATCTACACGTGAAGAAATTTTTTACAGATAGACCGCAAAAAAGCTTATTTTATTAGATTCACTGACTCAGGCATCGTACCGCACAGACTGTCAATCATAAACCGTAGAGCATTTGCCGCTTCAGACTCGTTATAGAAAAAACGGCCGTGTTCAATGCCACCGAGCTTCAGATCACCTTCGCTGTTTAAGCTCGCAGACCATGTCACAGTGGGAACATCCGTGGGTGCTGGACCCGAGTCAGTGATTCCCGCTCGTTGGGCGTCAAGCAAGAGGTGACGAAAGTTGTCTTGATCCTCAAGGCGAATATCGAACACTTCTTTGCGACTAAAAAATCCGATATTTGTGACTTTTGTCACACGCGTTGCCTCGATCCGACAAGACATTTGCCGGAATAAATAATTCGGAACAAAGCCGCTATTTTCTTCTTTCATCAACAGAGCCATGTCTGCAAATGCGGTCAAGGGAATCAGCGCTAGGATGACTGGCAGGCATGGCTTTAGAAATCGATTTAAACCAACCATAATGCCTCCTCGTTTGCATTGCTAGAAAAGAGGACTCAGGAGTGAAATGAACATTTCAACTCCGCAGAATAAGATTATGATTTATATTGATTCCTTTGGAAGAAGGGGCATGTTTTAAATTCAAATGGCTCAGGGGTAGAAAAACAAACAGAAATAATTCTGGAGTATTTCCTTCAACAACTGCCGCCCCGACTCTGCAGGGCTGTTCAGGCACAGCAGCAGTTCAGAATTTAAATACGCAAACTTATTTGCAGATTTTTGCGACCGAGGTGCGCACTTTTGCGTCTGATGTGTCGACCATTTTTTTCTGTTCTTCTTCAAAAGGCTCAGGCAGAGGGCGTATGCTTGCTCCACCAGACGTCGAAACACCATCAACGCTTGTTACAGCAAAATAGGGAAGATATTCAATTGCAACAATTGAGCCGCTGTCACCGGGCTGAAGAAAGCCAACTTGAGCACGTGTGGGTTTCTTGGTCTCAGCCTCCTTCTCTGCAGCCTTCTGTTTCATTGCGTCGGTAATTGTTCGCGAGATTTCCATAAAGTTAAAGTGACCCGATTTAGTTTCGGGGTTCCAAGGAATGAATTTTACACTACTTCCCGACGAGTCACCTGTAAGATTGTTCAAATTAAAATTCATAAAAGCACGCACTGTATCACGCGGGTCCGGCACATCTTTTGTGGGTGCAGATTCTGTGACAAACCTAAAATTTGAATGTAAACGGGTCTCAAAGGGAAGAGATAGGTTACCGCTCGAATCTTTCACAATCAGAGGTTCAAAGAGTGTAAAAACTGAATTCATCCGATTTTGAGCGACAGTAAATTCAGATTTAATAATGTCGATAACAGACTGCAACTTAGAGACTTCAAAACTGCCGTATTTCGTATCCACCAATGCAGTCCGCACGACATCCGCTATTTCGGGCAAGACTGCACAAATCTCGGATGAGCTTCCGCTACAAGAACTCACTTGAGGTAGCAAATCGTCGTGAACATATTTGAGCATTTTAAATTTAGAATAAACATCAACCCGCGCGCGCATCTGTTTATGCACATCTTCAAGACCTAAAAGGCTGCCTTTTTCGTCTGTAAAAGACATCTTAAATTTCGGATCTGCAAAACGCTGCGCTAACTTTGTTTCAGCAATCCAATCTCGGAGTCGTTTTGCCGAATTCTTTCTCAACTCCTTGAGAACCTCAACTGCGGGATCTCCGGCGTCCGATAAAGGTAAAAGTTTCAGAGCGATTAAATCCTGATGCGTCGAGCAGACTTTTTGGAATTTTGGATCGTCTTTTTTTAAGCAGAGCTGTGCCGCGTTCTCCGACACCCCACTTCCCGTTGTTGTCGACGCCATGAGCGGCTGATTGAACAGGTCCTCGAGATTCGCTGCGTTGGTTCTAAAGGCCGACAACACTTTACGCTGTTGATCTTGACTCAAACTTTTCTGCTTCATTGCAGCGCGTAGGCTTTGCATTTTTTCTAATGCCGGCAGCTTAACCATAAACGGAAAATAAGCACCCTTGCTGCCATCAAACAAAAAAAGCTTCAGCGAATGGTCTTTTGAAAGGTCAACACAATGTGCTGATGTGTAGACGTTCACAAACACAGGTGCGCTCAGTATATCCGCCTCAGGAGCAAGAGGATTGTCGGCAAATTCGGCATATGCCGTGCAGGTTCTGAAACTATCAACCGGCCCAAACATCTCTTTGCGCGTGTAGACCTCAATAAAACCACCGTTGCTATAGAATTTTTCATTTACAGTAATCGACGGTGCCTGTTGTGTGTCGAAGCGCAGAAGAGACTTGGTGGTTGCGCACATGGGCGGATTGTTTTGAGGCGAAGAACACCCAACCAAAGTCATCAGACTGAGCGCAGCAGCGGCCATTGGCCTTTGCAGTCCGTTGAACGAAGTTATCAGTTTTGAAAATCCAAGCTTCTTCATATGGATCGTTTCGGATGAAAAACACAGAGCTTTGAGTGTGAAATGGAGGGGGTAATCCATATTTAATCTAAGAAACTGGAAACACTCAATAAAAATTAAAAAGATAAAGCTAAATTTTAAGCCGGGAATAAAAAAAAGGCAGGGACACAAGCCCTGCCCTGCCTTGCATCAATCTAGCCATGCGCCTCAGTTGTAGGGACGGAAGTCGAATCGGTAGGTCACGCCATTCAGGTCATAACTCACAGCAATCGCCTCGGCATCGCAGGTTGAAGACGTACCCGGAGTCGTTCCATCAGCTGCAGGAAAGATAGCTCCGCGGGCCGTGTAATCGACACTCAGGGGCACCGTGTTCAAACTCGAAAAGGGTGTGAATTGATTTTGCGATTGGCATCCACCGCTGTAGTCGGCAATCTCAATTCCAGCATTTGTGACGTTACGCGCAAAAGACGACATATCGGTCACTTTTTCGTAAGCCGAAGTTGCCGCATTCCACAAAGACCACTCGACATCAATTTTGGTGACTTTGTTGTTGGCATCGAGATTCGCTTTTACATGCGGAACATAAACAACAATTTGTCCGGCATCGTTAAGTGGATCAGCTGTCTTGAGGTCGTAACGACCAACCTCGGCTTCATCAAGACTCAGGACCCATACACCGGCAGGCATTTTGCCGATGTAACCACCGCCACCCCAATTGAAGCCAAGATAACTTGTGTCGCCTCCGCGGTCTTCTTTGGCAATATAAAACCCACCATCAGTAGAACCAAAGGGGCTGCCGCACGAGCTGCGCGACGAACTTTCTGTTTTAAGAGCCCCAGTCTCTGCATTCGTCAGGACAGAATATTCATCTTTCGTATTGCAAGCATTGTCGCGGCATGTTGCTGGTTTTACGCCGGCTGGCGGAGTCAACTTAATCTTCTTTGTCGCGTTCGCACCATTACAAAAGTTTTCAGGCATTACGCCTGCCCACTTACCAATGAAGTACAAGCCGTAACCGTTGTAAGAAATGTCTGCCACCTGCGATGCGACGTTTTTAATTTTTGAGGTTTTGGCTTTA
>CAYWSV010000119.1:3217-10411 GCA_964460155.1 uncultured Oligoflexia bacterium | reverse complement strand
AGTGGAGAAGCGAATCAGCAGTGTTTCACTGCCCTTGGCCTGCCGAATAGCCACGCTCGCCATCGAAGTCATACAGGTTTTCAGTTTTAATAGTTTCAAGTCCCGATTGACCCAAAGCCTTCAGCAACGTCCAAACCATATCCGAATTCGCACGCGAGCCACCACGCGTAACAAAGCGACAACGCCAGTGGTCTGTGCAGAATGTTTCTTTAAGGCCTTGTGGATAAACCTTTACGCCGCGATTCGTGATCATCTGCAGTTCAATCGTGAATTTCCGATTCATTCTCGGCCTATTGTCGGAAATTTGACCTATGGTTTTTCGGATCAATTCCGATACCCCAACCCAGAGGGTCTCGGAGGTAGAAAAGTGTCTGGATGTCGTGAGGCATTGAGCTTCAAGCAATTTGAGAAGGACATTCCCCGACGAACTTCGGCGGCGGGTAAATCATGAACAAAACCGCCGGCAAGAAAATAAAGGTTCTGGTTGTCGATGACTCGGCCGTGATCAGGACTTTGATCACGAAGATTTTATCGTCGGATCCTCGGATAGAAGTTGTCGGAGCAGCACCGGATGCCTACATTGCACGGGAATTGCTGGTCAGGCACATTCCTGATGTGATGACTCTTGATATTGATATGCCGAAGCTTGACGGTCTTCATTTTCTTGAGAAGGTCATGCGGCATTTTCCTACAAAAACGATCATTATCAGCGGTCAGTCCGGAAAAGAATCCCAGACAGCGCTCAAGGCACTCTCGTTGGGAGCTGTTGATGTTATTCCCAAGAGCGACCTCGATTTAACCCGTGGTGCAAAGAGTGTGAGTGACACTCTTTTGGATCGTATCCATCTGGCGGCAGGGACAAAATTCACAGAATTGAAAGCAGTTTCCCCCGTCAATCATTCGCCCCTTCTCTTGGCCATTTCAGCTTCCACAGGCGGACCAGAGGCCATCAAGACAGTTTTGACCCAGTTGCCGCCCGATATTCCGCCAACTCTAATCGTCCAGCACATGCCGGCATTTTTCACAAAAAGCTTTGCCGAAAATTTAAATTCACTCTGCCCATTTGAAGTCCGCGAAGCGCGTCACGGTGAACCGCTTCAAGATGGCGTTGCATTGATTGCGCCGGGTAACTTTCACATGACGGTTGTCAAAGTGGCAGGGCGTTTGTGTGTCAGTCTTAATCAGAATCCATTGCTCCATGGCGTGAGACCGGCTGCGGACCCACTGTTCGAGTCCATCGCACCGCTTATGGGTAGCAGAGCCATCGGAGTTGTTTTGACAGGAATGGGAAGGGATGGTGCGGACGGACTGCTCCGGATGCGTCAATCGGGGAGTTACAATATCGCTCAGGACGAGGCGTCGTGTGTGGTTTACGGCATGCCGCGCGAGGCGATGGAAATCGGTGCCGTTCAGATAGTCAGTCCTCTTGGTAAAATAGCATCAGTCATTGTTGCAGAGATTACGAGACGAACTGTTGCCAAGGTCGGCTGACACGACGAGCGTGACCGGCCGGCTTCGCAGAGTGAATCACGGAGTGGCGAGTATTGAGTCTTGAATCCGCCGCAGACACTCCTGAAGAGCATCCTTTTCAATAGGCTTAGTAATGAAATCGTTCATACCCGCCTGCATGCACACGTCGCGATCGACAGTAAGAGCACCAGCGGTCATGGCAATAATTTTTGGCTGCGCATCTGGCAGCCCCTCACGGATGTGTCGCGTTGCGGTGAGACCATCCATCTCGGGCATTTGAATATCCATGAAAACAAGATCGAAATTTCCACTCTGGACTGCATGAACGGCCTCTACCCCGTTACTCACTACCACCGGCTGATGACCCAACTTTTCCAGCATCCTGAGAATCATTTTTTGATTGACCAGATTGTCTTCAGCGACCAAAATCCGAAGAGGCCTTTCCACGATTGCGTCTGAGTTAACGACTACCGGCATCTGGGAAAGTTCAGCACGGCGCATGGGAAGAATGAATATGAATTCTGATCCACGTCCAATTTGGCTTTCGACGTGAATTTTTCCGCCCATCAATTCAACGAGTCTCTGACAAATAGTGAGTCCAAGTCCGCTTCCACCGTAGCGGCGAGTTGTACTTGAATCCGCCTGAGTAAATGCCTGAAACAACTTTTTCATTTGTTCTTCTGTAAGTCCGATTCCGGTGTCCGAAACTGCAAATCGGACTATGTGATCTGGACCACTCTGATTTTCGATGCGAATCGAAATTCCAATTTCACCTCGCTCAGTGAACTTAATTGCGTTGTTGATCAGGTTGAGAAGAACTTGTCGCAATCTGACGCTGTCGGTCATCCACAATCCAGACACGTCTGGTGCGGATTCAAATTTGATATTCAAACCCTTTCTTGCAGCGGTAGTCTGCAGGGCGTCCCGAACAGCAAGTGCACAGCCCACGAGATCTGTTGGTATCAGTTCAATTTCGAATTTTCCTGACTCAATTTTACTGAAGTCGAGCACGTCATTAATGACCGTAAGTAGCACCTCTCCGCACTGACGAATCGTCTCAACACATTCTTGCTGTTCTTGATTCATTTTTGTTGCCGACAGAAGGTCGGTCATGCCAATAACACCGTTCATGGGCGTGCGAATCTCATGACTCATGATGGCAAAAAATTCGGACCTTGCCTTAACGGCTTTTTCGGCGACATTTTTAGCCTCAACTAACTCTTCATTGGTCTCTCTCATTTGCTGACGCGCCCTATCGAAGGCAATTGCCAACTGCTCGATCTCATCATTCGAACCCGTGGGTGAGCACGCAATTCTGCTTTCTACGGGACGCGTGACTTTGTCACATAGCGTCAATAGCGGGCGCGCGATTCTTTCTCCGAATCGACGGGCAAGAAATAGCGCTAGCCCTGTCAAAACGGAAGTCAACAACAATAATTGACCAATCAGACTGACAAGAGGTTTGTAGTATTCTTCGCGCGGAAAACTGACGTTAAATTTGGCCTGAAGTGACTTCAATAAGGGAAAACTCTCGTCTGCTGAGTAGCTTTGCGTGATTCCTTCGGAACCATCAGATGCCGCGCGTGAAGACAGGAATTGTCTGCCAACCATGTCGATACCCAACACCATTCCTTTTTCATGGGTTCGAATGAATTTTCTCTGACTTTCAATATTCAAATGAGTAACAACGACACCTTGTGGAGTATCGTAATAAATAATGGGAACAACAAAGATGAAATCATTGCCCTGACCGACGATTGAAACAAAACTGTTTCCACTTGTGAGTGCCGGTCTGAGAAATGAACTGTTGAGCCAGGGCGTTGGTTCGGCAGAGTTAGAATATATAACGCGGCTATCGAATCCAACAATCAATGTTGTTGAAAATCCGTGTCCTTGTTCGAACTCACGCAAAAGTTCTGGAAGATAAGTGCGCGCGGCCTCGGGATCTACAAAGCTGTTGATCACGAGGCGATTTTCGCTGAGTTGGCGACTCGCATCCATTCCGAACTGCAGGCGATGCTCCAAGCTTTGCATGGATAATTGCGCCTGCAGACTTAATGAACGTTCTATCTCCTGATTGATCGTAAAGGCAGACTGTCCACCGACAACAATCAAAACAATCAGATTCGAAACAATAACGAATGCAGCGAAGCGCCACATCAGTTTTCGTCCGAGTCGTCCTCGAAACTGAGGTTCTTCTACACCGCCCAACATCACTTCTTCTCCACCGTAACGACAATGCCTTCGGAATCAAATTTAGCCAAAAAGTAGCCAGAAGGATCGAGCGCTTCGTGTCGTTGGGGAGTAAAGACCGGATTAAAAGTTTTGCTCAGACCGCGATACTCAGGAAGGACCTCAAGCGCGCTACGAATGGCTTGGCGGTCAATCCGGCCGGCTTTTTTAACTGCCTCTGAAAGAATTTTCACGAGATCATAGGCATGAGCAAAACCCGCAGGTGCTTGAATCTGATTCAGGACAACCGAACCCCGCGTTTTTTCAAAAAACTGTAAAATGTCCTTGGCACGTGCCTGCGGTATACGTGCAAATGAGAACGGCTGAAAAAACTCAACCGAGATTTTTTTTAAAGCATCAGATGCATCTTTGAAAAAGTTATGGCTTGTAATTCCCCAATGCGACAGAATCCGAATCGTCGCACGACGTTCCGCAAACGTCTTGACCGCAAGCGCCCCCTCTGGTGAATTGAGAACCATCAACACGACTTCTGCGCCCGATGCACCTACAGCGGATGCTTGAAGATTGACTTCGCCGGCACCGCGATCCACCCATTGAACGGCGACAGGCTTGAGCCCCACACTCAGCAACTCCTTTTCCATCGCCTGCAAACAGCTCCGCCCCCAGACCGTGTTCTCCAGCAACAATGCAATTTTCCTTGTTGAGCGAGTGGCCTCTCCGACAAGGAATCGGGCGACGTATTCGTCTCTGGCGCCCAAGCGGAACACAAAGTTAGGCGAACGGCCGTTGTCTACAATGTCGACCGCTGCTGCCCACGGAATCAGATAGGGAATCTCTGCTTCGTGAATGAAGTCCAGTTCAGACAGTATGACATTGCTGTGGATACCGCCGATGACACCAATCAGACCGGATGTTTTTTCCAACTTTTGGAGGTTCGCAATTCCGCGCAGATTGATTCCACCATGATCAAGTGCCTCAATCCTCAGGGGGCGTCCAAGGAGCCCACCCTTTGCATTGATTTCTGAAACTGCAAACTCAGCTCCTGCGAGAATCGACTTTCCTGCCGTCGCGGCGCCCAAGCTCAAGTCCGCATTAATTCCGACGACCAGATCGTTTCGCGATGAGACTTTTTCTGCAGGAACACTGTCGTCTAGGCTGAGCAGTTCCGGAATATTCAGAGAGAATTCTCGATTCCAACGTAGGATGCTGTCTTTCCGGAGCGAAAAAGTTGACCTTGCAAATTTCAGCCTCTCTAATTCAGTGAGTCTTTCGAGTCGTATTCCGGACGCAGTAGCCCTTTCTAGGAATAACTTTTCCCTTTGCTGCGATAAATTTCTCTGGGCATTTATCGCGTTCTTCAGCTCCCGCATCAGTACCTGACGTAGGGCGTCCGGCAGAGCAGAGTATTTCGCGGTGTTCAGGCACGGTAATTGTGCCGAGTAGCCATGATTACTAATGTTCAGAAACTTTTTTTGTTGGTTCAACTTTTGTTGTTCAATTTCCAGTAGTGAGCTTTCACTCCCCTCAACAGCATTGTCTGCGATTGCACGAGCAGTCTGGTGCGAATCTATCTGCACTGGAAGCGCGCCCCACAACCGCATTTGTTCCGAAATGATGGATGAACGTGCTGTTCTGATCTTGAGGCCGCGGATATCATCCGGATCTCGAATCACTTTGTCTACCAAAAAATGTTTGAAGCCCGAATCGAAATGCTCAAAACATTTGACTCCTTTTTTTTCAAGCCCAGCGCGAAAAGCAGCGCCGATTTTTCCATCGATCTGCGTGTTGGCATCGTCGCGTGACTGAAAGATAAACGGCAAGTCAATATATTCAATCGGTGGGTACAGATGCGAAAATTGTGAGCTTGGGATGACAACGAGATCAAATTCCCCAGTAAGAAGCCGTTCGATTGCTTTTTCGTCTGAGCCCGCCGACTGTCGCGAACCTATTGTCACCTTAACTTCTGGTTGCAGTCCTTCAATCGAACGGCCAAAAGCCACAAGTGACTGATGAAGTGGTGAATCCTCAGGCTGACTGTGAACAACCGTGAATGTGCGTGCGGACTTCGCGGACGTCCTGTCACCCAAACGGTGTTTCAGGCGCAAACCTACCAACACCAAGGTCACCAACAGCAAGGAGCCAGCCAAAAACAATATGGTTCTCTGCCGCAACATGATTCACTCCACGCAACTTTGTTCTAAAAAATTCCCTACCGGCGACTATCCTACGGTTTGTGCTCCCGCTAAACTTGGATGCTGAAAGTTTAACACTGCCTGCCTCAATTGCGGAGTCGCCATCTATGACGCAACACAAAATCGTATCGCGAGACATTGAGTTCATTCGACGTGAACTTGAGCTGGTGACTGACAAGTTTGCCAAGGATGGTATGAGCGATATTCTGGACGATGTGCTTGATACCTTTCTCATTGAGGCCGAATCTCTCAAAGAATCCTATAAGGCTCAGCTTGTTGTGCGTGACTTCGATTCATTCGCAAAGGTTGTGCACAACCTCAAAGGTACTTTTGGAGCGATCGGGCAGACGACATTGAAAGAAACGATGGCCGAGCAGGAGAAAATGGCGCATTCACAGACAATCGTTTGGGCCGATTTAAATAATCAATTTTCGAATTTTCAACGTCAATTCGACGCCCTTGTTGAAGCCGTGTCGGAGATCCGGCATCGCCGCACCGGTCAGACCGACTGATCCTTTCGCGACTTCTGTAAATGCAGCGCAAATCACTTGCCCAAAACAAAAACCCCAAGCGACATTGCCGCTTGGGGTTTAGATGGCGGAGAGAGAGGGGATTAAATCTTCTCTCCTTAAATATCAGCAATCACAAATCAAATTAATTATGTCCGATGCTTCCAAAAGATTCGTCATTCACCAACACCCACCGACATTCTTGGTCATGTACCCTCGCTGGCCGCATGTGGCCGCAAAATCGTGCGGCCATTGGCGGAGAGGTGTTCTCCCACTCGACGGACGCAGGTGTCGTAAGCCTTCGGTGCTCGCTCTCTAAATAGGTCTGCTTGAGTTGCTGTGAAGTCAGGGTAAAGTTGTCGGAGTGTGTACCAGCCTCATTTGGTTCAAAAGGTTCGAAATCAATTGAGGAACATGTTGTCCACTGGCCAAGGAACTAAAAATGCCAAGAATCAGCGAGTTTTTTGGGATTTTGATTTATATGTACTGGTTTGATAACCAGCAGCACAAGCTTCCTCATTTACATGCTCGGTATGCTGGTCAAGAGGCGGTCTTTGGTTTGGATGGCAAGCTGATTGAAGGCTCGCTCGGGAACAGAGGGAATCGATTGGTCGGGGAATGGTGCTCTGAAAATCAAGAGGAAATCAGGTACGCTTGGGATCAGGCAATTGAGGGAAAGGAGCTGCCATGGATAAAACCACTTCGATGATTGTGTCGGTGTCGGCGCTTCAAATTTTTCAAGTTGAAGTCGAACTCTCCGATGGGACAGTTGTTCGTTCTGATTTATCCAGATTTAAGAGCGTCTATTGCTTCCCAAAATCCGAGGCGGA
>CAYWSV010000119.1:0-3207 GCA_964460155.1 uncultured Oligoflexia bacterium | reverse complement strand
GGCGGAATGGCAAAAGGTGAGCATTGATAGCCATGGACTTGATTTGATTTGGGCGAGTCGTTTTGAAGTGCATGTTGATCAAGTGCTGGCCAACCAGGTGGATGGAAGTTCTGGTCTCAAGCGGGCTTAGCCCTGTTTTTCCAAAGGGCCGGGAGTTCCTTCGGGGCTGTCTGGCTTTACGCTGGATAACTTTCGTCGGACTTTGGTCGTGGTTACGAGGGATACGTTTTCTTCTGCAAGGTTTTTTCTTTTTGCCCGAAGAACCTGCCACTGGTGGATCCGAATCCTGACCATCAGCACCATGTCCTGTGTCAATGAGTGAAGTCGGTTTGTCCGGTAAATATCTTCGCTGCGGTGAGCGGCTTGCAAGAACACCGTAATAGCCTGTGGCGTGGAATTTCGTTGCAGGAATGAGCGCGACAAGTCGTTCCAAAAATTCACTGGGTGTAAAAAGAAGTGATTCCGTGCCATCCGCCCAGTGAGACTTCAGTTTGACGCGAATAGATTGCGATCCTTCGTTGCCGCACGCGAGCGTTGAGGAGTTCTTAAAGAACCAGTGATCGCAGTGCGCGCTTTTGCGGCCAATGGCGAATGAAGATTTTCAATGACTGTCACGCAGTGGAGGAAATTTTATTTGAATTCTTTTTAAAGAATTCAAATAAAACAGAATGAATAAAGCTCATTTTCGAATTTCAAAAAACTTAAGGTTTTAAAGAGCAAATGAGACCGTATTGCCGCCGCGCGCGTATTTTGAAGTCGGCTTAAGCAGGATGACATTGACGTTGCCCATTTCTGCAGGAAGTCTCAAACTTATTCTTTTGTTTTTGGCGCTGGATAGTGCTGCTTTCATTTTGATTGTGGTGCGAAAATGTTTCCCTTTGTCTCGCATTTTGAGAGCTTCAACCACATCAGCGATATTAGGAAATTGAGCTATGCGCAGGGGTATGGCTTTTTCATCAGCAAGAAATGCAGCCTCACCCATGCTCTTCTCTGCCAAAATCAAGCGTTCCATTGATTCAGCAGGGTTGGATGCGTTTCTCTCTTGCGAGGGTTGCTTTCGTAGCCATTCGAGCAGTTCCACATTGATTTCAATTTCGACGGCTTGGTCGCGTAGTGTGATCGAGGCACTTGTCTCATGCATTTCATGGGCCCAGCATAGTTTTGCATTGGCGAAGCCAAGAACCAGAGTGAAGAAAAAAATGAAAATGCGTGGAATCATCGCCGACAATACTCCGCTGTTGTTTCTGTGTTGCGGCTGGTGAAGGTTTTTTGGACAAACGTATAACAACCCGATTTTGATGCGGCTTTGTATTTGATGTAATAATTATTCCCTTGATTTGAGTAGGTCATAGTTCTCCAGCCGTCACTTTCTTCCTTATAAACGAGTCCAGTCACAGCGCCTTGTGGCTTTTCACCCGGTGGCTTTCCTGACAAAGGTTCGACACGCGGGAACAAATTTTTATCGAAATCGCCGACAAGGCACTGCAAAATATAAGGAGGTTTGTCGCTGGTGTGGTATGCATAACCATACAAAGAGTCGGATTTTCCATTGCAAACATCCAATGCACCACTCGCGATCGGTGTGCCATCTCTCTCATTGTTGCCAAAGATCGGATAGCCATCAAAAGCCCAACCAATAATTGCAGCATCGCCTTTGTTTGGCATTGCAGCAATCATGCATTTCGGTGACGCGTGGTAGTGGTAGTCGTCACCGCGTCCTGCGTGCCCATTGCAGTTGTCCAGTTCGCCCGTAGCCACCGTGTCGCTTGCGGGATCATAAGTCGTCGAGTTCGAAGATTGGCTCGAATAATCATAAATAGGAACGCCGTTCACAGCGACACCCAATGGCCCCTCGTTCATGAGACTGCCCGATGTGCCCGTTGGCGAGAGATTGACTTGCACTTTGTGACCCGGCGCAGGCACAGGCACTTGTTCATTGGTTCCTTTGATACCGGTCATTTTTTCGTGATCCGGATATGTGTCCGCACTGAGATATGCATATTGTTCATCACAAGTCACCGAAACTTTCTGAGAAAATCCGGAGTCAGAAATACTTGCTTTTATCAAAGAGCATCGATCCGTGGCGCTCTGAGTAGGTGTTTCCTTCGGAGTTGGATCGGCTTTCTTTTTGCCGCAAGAGGTCAGTGTCAAGATAGAAAAGAGCATTGAAACGATTGATAGACCGCGAATCAATCTGTGAAACATCGATGACCCCGAATTTCTCGACTTTTTGAATTGAAAGGATAACGATAAGTACAAAGGAAAGCTCAGTCAATATTGTTTGTTAGAAATAGTGTTCAACGACTGAAGTGTTTTTGTTAATGAGGCCATAGTCCAAAAATCACCTCATGAAAGTTGGACCCGACAATGGCGATTGCTCAACACGCCACCGTTACCTTAGAGACGTAGAGCGGGTTTAGGAAAATTTACCAAGTTTTGCTGGTTGCCGAATTTCCTCATCGAGATCTACTTGATTTCCTGATTGAGATACACCTCAGTCAGCCCCCGTAACCCCACTTTTTCGTCAGGGGTTTCGGTACTTTTGCTCGAGTTTGCCTTTGGCGGGTCAACCTACCCAGATTCCCGCCCATCCCGAGCTGCCGGGGGCAAAAATGACAAACACCCACCGTCCTCGGTCAGTTTGGATAACTGCACCAAGCGGGGGTGTTTTGAGTCTTTTCGGAAGTGGAAGAGGCCCTTTTTCAGTCCGGCCGCCCGGTGTCGACATCTGCTCCCGTTCAATCGCTTCTATTGCCGCAATCAATCAATTGCGGGGAGCGGGCTGGTCCAATCGGAGGTGTCCGCACGGGGAGACCTAATGCGCGCAGTGCTGTTGTGATGGCGGGTTGGTCAAACGCCACGCCTATGAGTTTCATGCGCAAAGCGAGTTTATTACGGCGAGGATTTCTATTCGTAATAACACCGACATTCTCATTTTATGTCTCAGTTTGAAACACAAGACCATCTAGAAACCCCAACTTTTCGTGTTCCAATTTTGCACACTTCACAGATCGAAAATCTGAATTCAAAGTCCTCGTTGGCTTGAGCCCACATCGCGGATTGAGCCATCACCCCATGCTTCGGGAGAGGAAGATGAATTCAGTTTTTCAGCCGCCGTTTAAGCCCAAGACTCCTCCGCTCAGGTCGCTCAAGCTCCCTTCGCTGCGACCAACGGAAGTCCCATGGGACGCGGCCTCTTCGAGTCCT
>CAYWSV010000118.1:4554-10567 GCA_964460155.1 uncultured Oligoflexia bacterium | reverse complement strand
CTCTGTCTACATTCGTTATATTGCTGACCGCCGCCTAGAGTCCGTGGGTCTTGAGCCTGTCTTTGGCGTCGACGACACTCCGTTCCCATGGATGAACGAGATCATGGACCTTCCGAAAGAAAAGAACTTCTTCGAAAGTCGCGTAACGGAGTATCAGGCTTCGGTTTCGTTGGATTGGAACTGAGCAGTTGCGCGAGAAGGCTCCACTCTTCAATGAAACAAATGAAGGGTGAAGATCAATGCGGGATGAGTTGAAACCAGCTCATCCCGCTTTTTTATTGAGTTTCGAGAATCTCTTCCGAATTTATTTCGTTACACAGATCCACTTTCAGAAAAGAAGAGAGGTCGCAATTCCTGCGATGAGCACAACGGCCCAAGAGGGTGTCTTAAGAACGTTGAGCAAGACAAAGCTCAGTCCAACAACAAGAACGTCGATCCATTGGAATTTGGCTTCTAGAACCAAAGTCGTACCGAGTGTGGCCAAAAGAAAACCGACCACCGCTGCATTCATTCCCGAGCAAGCAGCCTGAATCAGCGTCGAGCGTTTGAGTTGAGTCCAGACCGGAAAGAGTCCGAATACAAGCAAAAACGAAGGTAGAAAAATCGAAAAAAGCGAAGCACTTGCAATCCAAAGAGCTTTTTCCTGCGCCGCGGCTGTGACTCCAAGAAAAGCAGCAAAGGTAAACAGCGGGCCCGGAATAGCTTGTGCAATGCCGTATCCGGCGAAAAACAGTTCGCGCCCGACGAGTTGAGAGTCGACGAACTCTTGGGAAAGAAGAGGCAAAACAACATGACCACCGCCAAATACCAACGCACCCGAACGATAGAACTTGTCGATAATTCCCCAAATTGAATTTGCGTGAGTCCTGACAATAAACGGCAGGATCAGCAAAAGAAAGAAAAAAATCGAAATAAAAATGAGCAGTGACCTGACGGATTCATTATGTGGCAGTTGCTGCTGGCTTTTCGTGGTTGGGTCTTTAAATAAAACGAGTCCCACAATGGCGCTAATTATGAGCAGGGTTATGTGTGAAAAAAAAGGAGCGTTCATCATCAAAACGGTAGCACTCACAAGGGCCATGACTTTTCGGGATGCGTCGGGGCAAAGACTTTTGAACATGGTCAGGCACGCATGGGCCACGACAGCCAACGCGGCGAGTTTCAGGCCTCGTGTGATTCCGCTATGGGACAAATTCGCGAAAGAACTGAATGCAAATGCCGTGATGGTCATGAAGATAGCCGAGGGAAGTGTGAATCCCAGCCATGCAGCAACAGCACCCCAGCGACCTGCCCGCTTGAGGCCTATCGCCATTCCTACCTGACTGCTGGTTGCCCCGGGAAGAAGTTGGCAAAGGGCAACAGTCTCGGCGAAATCATCCTCACTCATCCAATGTTTTCTGCGCACAAAGGTATCATGAAAATATCCCAGATGTGCCAAGGGCCCGCCAAAACAAGTGAGACCGAGTTTCAGAAAGCTTGCGAAAATCTGCGTAAGTTGATTCCACGTTTTCATTACGCCCGTCACAGCACAAAACAGGTTTATAATAGGTTTATCTACAGCTACATCTTTGTTGGATAGACGTAAATATAGTCACAATTATAAATCTCATCCAACAGTTCCTCGCGACCCAAATGAAAAGAAAAATCGTTTATGCGGGGTTGTCGGCAAGAGGCTAATCGAGTGTAAAATTCGCGGTGGGAGGTGTGAAAGTTGAGGTATAGCGAATTCCTTGACTGATTCGAACTTCGTCAAGTCGGCCATCGAGCCCTTTTCCAAAGGTTATTGGCCCAGTGCTATCGAAAAGTCGCGCACTCCCCGAGGTACCAACGACTCCAGTTCCACGAACAACACCGTTGCAGAAAATTTTAACTGCACCCTTATCAAAGGTGACAGCAACATGATGCCAATTAAGTTTACTCAGGGCACAAGTTGATGTTGTGGTGACCTTGGTTGAACCATCGACACTTCCAAGAAACGAAATGTTAAACGTAGAGTTATTTATCTTTGCTGTTTTTATAGACCACGAGAAGCCACTCGTGGCAGATACTTCTTGCGAGAGAATGTTCCAAGATGTTGAGTTACTCGCATACATAAAGAATTCGATTGTTGCTGTGCTCAAAAAAGATGAGAGAATTGCATTGTCTGTAAGCTGTGCAAAGTCGTTGCTGTTTCCAAAATCAAATGATCTCCCCGTGCCGCCTTGGCTATATGGAGTTGAGTTATTATAGGTTGAACCAGTGTTAGACAAGGTACTGCTGACAAGCGCGTTGTAGCTTGAAAAGTTATTTGTATTGTTGGTGAAACTATATAGCAATGAGGTTGCATAAACGGTTGGTGTCCATGTTATTTGTGTTGGCGAACTTGTGTTTTGAGCCGTGTCGGTTGCCTTCACGTACAAGGTTCGACTCACTCCATTCGCTGTTGCAGGTGCTGTGGAAGATGCAAGTGAAACCTGATGATTGCTCGTGCAGGTTGAGTAGGTGGTTCCGTCGTCAGAACATGTGAAACCCGTGACACCTTCATTTGCGCTTAATGAAAAGGCCGCATGCGCACTATAAATATTTCCAACGGATGGTGTGATTGTAACCGTCGGAGGGGTTGTGTCTCGAGTCCATGTGACAGTTGTCGGAACCGAGTTCGCAGATGTTGTGGGGTTGGTTTGTGTAATCTCAAAATGGTAAATTGCATCTGTCGCTTTGGTCACTGCAAAGCTGAAGTTACCATCCGCTGAACAGTTCTGACTGAGTCCATTTTCAGGAGTGGTTACATCTGCGTCGGGCAAAGATGTTCCCAGTGCGCCAGCAATACTGACCGTGAAATTAGGCTGGCAAAGTCCTACGATGTTTACCAGATTAGAGTTATTGACTGCGCTTCCACCTATCGGAAACGTAATCGTCGGAATGGGCACAGAGCCGGGGTCTTTTGTCCAAGTCAAACTCGACGAGGCCGTTGAAATATTTCCGGCTTGGTCTGTCTGTGTTGCGGTGACTGAGTATGTGACTATTCCCACACCCCCTCGAACGACCGAGCCTTCAAAACGGCCATTGATGCACTGAAGAGAACTGTCTTGAACCCCATCAACATCAATTCTAACTGTTGAACCCGATTCACAAGATCCCGAAATATATAAGGGGCTCGGGGTTGTAATTGTTGCAGTTGTCGGATTTGTAAATACAGGGGCAGCCGGAATGAGAGTATCTCTGCTCCATGTAAACTGCACTTCTGCGGATGACTGGTCGGTTGCCGTATTTATCTGGTAGGCCGAATACCGATAGGAGCCATCCGCGCGAGCAGGAACCTGAAAGCTATACGTGCCTGAGCTGCAGCTTCCTGACGAAATTTCGTTTCCGTCTTCATTTATCGCGATTAGATTCGATGACGAACAGCTGACGGTAATATATGGATAGGTGCTGGATGTGGATGCATTTGTGTAGAAGAAACCATTTGTGATGGGTGTCGGCGACGAGAAAACCGGGGTTTCCGGAATGTTTGAATCCTTTGTCCAGCTCAATGAGGCTTGCGGGCTCGAGTTTCCGGCGACGTCTGTTTGAATCAGCGTAAAGTTATAAGTGCCGTCGGTTGTGGTATCGCCATCTGCGCCCAAAGTTTGCGAGACACTAAATGATCCTAGCGCAGAGCAGACAACGCTTACGGGCGTATAGGAAATCGTATTTGGAATGACTGTTGCTGCAATGTTTACTGATGTGCCAGCCTCACACGTTCCTCGCAAGGGGAACGTGCCTGAACGAGACGTTGTCGGGTTTTGTAGGGGTTCGGTTATTGTGAGACTTGTTGGAGCAACTGTGTCTCGAGTCCATATTTTTGATACATATGGAGACCAACCCGGATTGAGTGGATTTTGTTGTGACACTCGAAAGACATACTGCCCATCCCTCGTTTTGCCCACCGTATATAAAAAGGTTCCACTTGAAGGACACGTTTGAGTCAAGCTCGCAGAGGGAGCAGAGACCTCTGAGGCGTCAACGTCTCCTGAAAGACTGAGCTCATATCCTGAGACACAGGTACCGTTGATTGTCAGTTGGTTCAAATTTGAATTTACAGTTGCTGGTCCCGACAAAACCGGCACAGATGCTGGGCGAGTATCATTCACAGTGAGTGTGAAAGTTTGGCTCGCAGACAAACTTCCGTTGTCGGTAATCTGAAAGGTTAAGTTGACTAAACCAAAAGCGTTGGTCGCAGGGGTAACGCTTGCTGTGCAATTTGGCCACGTACCGCCAAATGTGACAGCTCCCGATGCAGCCACGATGGTTGTTGTGCTTGATGAGTAGCTCAAAAAGGATGAGCTACAGTCTAACGCACCATCGATG
The DNA here is from genome assembly GCA_964460155.1 of uncultured Oligoflexia bacterium. GTDB lineage: Bacteria > Bdellovibrionota_B > Oligoflexia > Silvanigrellales > Silvanigrellaceae > RFOM01. Next base: position 6,238 of record CAYWSV010000118.1, on the reverse strand, counting down.
TCTCCCACTTGAAAGTTGAAAACTTTAACAGTGTCCATATTTACAGACTGTGCAGAAATTGCGTTCATGGTCGGTGGGTCGTTTACTGGCGAAACACTGATATTAAAAGTCCTTGTTGCAGTTGCACCATCGCCGTCTGGAAGGCTTAATGTGACTGTTGCTGGCCCACTGTGTGTGGTGTCATTTCGATTCAGGGTTGGGGTTGCGACCAGAGAACAAGTCGTTCCGCCTCCACCAGAAATTGAAATATCAGCATTTGCAATTAAATCAGTAAGACTGCTGGAACCATTGACCATCGAACATGTGACGCTGTCATCAATATCTGAAACAGAAAAAGTTAGAGGAGATGTTGGTGTATCTTCGTTTATCGTTTGACTCGAAAGAGCAGAAATCTGGGGAGGGTCATTTTGCTCAAGCACGGAAATAGCGCCCGTTCTACTGCTTGAACATACATTTGCTTGGTCGCAAATACTGTATGTAAATGAGTCAGAGCCCGCATAGTTGAGTGCAGGTGTGTAGGAGATTGTTGCTCCAGTTGACGTTGTCGGTGCAGCACTTGGGGAGCCTAGACTTCCGTGCGCGGGAGAGCTGACAATCAAATAGGAGAAAGTGTCTGAAGCATCGGGGTCCGATGCTTGAGCAAGTGTCACCGAGAGAATTGTGTCTTCGTTTGTTGTAACTGTTGAATCACCACCAGTTGTCGATGGAGTTTCATTGACGTTGGTGACCGAAATAGTGAATGATTTTTCATAAAACAACCCGGCTGCGTCGGATGTACGTACGCAAATGCTGTATGTGCTTTGGGATTCAAAATCAAATGAGCTATTTGTCCTGAGGCTTGTGCCAGAAATATTGAATGCCGAGTTACCCGAATTTACCCCGCTGCATCCGGAAACAAGCGAGTACGTTACTGTGTCTCCCGCATCGACATCCGTTGTGATCAATGCTCCAACCACCGCGTCTGAACCGGCGTTTTCGGCGATGTAATTGATCGGAAGAGAAATGTTCGTTGGAGGTTCGTTGACGTTTGTGACTACGACTGTGAAGTTTTTGAGCAAATGAGCGCCAGCAGTATCGGTCGTGCGCACACAAATGCTGTACGAAGGGTTGGTTTCAAAGTTAAGGGCAGCGGTCGCTCTGAGGCTGGTGCCTAAAATATTGAACGCTGTATTCCCAGAGTCTCCGCCACTGCAGCCGGAGGCCAATTCGTATGTTGCAGTGTCTCCTGCATCAACGTCAAATGTGCTAAAATTTCCAATATGATAATTTGCTGCGTTATTCTCGGGGATTGTGTTTGCAGAGAGGGTGATGTCGATTGGAGTATCATTTGCATCGGTTACATTGATGATGAAGGATTTGTTGAAAGAGGCACCTGTCGTGTCCGTTGTGCGGATACAGATACTGTAGGAGTTCTGCACTTCGAAGTTGAATGAATTATTCGCTCTCAATTGAGTTCCAAAAATATTAAAGGCCGAGTTTCCAGCATGAACCCCCGTGCATTCGGATACGAGCGAGTAGGTTGAATTGTCGCCAGAATCGACATCCGCTGTACTTAGAGTTCCAACAATCGCATCTGTACCCGCGTTTTCAGCAATTGTGTTTACATTGAGTGAAAGGTCTGTGGGAGCCTCATTGACGTTGGTGACAGTCACCGTAAAAACTTTTTCGAAAGTAGTGGTCGCCG
>CAYWSV010000118.1:2257-4454 GCA_964460155.1 uncultured Oligoflexia bacterium | reverse complement strand
TTACACCCGCGTTTTCAGCAATTGTGTTTACATTGAGTGAAAGGTCTGTGGGAGCCTCATTGACGTTGGTGACAGTCACCGTAAAAACTTTTTCGAAAGTAGTGGTCGCCGCGTCGGTTGTGCGCACGCAAATACTGTATGAAGAAATATTCTCAAAGTTAAAAGAATTTGTTGCTCTTAGTGTTGATCCCAAAATGTTAAATGCCGCATTGCCTGAATGTACCCCGCTGCATCCAGAAACAAGTGAGTATGTAGCTGTGTCGCCCGCATCGACATCCGTTGTACTGAGTGTTCCAACAATCGCATTGGAACCTGCGTTTTCGGCAATAGAGTTTACACTGAGAGAGATGTCGGTGGGAGTCTCGTTGACGTTTGTGACAGTTATTGTGAACGTTTTATCGAAGGTAGAGTTCCCAGCATCAGTGGTGCGCACGCAGATAGCGTAAAAGCTCTGTAATTCAAAATTTAGTGGGTTGCTCGCCCTCAGCTGAGTTCCAGAAATATTAAATGCCGAATTTCCTGAATCGTTTCCGCTGCAGCCGTTGACTAATGTGTAAGTTGCAGTATCGCCGGCATCAATATCGGCTGTACTCAAATATCCAACCACCGTATCCGAAGCACTGTTTTCAGCAACGGAGTTTGCATTGAGAAAGATGTCGGTTGGGGTTTCGTTGACGTCGTTGACTGAAACGGTGAAAGCTTCATCATAGAATAAACCTGCAGCATCGGTGATTCGAACGCAAATACTGAAGGAATTCCGCGATTCGAAATTGAAAGAGCTACTGGCTCTTAAAAGGGTTCCGGATATGTTGAAGTATGAGTTATCTGAATGGACTCCGCCGCACTCGGAGACGAGTGAATAGGCCGCAAAGTCGCCTAAATCAACGTCGTTCGAAGATAGGGTGCCGATGATTGTATTCGATGAACTATTTTCAGATATGATGCCGTTTGAGAGCGAAATATCCGTTGGACCTTCATTGACGTTGGTCACCGATATCGTAAACGTTTTTTCAAAATAAGCCCCAGCTCCATCAGTGGTACGGATACATACGTTGTAGGATGATGTGCTCTCGAAGTCTAAGGGACTGTTCGCTCTCAAGCTTTCACCCAGAATATTGAATGCAGAGTTTCCGGAATCACTTCCGCTGCAACCCGAGACCAAGGTATAGTTCGCCGTATCAACCGCATCCACGTCTGCGGTACTGAGGTTTCCGACAATAGCGTTCGAGACATTATTCTCAGCGATACTCGTCGATGAGAGATTAATGTTTGATGGTCCCTCATTAATGTTGGTTATGTTGATAGTGAGCGGCTGATTATACGACAGTCCTGCTGCGTCGGTCGAACGGACACAAATGCTGTATGAACTTTGCGCTTCAAAGTTAAAAATTGAACTCGATCTCAGGCTTGCACCAGAGATATTAAAGGCAGAGTTTCCTGAATGAATACCGCTGCATTCGGTGACAAGAGAGAAAGTTGCTGCATCAGGAATATCAACGTCAGTCGCGTTTAATGAGCCGATAATTGTATTTAACGGTGCATTCTCGGAAATTGTATTGGCAGACAAAGAGATGCTTATCGGTGCTTCATTGACGTTTGTCACGCCTACTAGAAACGATTTTTCAATAAAAAGCCCACCGACGTCTGTCGTGCGTAGACATATACTGTAAACGTTTTGGCTTTCAAAGTTGAATGAACCGCTTGATCTGAGCACAGACCCAGAAATATTGAAGGCAGAGTTCCCTGAATCGGCGCCGCTGCAACCTGACACAAGCGAATAGATCGCTGTGTCACCTGCATCAACGTCGGAGGTACTAAAAGTTCCTATATCAGTATTTACAGGACTGTTCTCTGCTATTGCGTTAGCATTGAGAGTAAAGTCTTGCGGTACTTCATTCACATCAGTGACAGATATTGTGAAAGACTTCTCATAAAACGCACCAGCGGTGTCTGTGGTGCGCAAACAGATGGTATATGAATTTTGCGTCTCAAAATTAAACGGGCTGTTTGCCCTCAATTGAGTGCCGGAAATATTAAAGGCAGAATTTCCATTATTTGCTCCGCTGCACCCAGAAACCAGTGTATAGGTTGCCGTGTCCACCAAATCAAAATCTGCGGTTGTCAATGAACCAATAACAATGTTTGGCGGACTGTTTTCGAGAACTGACTGAGCCGAAAGAGAGATTTCTGTGGGTGT
>CAYWSV010000118.1:847-2247 GCA_964460155.1 uncultured Oligoflexia bacterium | reverse complement strand
GGTGTCTCGTTTATATCGCCAATTGTGATATTGAAGGCTTTTTCAAAGAATGCGCCAGCAGCATCGGTTGTGCGGAGGCAGACGCTATAAGAATTCTGTGTTTCGAAATCAAACGTAGTATTTGACCTAAGTTGAGTCCCCGAGACGATGAATGATGAGTTCCCTGCGTCACCGCCTGCGCATCCAGCGACCAATGAGTATGTTGCAGTATCGCCTGCATCAACATCCGCTGTATTGAGTGCTCCAATGATTGTATTTACAGTGTTATTTTCAGAAATGGTATTGGCAGAGAGAGTGATGTCGTGGGGGACTTCATTCACATCGGTTACAGCGATAGCGAATGATTTGTCATAGAAAGAGCCGCCAGAGTCAGTGGTGCGTAAACAAATGTTATATGTGTTTTGTGATTCGAAGTTGAAAGGAGTGTTTGAGCTGAGTTGTGTTCCAGAAATATTGAATGCTGAATTTCCAGTATCATTGCCGCTACATCCAGACACCAACGAATAGCTTGATGTGTCTCCGAAATCAACGTCCGCGGTGCTTATTACTCCTATGAGTGCATTCGAGGAACTGTTCTCTGCAAGGCTGTAACCAGAGAGAAAAATGTCGGACGGTGTTTCATTCACATCGGTGATGGCAATGGTGAAGGCTTTTTCAAAAAACGCTCCAGCAGTGTCTATCGAGCGAACGCAGATGTTATACAAATTTTGAGTTTCGAAATTAAACGACGTGTTCGACCTCAGTTGGGCTCCCGAAATAGTAAAGGACGGGTTGCCTGAATCACCACCGCTGCAGCCTGCTACGAGTGAGTACGATACACTATCTCCGGTATCTACATCGGCAGTGCTCAAAACACCAATTATGGTCAATAAATTGCTGTTTTCAGGGATGCTGTTTGAACCTAAAAGGATATTGGTAGGAGGATCATTTTGGTCAATGACATTCACGATGAAAGACTTGTCAAAAGACAACCCGCCGGTGTCGGTGGTTCTAATGCAAACGTTGTAACTGCTCTGATTTTCAAAATCTAAAGGCAGGCTATTTCTAAGAATGTTTCCTGAGATATTGAAGATTGAATTTCCGCCATTCAGTCCACCGCAGGCTGCGACGAGGCTATAGGTGTGTGAGTCTCCGACGTCTATCTCCTCGGTTTGAAGACTGCCAATGGTTGTATTCGCGCTCGAATTTTCAATAATAACGTTCCCGATTAAATTTAGATTTGTCGGAGTATCGTTTGCCGGTGTGACAAATAAACTAAAAGTGTCTTGTGATGAATTAACAGTATCGCTTACGGTTAATGTTATATTGGTTGAACCATATTGATGGAGTGAGGGGGAAATATTCATAAGGCAATTGGGTGCTGTTCCGCCTGCGCGAGGAAGATATGGGCGGTGCCCTCT
>CAYWSV010000118.1:0-837 GCA_964460155.1 uncultured Oligoflexia bacterium | reverse complement strand
GAAAGAATCGCTGTTCCTGAGAAGGTGATTCTTTCAGATGGGAGGAGCGATAGATTGGACGAATGTGCTGTTATCGACGAACAAGATAATCCGGGTTCAGCATCTGTGATGCTCACGGGAATGCTGTTTATAGCTATGTCTTCTGTTGTTGTTTGGTCAGGAATATCTGAAATCGTCGGGGTATCATTCAGCGGGCTGACTGAAAAGGTAAAAGTTTGCGAACTGGTAAGTGAGCCATCAGAAATTGAAAATGTAACATCCGCGGTACCAAAGGCATTCGCAATAGGTGTAATGGTTCCAATACACGAGGGCCAAGTTCCACTCCATTCAACTGCGTTGGCCGCTGCAACTAAATTTGAATCGCCAGAAGTATAGGATAAATTTGCAGATGAACAAGCTAAATGACCATCTTCGTCACCAACATTGAAGGACACTGTTTTGGTTGTATCTTCTTGAGTCAATTGTACTGAGCTAAATATATTCAAAGTTGGTGCATCGTTCTGATTGTTGATGATAATAGTAAATGCTTTTTCTATAGATGTGTTTGAATTGTCGGTGCTTCTGACGCAAATTTTGTAGGATGATTGGTTCTCGAAATTGAATGTCGAAGTTGCGCGAAGTTTGCTTCCAGAAATATTAAAGAAAGAATTTCCTGTATTCATACCGCCACATTGGGGAATAAGTGAGTACAAAAATTCATTGTCTGACGCATCTGCGTCGGTTGTGCTGAATTCACCAATCACAAAATTTGATGCGTTATTTTCATTTACGAATTGATTGCTGAGGCCAACATTCGTCGGTGGGTCGTTGATGTCGTTTACGGTAATTGTGAAATTC
>CAYWSV010000117.1:0-10597 GCA_964460155.1 uncultured Oligoflexia bacterium | reverse complement strand
TAGGGCTGGTAACTTTTCTCTTCAGCATATGCCGAGCCCATTTCCTTGTTGATTTGGGCTTTCACCTGAAAACGCTTGTCGTTGGTCACGTAAACGGCTCGGGCGAGCGCGATGAATTGTTGATCAAAGAGTTTAGCCCGCTCTTTGTCCCGGATGTCGTCTTCAACAACCCAGAGAGTCTCGTTGATTTTTTTGAGCTCACCAACCAGCTCATGCTCAACATTGATTTTATTTTGTCTGCAGGTTTGCAGAAGAGCATTGAGCTCTTTGCGAATATTGACGAGCTTTGTTTCGTCTTTAATGCGCTCACTCTTGATTTGCAAAATGGTGATCTTGTCGAGCAACTCGCCCACCGAAACTGGAACCAAAATTTCTGACGCGCTCAAATTACACCTCGTTCGTCTGATCAGCCTCGCTCGCGTTCACGCGACATCCGGGAAAACCGATTGTCGCGGGTCGAAGGCCAACCTGAGTGCTTCCCCAAGGAAATTTAGGGCCAACACGAGGCTCAGCAGCGCAAGCGACGGAAAAATAGCCATATGAGGGGATTCTATCAAGTAGGCGCGCGCATCGTTCAACAGACTCCCCCAACTGACGTGCCCGTCGCCGAGTCCGAGCCCGAGAAAACTCAAGCCAGCCTCAGCCAATATAGCCCCTGCAAGTGTGAACGTGCTTTGGACGATGAGCGGACCAACGGTATTTGGAAGAAGATGATGCAAAATAATACGTTTGGGCGTTGCCCCCAATGCGCGGGCCGCGAGAACAAAGTCTCGTCCTCGCAGAGCTTTGAATTGCGCTCGGACAAGCTTGGCCGGACCAATCCATCCCCCTGCACACAATGCGAAAATAATAGTCAGCAAACCACCACCAAAGAATGCCGAGATCATCAACGGGAGAACTAAGGGGGGAAAGGACAGAAGAACATCCATCAGACGGCCTACGAGGGCGTCTGGCCATGAATCGAAAAAGCCTGCAACCGCACCCAGAGCAACACCAATCAACAAACTTCCAAGTACGGTACACAATCCAACAAAAACCGAGACACTCGCACCATTGATAATCTGCAGAAGAACACTCGAACCCACCGCATCGTAGCCGAGCCAGCCCAGAGGCTCGTTTATATCGAAATTGGGTGGGATCCGCGTCATGGGCAGATCAACATCAATTTCTGCGAGAGAGGGAATCAATACTGGAAGTAACCCGACAAGAGTCCAAAAAAGAACAATTAAAACGCTCATTTTTGATGAAAAACTGAGCTTTAAATGACGTACAACTGCTTTTGACAGACTCATATACTCACCGTGCGCGGATCAACACATCGTTGCAAAAGGTCAACCAACGCAGCGACTGTCACATGAATAACTGCAAGCACTGTGACGCATGCCGAGACCAAATTGTAATCACGCTGATTCACGGCTTCAATCAATAATGAACCCAGTCCGGGCCAGGTAAAGACCTGCTCGGTGATTACCGTTCCACCCAGCAAACCCGCGAGCTGAAGACCAAGCACGGTGATCACGGGAAGCAACGCATTGCGCAGCGCATGCTTGGTGTAAATGCGAAAGCGAGTCAGGCCTTTTGCGCGGGCCGTGCGAATATAATCCTCATTCAAGACTTCCAGCAGCGATGCTCTGATCATGCGGCTTGTCACGGCCGACAGTACAGCTCCGAGTGTGAGAGATGGGAGAACAATAGATTCGATTCCAGCAGAGCCTGTGAGCGGAACAACGTTCCATTTAACCGCAAATAACCAAAGCAAAAGCGTTCCCGAAATAAATACGGGCGCAGAGACTTGGAACAACGCGACAAACGCAAACAGCTTATCCCAGCGAGTATTAACTTTTAGAGCACTCACAACACCAAATAAAAAAGCAATCAAAATTGAAACAGTAAATGCTCCCGAAGCGAGTTTTATTGTTGCCGGAAGTCGCTCCATAATCTGCGGACCAATGGGCCGACCATCAATTAATTTTTTACCGAATTCTCCCTGTGCAGCAGCGAATAAAAAATCGAAATATTGCTCACTCACCGGTCTGTCGAATCCATTTTGGCTCAACCAAAGTTGTTTCTGTTCTTGTGGAGCATCTGGCCCCAACACAGCATCGGCAGGAGTGCCCGGAATAAGACGCTGCGCAAAGAAAACAAGACTCAAAACAGCAAAAAGCACAAAAAGAAGTCTTGCCAGCATGCGCAGCCAAACACGAAACATTCTTTTACCTTTTTGTCGTCGAGGTGAGCGAAGAGTACCTTCCGTCAGGGTATATTTTAAAGCCGTTGACTTCTTTTCGTGTGACTACGTGTCCGAGTCTGTGCCATAAGAAAATATACGGGAGCTCATCGGCGATGATCGATTGAGCACGCTGATAAAGACCCAAACGGGTTGCCGGATTGCTTTCTGATTTTGCCGTATCGAGTACCTTATCCAACTCGGAGTTCTTATAAAACCCACGGTTCGCACCCTTTGGCGGAACACGCTCCGAATGAAAAACAAAATGCAGATGATCTCCGTCTTTGTAGCCTGTCCACGGCGAGATCCAAGACTGAACGTTGCCCTCGTTCAGATGCTTCATGAACGTATTGAACTCGAGAACCTCGACCTTGACCTTTAACCCCACTTTTTTGAGTTGGCCCGCAATGGCTTTTGCAACCGCAATCCGTTCGCGATTCAGGGGCACCTTAATGCTGAACGCGGCTCTTTCTTTCGGACCATTGCCATCGGGATCGGGATAGCCCGCCGCATCCAAAAGAATCTGCGCCTCTCTGGGATTAAATTTCAGCGCACGCTCATTTTTAAAGTGAAAAGCATGAGTCGGAGGAAACATCGAATCGGCAACACGTCCCATGCCTTGAAGAGTGAATCGGAGAATTTCTTCACGGTTAATTGCAAGACCAATTGCACGTCGCACCCTGACATCGGCAAGCAATTTGTTTTTTAAATTGAAAGCCAAAAAGGCTGTGGTATCTGAAGTTGCCAGCTGCACATCATGGCTCAGCGTTCGCTTTGCCAAAGACTCGGCGACTTTAGCGGTGTCCAAACTGTTCTGCACAAGGTCGACATCCCCCCTCAACACCGCGGCATAGCGCGTGTTGTTGTCGGGAAAGATTTTAAAAATGACTCTGGGAAGTGAGGGAAACGGACCACCAAAAGGCGCACCACTGTATTTTTCGTTTCGGCGAATAATCCACTCCGAATCTGAAAAACTCTCTAAAAGGAATGGACCCGACTCGAATCCCTTGCCAGAAAAAATGCCCTCAGGTGGCAATCCAACAGCCTCCTTAGGGAGAATTCCTACGACTAGGTTTGAAACCAAAGAAGCGTCGGGCTCACTCAGTGAAAATTTCACCTCACCCGATTCAGTTTTTGTAACCGAGAGCACGCGCATAAACACACCGCGGCGCGGACTTGCCGGCAACTGCGATTGCCCTTGGTTCTGCCCCAGAATGAAGTTGTAGGTCGCAATAACGTCGTCGGCATTTACGTCGCGCCCCATGGCAAAACGGATGCCTTCGCGGACCTTAATGATCAAATTTTTGGGATCAACAAAGCGAAAACTCTCGGCGATGACTCCCTGAGGGACTCCAGCCTCGGAAAACCCGAAAAGAGGCAGGAACAGAAGAGGCTCGAGGTATTGACTGTTGGCGTCCGTTGAAACGAAGCGCGGGTCAACAGCACGGGGTCGAGCGTCGAAGGCCACAGTCAGGGGTCGGGACAGTGCACCTGACTGAGTCTGGCCCGGCCCAACTGCCGTGTTGGCCAGCGCCGTACCGGCCAAAAGCGACGGCACAATGACCAGCAGACTCAAGATTCGCCGGCAGAGACCTACGGATAAGCGACCCAATCGATCGTCCAACCAACTGAAATTAGACATAGACTGTCTCCCTTTTGACCTCCCCCAGTCTAGCCTTGGGACCGCTTCTGATGCACGATCCTACCGTCAAGCGCGCTGGCTTCGCCAAAACACCGAATTTAGGTCTGTTGGGTTGACGGAGCGCAGACCGTTGGATAGAACCCTCCTTCCGACGCAGTTTTTCATGAGGTATTTGAGACATGGCACGTATTTCCATCCAAGACTGTCTCGACAGAATTCCGAACCGCTTTGCGGTCGTCATGCTGGCCGCTCGTCGCATGCGTCAGCTGCAAAAAGGCAGCGACCCACTGGTCGAGTGCAGAAACAAAGAAGCCGTTACAGCGCTGCGTGAAATCGCTGCGGGTGTCGTCGGAATCCACAACATGGAAAATATTCCCGGCCTGTCTGAAAACATCGAGCGCGTTTCGAAAAAATACAAGGACTAAGAAGTCCGGCGGATCGCCCACATGCGTCCTCAACTTTTCATCTTTCTTGTTAGCCTGACGGTGCTCCCTGCAACCGTCAGTCTTTCTTTTATTTCGAGCGGAACTGCTTCAGGAAACACGGCGTCCGATAAACCAGCGCAGCGCTTTGAATCACCAGCACCGCGAACACTCACTCCGCAGTTACGCTGGGGCCGCGCCGAACCAAAAAGCAATTCAGCCGAAATTCTTGCGGCGCTCAACGAAGTCTTCGAAAAACAGTCTGGCAAACTCAACTTTGCCAAACGTGACCTGACGAACCTTCTTGAAGATGCCATGCCTCGAAAACTGGGTCGGCTTTTTCCTTTCCGCAGACCTCATGCAGTGCCGGACAATCTGATCTTTGAGAATTTTGGCCAGAAGGGATTTCTCATCGGTGAAACCGACCCGAACGTCCCACCAATTCTTACAGGAACCGACACCGCAGAATGGGTTGAACTGCGAGGCCCAGAAACAATAAGCATGGCGCGAGAATTCTCGCCTCCACTCCCGATAACACGTGGACTCCGTTCACTGGGTTTGCAGAAACCTTGGGTCTCGGACATTTTTTCGACCACTTGGTATCCATTCTTTGAAATGGCTAACGGTATTCTTGAAAACGGCGGTTTGCGCTGCTGGAACAAATCTCAAATCAAGAAAACTCTGGCTAACGTTCCGGAGCCTGCGACCCATTTTCGTTGCAGTGTCCCTCTCAAGGATCTCACTCAGGAAGCCGCTATTCCGAAACAATTGCCAAATCGGATCGGAGCTCAAGCTTCAGCGGCATCGCCTACTTTGAATCCTCCCTCAACTCCGCCTCTGTGCACTCCCATGGGACGTTTGAACCGTCAGTCACTCGAACTCGTCGGTGATGACAAATCAGGACACTGTTTGTTGTGGAGAAATTTGCTCGACGAGCGATTCTTGCAGAAAAACACAACCTCAAAACTCATCTGCTTGAACGCACGACACAAGAGTTTTCAAAAAACCCGCTTCAATTCTGTCGTTGCTGTGTTGCCCTCAAGCCGCGCCGACACCGTTCATGTCCTCGAATCGGAAGATGGGCTGCTGAGCTCATACAGGCTCAGCCTTGCCACCCTCACAGTATCCAAAGAGGAAATAAACGTTCCTTCCGGACAAAACCTCCGAAGCGCCTCGTTTCCGCGTCAACTCACCGGACTTTATGCATGCCGGCAGTCACCCGTAGCTGCGCTGAAAACTCAGCCCACAACCGATTTCTCGCTGTCCGAAACTGACTGGGTTTATATTGATGATATTGTTTACAGCGGTTTAAGACCAACGCGTCCAGAAACAGACACGGCATGGAGAATTCGCGAGTCTGCAAGCGGAACACTCGAAATGGAGCGTCTGAGCTGGTCACAGCTCCAATATGACCATCCGTCGATCACCAACGAACGACCATTCGCCTGCATCACGGGCCGCGAAATCGACGCACGCTGCGGCCTGCGCGTTCTTCAAACTGCAATGCAATTATCTGAAGAATGGCTCAATGGAGACTTCGACAAGAACGAAGTCGCTCCGGCTGTGCAGTTGGCTACAGCACTATTAGTGGCTCAGTCGCTCGAAAAGGTCGGTACTTCCTTGCCTGACTGGAGTTTGCGCAGTGAAACAGATGAACTTCTGAAAGTGTTCAACGAAAAAATTAAACAACTTGTCGAAGACAAAACGCTCATCCGATTGGGAATCAAAGTCGAGCGTTCCACGCTTCCTGCACAGCAGGCGAATCGCTATCTCGATTTGTCGACAGATTCCGCCGACTACAACGCGCTCAAAAAACTGCTCTCTTCCTCCACGGACTTCTGGGCACAGCTCAGGCAAAAGTCGCTTTGAGGCCACATATGAACAACAATTCGAAGTATTTCACGACACCTATTTATTATGCTTCAGGCGAACCGCACGCTGGTCATATTTATTCTACCGCTCTGATGAACATCCTTGGCCTGCACTACAGTCACCGCGGAATGAATACCCGCACTCTGACGGGAATGGACGAACACGGCGAGAAAATCGAAGAGAAAGCCAAGTCACTCAACAAGTCCGCCCAGCTGCTGGTCGACGAGTTTGCCTTGCGCTGGAAGGACATCTTTGCCCAATTTAGCTTGTCGTACGACATCTTTATGCGCACGACGAGTCAGGAACACAAAGACAACGTTCGTAACATTCTTCAGCACTGTTACGACAAGGGCGATATCTATTTTGGCGAACATGAAGGTCGCTATTGTGTTGACTGTGAGGCCTTCCTAACCTCCAAAGAGATGGACGACCATCACAATTGCTTGGTTCACAAACGCCCAACTGAACTGCGCAAGGAAGGCAACTATTATTTTCGCGTTCAAAAATATCTTCCGCAGATCACGGAACTCGTGCGCGCTGGAAAAATTGTCACTCAGCGCCGCTACATCAACGAACTTCTGGGCCTGTGTGAAAGTTTTGAAGGTGACCTCAGTATTTCACGCCCTAAAACACGCACCAGCTGGGGCATTGAATTACCCTTCGATTCAAAACATGTTGCCTATGTTTGGTTTGACGCACTGCCCAACTACGTCACAGGTATCGGTGGCGTCAGCAGCGCGCGGACGAGCGCCCTTTGGCAATCTGCAACTCATGTGATTGGTCGAGACATCCTTAAGTTCCACGGTCTTTTTTGGCCTGCGATTCTGTTGTCGCTCGACCTGCCTATTCCGCGCCTATGTGTCACGGGTTGGCTGCTTTCGGGCGGACACAAAATGTCAAAGAGTCTGGGCAACGTCATTAGTCCTACGGATCTGCTTCCGCTTGGACGCGACGCATTTGTCAACACGGCCTTTCGCCTTGCGAACCCAGGCGAAGACGTCGACCTAACAGTGAAAACAATCGTCGAGCGGTACAACGCCGATCTTGCAAACGGCATTGGTAATCTTGCCTCCCGAACGCTTGTTATGGTTGAAAAATACTTCGACAGCATCATTCCGAAATTCAACCGTGACCTCCAAAACGAAGATGAGAAGCGAATTGCAGAATTTGCTGCAAAACTTCCTCAAAACGTTCAAACAGCCTTCGACGACTTTAGACTTGCCGATGCACTCAATCAGATCTGGGAACTCGTCGGTATGGCAGACAAGTACATTGCCAGCCAAAAGCCATGGGAACTCGTTAAGCAATCCGACGAAACATCTCGTATGCGACTTGCAAACGTGCTGGCCTACAGCACAGCAGTCATCCGACTTGTGGGTTATCTGTCGGCCTCGTTTTTTCCTGAGCGCATGTCAGAGCTCCTTCAAGCTATCGGCGAAGATGCGTCGAACATGACTCATTCCTTCAGCCGTGCATCGGATTTCTATTCCATTCGGTCTGGATTCAAACTCAACGAAATTCCACGATTGTTCCAACGCATGGAGGTGCCGGCGGCAAGCCCAGCACAACCAGCAGCAGGCCAACAGGAAAAGAAATCTGCGAGCAGTTCAACAGCTCAAGCTCAAAAGGCTACAGCTCAAGCCACACAGACAGGTGCCGAGCCCAACCAATCCAACACAATTTCAATTGACGATTTTGCAAAAGTGCAGATTCGGATCGGAACTGTGATCAATGCCGAACTTGTTGAAGGATCCACAAAACTTCTTCGTCTGAAGGTCTCTTTGGGTGATCTCGGTACACGCCAGATCTTTTCTGGAATCCGCGAGTGGATTACTCCCGAGGAACTCGTCAACCGCAAGGTCCTTATTGCATCCAATCTAACGCCTCGAAAAATGAAGTTTGGAATGTCCGAGGGCATGCTCCTCTCAACGGAAACTCAGGCTGGAAAGATCATGCCTGTTTTCGTTCCCGAAGAATTGGCTGAGGGCTCCTTGCTCGCATAAGTCGAACAGGGAACCCTCGCAATTAAGGCTCAAAATTTAGAGCGCGGCGATTAACGACTGATTTTAGTTCCTTCGTTCACCGAGCGCATAATCTCGTCGCGCGGAATCAAGTCCGTTGGCAACTGAGCGCGGCGAATATTCGCACGATAAAGAACCGCTCCGCGGAGCTTCGTGTAATCCAAATCGGCATCTTCAAGATTCGCGCGCGTCAGATTCGCACCCTCAAGGTTAGCGTTCCACAGGCTCGATTCTGAAAAATCGCATCCCTCAAGATTGGAGTCCTTGAAATTCACGTACGACAAATTCGCGCCAGCAAAACTACAATTTGAGAAATCGAGTTTGGTGAGATTCGCTTTGCGCAGGTCAACTCCAGCGAAATCGCGTGTCGACTGAAGAATTTCGATAGCTTCTTTGCGCGTCAGCGTTTTTGGCTTTGCACTTTCGGGGTCAATCGCAATCCCTGCACTGGCCGCGCCGCCGTCTTCGTCCTCATCTTCTTCATCGTCGGAAAAGTCATCATCATCAAAATCACCGTCATCGTCGTCATCGGAACCACGACGCGGAGACAGTGTCTTTGAGACAAATGGGTTGGAAAGATCAGACACATGTAAGGATGATTTGATATGCACCTACTTTTCCCCTCTGGTTCAGTCGTGCGGAAATCACTTTTGAATTAGTCCACTAACCGGATATCTCTACCCACTTTTCAGGCAAAAAGGCAACAAAAAAGGCCGGACAACTGCAGTCGCCCGACCTTCTGTTCTTCGCAGAGAGTGCAAAGGTTATTGAAGTGAACTCTCTCCGGAACCCGCCACCGACGAGCTGACCACAGAGTCATCTTCAGAAAGATAGGCACCCGATGTAACGGTCATGGTCGGCCGCTTGGGCGGCATGGCCACCGTAGGGGCATCAAACACCACATCTCCCGCATCTTTCATCAACAAGGTCACCAATCTGCTGCGAATGACGACTTTGGGAACCCAGAAAAGGTCCGAGAGATACTGAACCATGTTCGCTCGCGGCGGAACCTTTGTGAGTTCCGAACGCAGGAGCTCCGAAGGAACCAAAAGAGCATTGGCAAGGTCAATAATTTCGGTTGCTGAAGTCTCTTCGGTGCGGACAGGGAGCATAAACTGCTCGCGTTCCGAATGAAGAATGATTCGAGCAACTTCGCGAGCGATTGCGCAGCGAATGTGGGACGTGAGGTCACCCTTACGGTAACGGATGACGTATTGACCCGGCTTGACGCGATTGCTGCGCGCAAGTCTGTCGGTCACCTCAGCCTGAACAAGCTGAATGAAAGGCACTGCGTTGAGCAATTCAGGCAAAAAGACAGGCACGCTCGCCGCACCGGCGCGATTTGTGATCGACTGAGCAACCTGCTCCATCATCAGCTGACGATCTCGCCGTTGTTTTGAGTAGGTCAAACCCGCCTGAAGCTTGCTTTGGCGCGCCTCTTCCTCGGATTCACAGTATTCAAACCATGCCTCGTCGAAGTCCAACGCCCCGCTGGCCACGTCTTCAATGAGTTCGATGTCCACGTCCAGAGCACGGGATAAAGCCTCGAGCGCAAATATGCTGCGGACGGCTTTTTTTCCACGCTTCCAGTGGCTCGTATCGCTCGGATTATAGTCGAGGATGTTGCCAACATCCTGATCATGCACCTTGCCTTCGGTCTTGCGGGCTTCGAGTACCCGAAGACAAAACTTAAATAATACCGCTGATTGCGGAAACCTTTGAGCTTCGCTGGCTTTACGCATATCGCGTCCCCTGAGCGCACTGTTTGTGATGTTTTTGAGCTGCTGGCCAAAACCTTACTCGTTTGCACTTTGCGGTGTCAACTTGAAAATTCGCCATAAAAAAAAGTCGCGCCTCTTGCGCGACTTCGTATCTTTCGTTCCATGCCCCTCTTCGTGGCAGGCTTTTCAGCCCACACAGAGAAAGAGTTCTGGAAAATTATCAGTTTGACTCGAACTCAGCGTCCACAACGCCATCTTTCTTGGCTCCGCCCGCAGCGCCAGCTCCAGCCGCGCCTGCATCTGGTCCTTGCGCAGATGATGTTTTGTACATCTCTTCAGCAAGCTTGTAGGCCTTTTGCTCGAGTGCCTGAGCAGCAGCCTCAAGTGCAGCCTTGTTTTCAGACTGAGTCTCAAGAACCTTGCGCGCAGCTTCGATTTCCGACTGCAAACCAGACTTCATTTCAGCCGGAATTTTGCCTTCGTTGTCGCGAATGGTCTTCTCGACTTGGAAAACCAAACCGTCGAGTTTATTGCGCGCATCGATTGTGTCACGGCGCTCTTTATCTTGAGATGCGTGCACCTGAGCATCATCCACCATGCGTTTAATTTCGGATTCAGAGAGTCCCGAGGAGCTCGTCACGGTGATCTTCTGCTCCTTACCCGTTCCGAGATCTTTCGCCGACACATTCAAA
>CAYWSV010000116.1:5796-10749 GCA_964460155.1 uncultured Oligoflexia bacterium | reverse complement strand
CTGCGGTTCTCAAGGAAGCCTCGGTAGCTATAGCTTCAGGTCGAACACCTCCACCCCCAATTACGATTCCTGAAAGACCTCCTGTGTTAGACCCGCAATCTGGTTCGCTTCCTGCAGGATTCTCGGATTGGGTCTTTTTTGTTGTCGAGACTCCTCAGTTTGGAGCTTTGGACCTGACAAAAAATCCTCCAGTTTACACGCCCGGAGTGAATTTCGGAACCGCCGATAGATATCGAATTCGCGCGTGCCAGCAAATTGTGAAAAGCTTCTGCACAGCAGAAAAACTCTTCGCCATCAATCGGCCTCTGCCGCCAATCTCGGTCACTTTGCGTACGTCGACAGGAAGTACAGAGCTGTTTACGCGTGGCAAAGAACTAATCTGCGAACCCATTCTCAGGGAAACGAGTCAGAAGGCTATTTACACATGGTGGCTGCAGCGATCAGGTGCGACACAGCTCACAGACATAACTGCACAGTCGACTCAAGCCGGTCGTTTGGTTCTCAATGATATCAGCACCGATGACCGGGTTTTATGTAAGGTGTTTGCCGAGTCGATTAACGGATTGCGATCTTTGTCACCCAAGGACTCCAACACTCTCATTGCAATGAACTCGGCACCGCAGGACATCGCTGTTTCATTGCCCTCGGGCCAACTGGTTTTCCCTCTGCAGGAAACAGCCCGCTACAAAGATGGTTCGCTTCCAGCGAGTGCACCTTCACCAACCAATATGCGTAAGATTGCAGATATCAGTGTGACCGACATTGATCCCGACGATGAACTGGCAGACTTTTTTGTTACCTGCGACGGTCCTGCTCCCTGCCCTTTCGAGAAAGGCAATCGTGTTGCAGCTAACAAAACAGTTGTTTTGTATCTTTCGGGTCCGCTCGATTATGAGACTAAATCTTCCTACAACGAGTCGCTCAGAGCTGTGGATAAGGGTAGACCAGAGCAGAGTTACAACGTCGCTGCCGAGCTCATTAAAACATTCAAGTTTGATGTTATAGACACCAATGATCCAATGACCGGAATTTCTCCGTCTGTAGTCAATGTTCCCGAGAATGGTTCTTTGGTGGTTACTGAGTTGACCGCGATCGACCAAGACTGCGCAGCAAATGCGGTATGTCAGAATTTAAAATATAACTATGAACTTGAGACAATTGATGAACAGGGCATCACTCAGGATAAAGACTTTTTTGAGATCTCGGGGCGAACGCTTAGATTTAAAACTACGACGTCACGCGACTTCGAGAACGGAGCTCATCTTCCTGAATATAACCTGAGAATTAAAGTGACAGATACATCAGCTGCAGTTGATGATCCAGAGTTCGTAAAGACTCACACTGCGGACATTAAAGTGGTGATCACCAACGTCAACGAAGCTCCCACTGACATTACTCTGAGCCAAAATTCAATTTCAGAAAATCTTGCCCAAGACTCACTCGTAGGGATGCTCTCAGCCATTGACATCGACACATCAGCTTCAAACTTTTTTTATAAAGGCAGCACTCCCATTGTAGATGGATGTTCATCATTGTCAGACTTTTTTAAAGTCTGTGGACAAAATTTACTGACAACCCAGACCTTCGATTTCGAAACGCTGAAGTTGAGCTTGCCTCAAGACTCCAATAACGGCGGCAAACATTATTTCGAGGTCGTTGTAAATGCAATTGAAAATACTCCTCAAGCTTTTTCGATGACCAAGATTTTTAGGATATACTTAACCGACGAAAACGATGCACCGACCAATTTTACTTTGGCGAAATCTGTTTTTCAGGAACTTGTTCCGGCAAACGACGCTCGTTCCAAAACCTTGCTTACACCTACTGACAGTGACACCACCTCTCAGATATTTACCTATTCAATTAAAAGAGTGGGAATAAACGGAAATCCTTTGCAGGATGCTTCGTTGGTTGCTCACCCTTTTGAAATTGCAACTGAGACTGTGAATTCATTTTTAAAACTGAGCCGGCAGTTGTATTTTGATGCAACAAACGTCGGAGGCACAACGTATACAGATAACTTTTTCTCAATCGAAATCGAACTCGACAACGGTGGACTTAAGATTACACGGACGTTTGAAATTCGGGTTTCTCGGCTGACCTTGTCATCTTCGATGTTCAACGAAAATTCAGCCGCCTCTGCACTTGCACCGTTGAAAATTGGCGACTTGTGCGCTGAGTTTGGCAATAATGCTACGCCTTGTGACCAATGGAGTTACTCGTTGGCAGTTCCGAAGGACGGTATTCGGGTTGTTGGACGAGAGCTGCAAAGAACGCGTGCCTTCGATTTCGAAACAGAGCCCATTGTGACTGTGGATGTTGTTGCCGAGCTTAATAGCGTCCGCATTGAGAAAACTATTTCTTTGTCTGTGATCGACAGGAATGATACACCCGGTGTGATTACATTTACTCCTATTATCAATTCGGCAGATCAAAAATACTATGTTCTTGAACAAGAGCTGGCTAATCTGACGGTGGGTATCTTTACCGTGACCGATCAAGACAGCTCAGATGTTCTTGATTGGAGTTTCGCAAACTTTCGATACGATGGTCCTTCGTTTTTCGCACTGGCACCAGTGCCGGGTTCTAATTCACGATCTGTGTATTTGAAGATTGGCCCCTCTCCCTTGCCTTCATTTGTGCCCTCGACTCGCGAGAAGTTTGTGATTCGTGTCAAGGCTAGCGATGCCGAGGGTGCCTTGGCGACTGATGCGCCAATTACTGGTAGTCCGGGAGATCTAATCAATTTTTACAAGGAAATTGAAATTAACATCATTCAGAACCCGCTTGTTTCTGTATTGAGCACACCCGCAAAAGATTCTTTTTTTGATGCACAAACTAACACGGCAAATCCATTGTCAATTGGCTTTAGAATTTCAAGTTCTGCCGGGGTTTGCACGCCATCAAATGACGCTAACTCGGCGGGAGTCTATGTGACCGGTGGTGACGCATCATTGATTCAATCATGGACCTCGGAACTCAAATCAAGTTCGTCTGGGGCTGTGGACTGTGAAATTAAAATTACGCCCATAAAGAACAAAACAGGGGAAACGAACTTGACCTTGAGGGCTCGATGGCCAACGTCGTTGGGTATTCGTGAATCGACGTCGACAGTTCTGCTCAAGGTCGCATTCTGGCGTCCACCCGAATTGAGGTGCCCTTCGCGCATTTCGCTTCCAGTAGGTCAGGCGTTAAGTCAGGTGCCATGTAGCGTGAGTTTCAGCGATGACTCCGGCGTAGGCGTGAGCCCAACGATAACGGAAGTTTCATCTTCGTGCGCAGGTCTATCACTTGTTGAGGGACAATTGTCTCTGGCATCGTTTCCTACGGTGTCATGTAGTAAGTCGGTCTCATCGGTGCTCAAAAATAAGTACGAGTCACAGACATTCAATTTGACTCAGACTATTCAACTTGTTCCGCGCAAATTTTCGACCAACGAGGCGGTCAAAACGATTGTCTCCGACCCTGATGGAAACATCTATCTGGGCGGTGCGTTTACTGGCGTGAATCCAATTCCGGCGGTGGGTCTGACTGCACTCGATTTGCGGACTAACACTGGGACAACAGAGAGTCCGGTTTGGGTTTACAACGGCAATAGAGCCGCCTCGTGTAATCTCACCGAAGGATTCAATGGTGCAGTGCGAGCAATTGCCGACGCGGGAGATGGTTCGTTTTGGGTGGGTGGTGAATTCACCGAATATCGCTCTACTTCGATGAGGTACATCGCGCGACTGACCTGTTCGGGTGAGCCCGTGTTGTGGCATACAACAGGCAGTGGTGGCTTCAATGCTCCTGTGCATGCTATCGCCCCTGCGCTCGACGGATCAGTGTTTATTGGAGGTCGATTTAGCTCCTTCAATGGCACACCCGCGCATGGAATTGTGAAACTCAATTCAGACGGTGTTCATCAGACATCGTTTGCCGGAAAGCTGCCTGCAAATGGAATTGTTAATGCAATTGCCCTCACGCCTGTGTCTGGCACACCCTCTACGTCTCAGACAGTTTGGTTGGGCGGACTCTTCTCTTCATACAACAACAACTCATCTCTCAGTAACCTAGTTCGCGTTGGTCAAACGGCCGAGCTTGCCGCGGGGTTTAGTGGTGGATTATTTGTTGGAGAAGTTCTTGCACTCAGCGTTCCATCTTCTGATTCCAGCGGTATCTTTGTTGGAGGTCGATTTACTGAGTATCGTTCCTCTGCAGCACTTCGACTGGTGAAACTCAACAACGCGGGTGATCTCGATAACACCTTTCATCAGATTGCTGGCGGGTTCAATGGACGTGTTGATGCTCTGGCAAATGATGGAGTTCGTTTGTATGCGGGCGGGGGATTTACGTCTTATCGCGGCTCGCCGGCCGCTTACTTCGCAAAAGTCTCGTTGAGCGATGGTTCTTTGTTCCATGCTGGTTCAACCCCTGCGTTCACTGCGCCTGGTTTAAACGGCAGCATTCGATCTCTGCTTCTCTTGGAAGGCGGCGCAAAAATATTGGTTGGAGGACTTTTTACATCTGTCGATGGTCAACCACGTTCGCGTTTGGCGCTTATTAATTCCTCCAATGGCTCAATCGTTTCTCAATTCAATGATGGCCTTGGCTTCAATGGCTCTGTGCTTGCGCTCGCAAAGATTGAATCAGAGCAAAAAATTCTTGTGGGTGGGGACTTTTCTACTTTTGAAGGCACGCCTTCGTCTCGTTTGGCGCGATTCAACTCCTCTGGTCAATTCGATTCGACATTTACCTCCGGATTTGGAGTGGGTGGATTCAATGGTGATGTTGAAACTCTCTTTCATTCTTCAAGCCAAGAGGCACTTTATGTGGGTGGCGACTTTACACAC
Organism: uncultured Oligoflexia bacterium; assembly: GCA_964460155.1. Classification (GTDB taxonomy): domain Bacteria; phylum Bdellovibrionota_B; class Oligoflexia; order Silvanigrellales; family Silvanigrellaceae; genus RFOM01. The sequence goes on along the minus strand of CAYWSV010000116.1, from coordinate 5,914 downwards.
GTGGGGACGACGAACACACCGCGCATCGCTAAATTGCACGTTCCATCCAGCGTTGGAAACACTGCGATACTCGGCGAGCCTGTCGCAAACTTTGTCGTCGGCAGCGGTTTCAACGATG
>CAYWSV010000116.1:0-5786 GCA_964460155.1 uncultured Oligoflexia bacterium | reverse complement strand
AGGCACCCGGTGGCTCGGATATTTATGCGGGCGGAAAATTCAGTTCGTTTAATGGTTCTACAGTGCCTCGACTTGCGAGGCTGAGTCAGGCTGGAACTTTGGATTCGAACTTCGCCTTGGGTTCGGGTTTTACTTCGGTGTCCGCAGGAAGTCCGTCCATTAATTCTGTGGTCGTCACCTCTGGTGCCAACTATTCTGTGTATGCTGCAGGTGAATTCGATCGGTTTAAGGACGAATCGGCAAGGCGTTTGGTGAAACTCGATGTATTTGGTGAGCTCGTACCCGAGTTCGACACCGCTGCAGGTGCGAATGCCGAAATTAATGCAGTCGCACTTCGTAATAGTGATCTTTTTATAGGAGGAAGTTTTACGGCATTCGCAGGCAATACTTCAGCACAACGGTTGGTGCGCATCAATGCAACTACCGGAGCAGCCATTGCAAACGGTGTCTACACTCTCAATGGCACCGTAAGATCTATTGCGCTCAGTTCGAATGGTGATGTTTTTGTTGGGGGTGAATTCAATCAACTTGGTGCCACGTCCGTTGGACCGGTTATTCGTCTTCAAGGAAGCGATTATTCATTCGACAGTGCCTTTAGTTCTGTTGGAACAAGGCATCTCAATTCAGGCGTAAATGTATCTATTCAATCGTTATTTGCACTCATCGGCGGGTCTCACGAGGTTCTCTTTGGTGGAGGAGTTTTCTCGGCCTACGCTCGATTGTCTGCCCCGTTTGCAATCCGGATGAATCAAACGACGGGCGCCGAAGCTCTTGCGCCGTGAGTCAAGAGTCAAAAGTGATCAAAGACAATCGTACTGAATTGAATTGAATGAGTTAGGCCTACGGAGTTCGCTGAACGTTAGCTTAGCGGTAACCCATGGGTCTGCAGGAGCGCGGGTCAGAGTAGCGGCAGACGGCGGTGATGTAGTGATAAAATTCGAAAAAGTTGAGCGCACCCTTCTGAGATCCATCGTTCAGTTGGCGGTAGCTCTGCAAATAGCGTTCGTAGGCCGATTTGACCTTTTCGTAGTGACCAGTGGGTAGTCGGGCACTGAACATACTCACCCCTTTCCTCTTGAAGGAGGTATCGGAGGGCGGTGGGCTTGGCTTAAGGGCGCGTGTCAGCGCTTTTTGGATGGCGGAGGTGTTTCGTTGTCTTGTGTGTCGAAACCGTCTTCATCTTGCGGTGGTGGTGGATTGGCGCGGCGGATTTCAACTCGGCGAAAAACTTGAGGTCCTGTTGCGCCGCTGGAGCTCAGGTTGCTTGTTTCGGTTTTGCGCCCTACCGGCGAGTTGTTTGTGCTTTGAGGTTTAGATGACGCCGAGTCGTTGGTCGATTGAGCGTTTTTCAGTAGTTCACCCGCAGCTTGCGTTGAACCCATGTCGGACTGCATGGCAGCCTTAATTTCCTGTTGGATTTTTTGATAGATTTCTTCTCGGTGAACAACAGTATTTCTGTCGGCCTGCACGCCGAGCCTTACCTGTTTGCCTTTGATGGCCATGACGACAATTTTTATATTGTCGCCAATAGCAATAACATCTCCGACTTTTCTTGTTAGGACAAGCATCTTGCAGACCCTCCATGGCCAGCGACACAAGGAAAACCACCGTTGAAAGCCGCGCGTCTGGACTGTCTTTAAACACAGATCAGACGGGATTTTCTTAGCCGCGCCTGCATATCACCACAGTGATATTAGTCAAGCAGGCGCACCCCTGCTTGTGCCTCTTCCGTTGAGGCACACGATCCATTGTTTACCGGACTGGCAGAGATTCAATATTTTGGTGTCAAATCGTCGACCTTTTAGGCAGTTTATGTCCGGGGTTCTGAAAACATTACAAACTGCGGCAAATGTGCTAACAACGACCGAGTCTTTCGATGCCCCAGAGTGCAATCAAAACGAGAGGATGACGACGTGTTCACACGAGCTCGCACGCATTTGTTTTCTTCAGACACAATTCAGCAGGGCAGAGTGGCGTCCGCTGCAGGAAAAAGGCCTATTTTCGAGGAGACTTCCGAAAGGGCCATTCGCGCGGCGCACCGACGCAAATGGACGATGATTGGAACTGTTACTTTAGTGGTTCTTATCGGAGCCGGGTTGTTGACCTATTCTTGGCAAAAAAGCCGAACAGAGCGAACACTGACGCAGTCGTTTTTAGAGATTGAAGCTGTTTATCAGGCCGAAATTCAGAGCTTTGAAGACAAGCTGAGAGCTGATCCTAAACTCAACACGCCGGATGCACGGCCCGACCACTCGGGCAGCTCAAAGAAATTTGAGGAATTCGCGAAGGCAAACGCAAATAAGCCCATCGGTTGGCAGTCAGCACTGAGGGCGGCAAACACCTACATCGAGCAGCAAAAATTCGCGGAGGCTCAGGCTCTTCTGGAACCTTTGCTGATCAAAACCCTCAAGCACATCGTTTTTCAAGTCCGGGTTCGCAAGACACTGGCAGGATTGATGGCCGAGCAGGGACAACTCGATCCGGCTTTGGAACAGTTGAACTTTTTGGAAAAACTCCCAGAGAATCCTTTGCTCGCAGAGGTTCGCTTGATGCAGGCGCAATTGCTCTACAAGAAGGGCCAAAAGGAAGAGGCCGGAAAAATTCTGCGTGACCTGGCTGCCAACAATTCTGCAGCGGCCGAGGGAAGCGCGCGTTCTGTCGCGAGTGAAGCTTCACTGTGGCTTGGATTCTGGGGACTATGAGAATGACCAAGTTCTCGATGAAGACTGTCCGTTTTGCGTCCGGTCTGAATCTCGTCGCAATGTTGTCTGCGACTCTGCCTTCAATCGTTGTTTTTGCGGGCTCGCTTGAGCAGAGCACAGCGTTTTTTCCGATAAGTCGAGGGCAAAGACCGCGCTTGGAGCGCCCGTCTCCGCTTGCAGAACGTGCTTCGGCAGCATTTGCGGTGCTGCCTGCACTCAAAGGTGGCGCAGCGCTGCAGCCCGTCAGACGTCGTTTTAGCCGACCTGATGAAGAGGCGCTTTCAGCGGTCCTTCCTGTCTGCGGACAAGCGCCAGATTCGAATAGCTTTGGCTGCTACAACTTGAGCACCGGAGAGTCGCTGGCCGACCTTCCTATTCCGGGTCAGTTGACCACCACGCCACAATTTCATGAAGGCGCGTGGTACGTCGGAACGTCGCGCGGTTTCTTCATTCGATTTGAAGCGAGCGGTGTGTTCATGACGCCCAATTTTGGGATCGACAGCCTTTTGTTTCATGGACCCGATGCTCGAGCGGTGATGAAATCATTGACTCAGACTGCAAGTGCATCACCTCAATTTCAGGACTCTGCAGCTCAGGCGTTTAGGTCTGGATTTCGTGGAGCATGGAGTTGGTATGCAACGGCCAACGCCGAATTTTTAGGAACGCCTCAATTTGGCGGCGGTCGTGCTTTTGTGTTGACTGCTAACCAGTCGTTGAATGCTTATGACCTTCAAACAGGCAAGCTTGTTTGGGGTGTGCGGTTGGCTCCTGAAGTTCAATTGCGTTTGCTCTCAACGTCGCTTGTTTATCACGAGCGTGGATTGTTGGTTGGGACCAACGATGGTCACCTTTTGCTCTTGGATCCCAAAAACGGACAGTCTTTGTGGCGCCACTCAGTGGCAGGCGCTGCTGGAGACCGTTTTAACGCAGTGGCGGCACCTGCACTTGCACTCAGCGATGGAATTATTGTGTCGAATGCCGAGAGCCTGACTCAGCGATTGAATTGGCAGACACGCTCGGCTGAGTGGTCTTATGCGGTTGGTTCGGTTGTTCAGGCTAAATTCGACGATGGGTCCGTATACATTGCCGGATCCGATGGTGCTCTTCATAAGCTCGATGCCCGCACAGGCCAGCTGCGTTGGCGCAGGTCTTTGCCTGTGACAAGTCCTTTAGTGGCAATCACCGTACTCAAAAAACAAGACATCGTTCTTGCGGCGACCGCCAGTGGTTCTGTTTTTGCTGTGCGCATGTCGGGTGGTGAGCTGGAAGACATGAGCCCTTCATCGTCTTTTGGCGCTGTCGTTGGCGATTTCTTCGCAGGCCGAAATGAAACGGGCGAGGTGTGTTTGAGCTATCGGACCCCGGGATATGCATGCTGGGTTTGGCAGACGGGTTCAGGATCAAAAACTCATGGGCGCTGATTTGAAACACGATGTTAGTTTCTCGAGTCTGCCGCGCAGGCTCAACAACAATTCCGGTAAAGATGCCAAGTCCACTTTGAGCTGGGACAAGGTGTCTTTGCGCAAGCGTGTTTTGTTTGTCATGGAACTTTTGTGCGGTAGGCCATCGATGGCTCATATTCAGTTTGTGGATCCTGTTGAAATGGGTTCACTCAACTGGCAGTTTCGCGGCAAAGATTCCCCAACCGACGTGCTCAGTTTTATTCCGCATGAGTCTGCTGCGTTCATTCAGGGTGGTTCGGGTCGTGGACGTACGGCGTCATTTAATTTGGGTGACGTCGTTGTGTGTGCCGAGGTCTGTGCAGAGCAAGCGCGCCGGCACAGGTGCACTCTCGCTCAGGAAATCGAACGCATGATCGTGCATTCACTTGTTCATTTAATTGGTCTCGACCACGAACGTTCTCGGCCTGCTCATTCCGTTATGACGGCACTTGAATCTGCTATCCGGCGTCAATTGACCCTCGAATTTGGTCCTGCTGACTTTTGTGATGTGCAGGCACAGGCAGTTGAAAAGAACAAACGCGGGGTGCGCCGGTGATTGCCGATGGTCTTTTGTGGGGCCTGCTTGTTATTGTTGTCTGTCTTGCTTTAAGTGCATTTTTTTCGGCAACCGAGACAGCCCTGACAAGTTTATCCTCACTTAAAGCAAAGCATCTGCGTGAGAATCATGGACGTGCTGGAAAGGCGTTGGACCTTTGGTTGAATTCCCCGCACCGCGTGCTTGCTGCTGTTCTTATCGGGAACAATCTGGTCAATATTTTTGCCTCGATTTATGCAGATAACTTAATCTCTGAAGCTTTCGGTCAAACGTCGGTTGAATTGGTGACAGCCGTCATGACGGTTGTGATCGTTCTTTTTTGCGAAATTATTCCAAAAACTTTGGCCAAAACTTATTCCACTCAAATGGCCTTGCCGACCATTCATATTTTCAGAGTTTTTTATCTGGTGTTGTATCCGTTCACATGGCTACTCTCTGGAATTTCGGATTTCGTCTCACACGCTGTTCGCAAGCGTAACATCAAAACTGCACCACAGATTACCGAAGAAGAACTTGAGTTTCTGATTGACGTTGGTGAAGAGGAAGGCGTTCTTGCTGAACAGAAGCACGAGATGCTCAGCGGGATTTTTGAGCTGGGTGACACAGTTGTCCGCGAAGTTATGGTTCACCGAACCGACATGACTGCTCTGCCCATGACCTCTACGGTTCACGATGCGGCAGAGTTATTTCGTGAAAGAGGTTTGTCGCGCATACCTATTTTTGATGGTCGTGTGGATAACATTATCGGCATTCTGCATTTGAAGGACATTTTGTTCTTTGTGAAGAAACATGCACGCGACGAATCATACTGGGAAGCCCCTATTGCCGACATCAAGCGTGATGCGATGTTTGTTCCGGAAAGCAAACCTGTTGATCAGCTCTTTCAAGAAATGCGCAAAAATCGTCAGCATATGGCTATTGTGCTTGATGAGTATGGCGGAACGAGTGGTGTGGTCACCATGGAAGATATTCTCGAGGAAATTGTTGGCGAGATTCGCGATGAGTTCGATAACGAGGAAGACGCCATTCGGCCAACTCAACAGCCCAATCAGTATCTCATCGAATGCAAGATTCACATTGATGATT
>CAYWSV010000115.1:1126-10835 GCA_964460155.1 uncultured Oligoflexia bacterium | reverse complement strand
TTTGAATGATACTTTGCACGCGCATCAGCATAGACGTAGGGCAATCTGGATTGAAACCAAGCCAACACTCGAGCATAGTCTTCAGACTGTTCTTTGTTGAACTTAACTTTGTAGGGCATGGCTTTTGGTGCGCCATCGTACACGCCCAAAATGTTGTTCTCGATCGATTGGTACACTTCAACCGAAAATTGGTCTGCCTCAATTTTGCTAATCAATTTCTCGAGCAACTCTTTGCTCGCCAATAGCTTATCGAAGCTTTCTTCCGTCTCTGGATTCTTGCCTTCGGCTTTGAGTTCTTCAATCGTCTTGAGTTCAAACTCTGGGGGCATCGGCCAATAGCTGCGTTGCTCCTGACCAACACCGTGGCATGCGCGACAGTCCGCGCGAAGCTTGCGCATGACCGTCTCTGCCGTGTGTGGCACAACGACCTTAGGCTTTGCTTCTTCATCCTTCTTTGGAGTGTCATCTCCACGAAACCCTGCATTGGTTTTGCAATTACCGCGAAGGCAAATGATTTTGTCGCCCTTGCCCGCGACCGAACAAGCGGCGAGCAGCAACAAAACCACGCTGGACGCCAGAAGCATCCACGTTTTTCTGCTGATTCTTTGCCACTTGAGACTCATGCGGCCTCCTCTTTCGGGCAATATCGGCAGAATTTAGAATTGGTTGAAAAAAATATTTAGACCTATGTAGTTCTGGATAGTTATAGTAAACTAATGATGTCAGAATTGTGTAAAACCCGCCCGGAAGCGAACTTCACGAAGCAGATTCTAAGTACCGAATAAAATGTGGGGACGAATGTAAGGAAAGAATGGTGCGCCCGCCCTGATTCGAACAGGGGACCCCCGCCATGTCAAGGCGATACTCTAACCAGCTGAGCTACGAGCGCACGAGGTAGACGCTTCGATAGCTCCACTGCCCGATGAAGTCAAGCACCTTCCCCCGCAGACGATTTGAATGTCGTGTCTTGCAGGAAATTCAGAAGTTTGTAGGCTTGACCGGTTGCCCCCGCACGTCATGGAGTTGCTGATGGTCCAGAAAAACTACAATGTTGTTGCTGGTTTTAACTTAATTGCGCCTGCTTATGATCTTGCCAACGACGCCATGACTTTAGGGTTACACAGACTCTGGCGTGCGAAATTGTGCAAGACTGCCGCCGAACTTTCACCACAGAAAGGTCGACTCCTCGATGTCGCAACTGGCACGGGCGACGTCCTTCTGGGTGTGCTCAAGCATCGCGGAGATCTTTCACTGACGGGCGTCGACCCGTCAGAGGGCATGCTCGATGTTGCGCGCGAAAAACTCTCGAAGAAGGCGAGCCTCTTTAGCGATTCCGTGCACATACGCGCTGGGGATGCGCGAAATCTGCCATTCGACAACAATTCGTTTGATGTGGTTACAATCTCGTGGGGTATTCGCAACGTAAATCCATTTCAAGATGGGCTACGTGAGATTCTCAGAGTGCTTCGTCCGGGCGGCTCAGTGGTCATTCTCGAAAGTGGTAAGCCCGAACTGAAACCCATTGGTGCAGCATATAAGTACTACTCGAAGCTTCTGCCCTTTATTGGGGGGAAAATTTCAGGATTCATGCCCGCCTATAGATACTATACGGAAACGGTTGAAGCGTTTCCGTCAGGCGCACAATTCGTGGGTGAGCTTTTCGATTGTGGTTTTGTGAAGGCCTCTTACAAAACTCTTGGAGGCAGCATCGTTTATCTCTACACAGCTCAGAAACCGCGCATTTAAGAGATTCAACTCCCCACAAATCTCAGAACACTGATTTCACAATTGGTACCGAGACGCATCGGAGGTCCCCAAAAACCGGTTCCTTCGCTGACGTAAAGGCGCGTATTCGTGTTTTTAATTGTGTACAGACCAGTGTTGTAGGTTTGGTCGCGATAAACAAAGAAATGAAGAGGCCAAAACTGACCTCCATGAGTGTGTCCTGAAATCTGAACGTCGATCCACGGGAATTTTTCAACCACAGGTGCATCCTTGGGCTGGTGAGCAAGAAGAATGTTGAGCTGATCACCAACGCTATCACTCTCAATTCCGTTCACTGCATCCTGAAGACGAGTGTCTTTTCGAGTCAGACCATTTGACTGCCTCAGCCAAGAACGATCTTCGATTCCGATGACATTCACAGTCTGTCCATCAACGGTCACCGATTTCGTTGCATTCGAAAGTACATTCCAACCCAATTCTTTTGCACAGAATTCTCGCCATTGCTTTGGGTTACTATAGAATTCATGATTTCCCGTCACATAGAAAACACCAAACCGGGCGTTCAATTCCTTGAGAGGTAAAACGTCATCACGCAGCTGACGAACAGTTCCATCCACCAAATCACCGGTGACAAAAATAAAATCAGGCATGAGCGAATTCACTGTCTTGGTTAGCCGACGCATGCGACGTGCGCCCACTAGGCCTGCAACATGAACATCCGACAGAACAACCGCAGTGAGTTTTTCGAGCTCCTGAGGCAACTTCTTGTTCACTGGAATCACCTGATAGCGGAGCTTCTCGGGCCGCAATATTTTAGCAATAGCCCGCCAAGCCAGCACCGAGGTCACACCCCAGACAAACATTGCCAAATGTGTTTCCGGTTGTCCGAACACGCGCAGACCAACACTGACCGGAAGTGTCATGGTGCAGACAAGCATCAGCAAATAAGCGAAACCCATCCAGGTGAACATAAATATTTCGAGCAAGCTGCGCAGACGTCGTGGAACAGCGCGTGCAAGAGGAAAACCAAAAACGGTTGTGGCCCACAAAGAAACAATCATGGCCACACCTAAGTTTTGATAGTCGACCGAAAGGAGTGGATCAACAACTCTTCGAAACAAATAGACATGCACCAGCGTGGTAATGCACAGCCAGACGATGATAGCCAATATGAGTCTGACGAGCATTTAAACCTCAAAGAAATCTTTGATAAACGACACGAAAAGGTGCCTTTTGCGAGTCCATAATCTTCGAACCAGACGCAGCTGCTTCCTCCGGATTCGCTGCTGACGCAGGCGCCTCGGCTCCCGCAGGTGTGGGCGCTGGAGTAGCTGCAGCTGCAGCTCTTTTATCTTTTCTTAGGTTGTCGACAGCTGAAATGTTTTTTTCAACGATCATCTGATAAGTTCGTTCGACTTTCCCTGAAACCCCGCGAACATTAATGCGGTAGAGATTCGTCTTCCATCCCAAAAGTCGCGAACGAATTTCTTTCGTCATGCGATCTTGCGAAATTATTAAGTCGTCCAGTTCCTGCGGCTTCGAAATCACGAGCCCCTCGGAACGCTTGTCTTCAATTTTATCAACAATCGTGTCCTCGGTATCACGTCCGGGAGCAGTCACGAGCGCACTCAGCAATTCAACTTTTGCAATGTTGACATCCATCAACTTGCTGTCCTTGGGTGCAAGCGGCCAAATCGTAAAATAAGGAACAAAGACATTATAAATTTCATCGTCATTGAAACCGGGGATTTTGCGCAGCTCCTCAAGAGACTCAAGCGCAGCGTTCTTGGGTCGACCCGGAACACGCCCGGGTCCATCACCATACTGAGACATTTCATCACCGGCATCTGCTGAATCAATCTTGTCTCGGTCGATAAAGTCCTTCACATTTGCGGCAAGACGCTTCGGCGGAAATCCCTTTTGCTCCAGCCATCGAGACTCACGTGTGGTCGAAAAAATCCGCAAAAGAGCCTCAAATGCAACATCATTGGCAGGCTGATAGGTAAATAAATTGAGGTTAAATTTTGAGCTCTCGTTTGAAACATCGACGACGAAATATCCCTGAATATTTTGCAGAGCCTTGAGCAATCCTTCATCCAAACTGGCGTTGATATTGATTTTTGAAAGGTCTTTAATTTCTTCCAGCCCCTGTGAGCCGATGGGAAATCCATTCAGAAGCTCGGAAAGATTCTTGCCTCCCAGCTGGCTTTTCACCAATGCAGGAATACCCGAAAGCTGAGCAGCAATAGGAGCTGGCAACTCCTTGTTGTCTCCCACATCGTTCACTTGACCTTCCAACGAAATCAAAAAGAGTGCGAATTGGGCTCCCGTGAGAGCTGCTCCCTCGGCTTTCATTCTATCTTGTTCGCCCACCGAACTGCGCACAGTGATTTGTGCCTGAAAAAAGACCTCACCCATCACTGCGATAATCACGCCCACCAGCGAGAGTACAAAGATCAGCGCCATACCGCGCTGATTGCCACGCCCCATCGAACCGCGACGCAGCATCAACGATTGGATTTTTTTTCTAAGGTACACCAACGGACTCGCCATTTTTATTGCACCCAGCTGAGTTCAGTTTTGGGTTCCTTGAGGTCAGGCTGCCCCGCCGTGTACATCAAATAGACGATGGTACTCAGGGTCAATGACCGACGCTCGGGAAGCTGAGTTGAGTTTGATTCTTCTCGCAGCTGCTTTCTCAGTGAATCCTCGGGAGTAAAAACTGTCAGCTCAATTTTAACCATTTTCGGAAGTCTGCGACCAAAATCGCTACGCTCGGTATTCCAGTCCTTTAAGAAATCCTGACCGTTCCACGCGCTGATCTTGAACTCTTTCAAGTCATTTACCAAGACCTGCGACACTCCGTCCAATGTTGCATCATCAGCAATTTTCTTCACTGTCGGGTCAACAACTCTGACCAGTTGCTTGGTCGATGAACTCGACTCCCCCTGAGACTTGCACACTTTGGACGAAACCGAACTGTCTGGACACACCACATATTGAACGTACGCAATATTGGATTCGGCTCTGTTTGCAATCAATGACGAATGAGCCTGCGTCATAAACAGCAGGCGAGGATTTTGATTCAAGACAAACATCGGACGGCCAATGAGGTCGCTGTTTGACTTGGCGGCTTGTTCGTCATTTGGAGGTAAAATGTAGGCGTGACGAAGATCTTCTGTCAGACGCATCATTGCAGAGTGTGCTGAATGAACGACCTCGTTTGCCTGCTGGAGTCGATTCCGCGTTTCGATCTGATTTGACATTGCCGATACAGCGTACAAAGACAATGAAGCAATAATTCCGACTGAAATGACTATTTCAATGAGCGTAAAACCGGCTTGCGATGCACGCCCCAATTGACTGCGCTGCTCTGTCGTCGGTTCTTTCATTTGGTCAGCCCCGGTATGCCAATATGAACTGATTTGCGATCAATAAGAAGCATGCCCATTTCCATTGAACGCATCTGCTGCCCGTCATTCCATAATGCCTTCAGGCTGATGCTTCTGTAAATGTCATCGGGCAACTGAGAATCCAACATTTCACCAAACTGTTTAAATTTCTCGTCACTGCCACCGCTGCCCTCTTCCGTTGCGCCCGTTAGACCCTGACCTAGACGCAAACTTGCCGTTAGAAACTTAGAAGCTTTAATGTTGGATTGTTCGTTTTTGTATTCAAAACGGAGAGGTTCACCGTCTTCGCCATCGAGCTTGAGTGGGCTCGGGCCCGAAGAATCCGTTGGCAAACCCTTCACCCCTTTAACATCAGTCATGTACTCAATTTGCGCGCTTAAAGCACGTAAAGCCCATGTAGCCTGCATATTTGCCTTGGTGTTTTTTGCGACTGCTAGTGAGCTGGCCTGTACGCCGACGATTTGCGAGAAAACCGTGACGAGAACACCAATCGCCAAGATTGATTCAAGAAGCGTGAAGCCAGCCGAGCGCCTTGGGTCAACGTTCTTTGATGAAGTCAGCTTCCTGAAGGCCGTCGAAAATAGACGACTGCCCCGTGAGTGCATCCAGCGAAAGAGTGTTTTTGGGTCCCGCATCATCTAATGGTCCACCCTCACGTGTCTGTGTTCCAATTTGAATTTGCGCGCGCATCCCTTCTCCCCATGGAAAAAAGTAGACGTGCGCAAGTTCACCATCGCGAATATCCGTCTGAGTCACCGGCCGTGCCATTCCCTCAGCTGCGATACTCCAAAATACTAAACCGAATGGCAGACGTCTGCGAGTCAGAAGTGCGTCTTCGACCTCGTCCCATTTCTTCTCTCGAAGTACGTTCCTCTGAACAGCCAAAATCGAGCGGACACTATAGCTGCGCTCCGAATTTCCTCCGCCCGCGCGCCGCTGATCGGCAAAAAGTTTATCGAGATCCTCGAGGAGACGAACCTTGAAGTCTTCTTGACGTTGCTCGGCTGCAGAACGATCGGGATTAAGAACAGAGGGGCGACCAGAGAAATTTGGAGGCGCAGCTTCCACCCAGTACTCTCCGCTGCGCAACGAAAAAACAACGCGGTTGATTCGTCCTGTCAGAATTGAATTATCGTATGCAGAGCGCATCGTCCCTGCAATTTCACGCAGACTCATGGACATCCTCGAGCCTACCGTCAGGCCAACATTTGGCAAAATGACAGAGGCAATGGCGCCCATGATTCCCATGACCAAGATGAGTTCAAGCAGCGTGAAACCAGACTGAGGACCTGCCGCCTGTGCGCGTGTTGACGAACGTTCCCTGAACACGGCCAACAACTCCTCTGGGTGAGCCTTAAATAAACAGTTCTTTAGTTAGCGGGCGCCTGACCATCAGCTGGTTTTTCTGCCGCAGCTGCTTCTTCGCGACCATTGACATAGCTGATGTCATCTTCTGTACCCTGCTGTGAATCAGGTCCATTCGAGATGAGTTTGGCACCCTTGGGTGTCAGTTCGTAGCTGAATTTTTGTTGCCAACCATCCTTGATGTCATCTTCGGCACCGATGTACGGACCCGACCATTTCGCACCCACTCCAGGGTTGGTCAAAAGTGCATCAAGCCCCTCTGCCGCCGAAGGAAAGCGACCGACGTCCGCCTGATACTTCAGAAGTGAGGCTTGAATGTTGTTTACTTTAACAGCAGTTTCTTTCTTTTTCGCAGACACCTGACCACTGCCCAATCCACCAATCAACACAGCCATCAATGTTCCGACGATACCCAAAACGATGATGATTTCGAGCAACGTGAAACCGGCCTCAGGCGAGACACGCGCTGAAGTGGTTGTCTCATTCTTTACAAAACGCGAACGAATCTGATTCAACATGAAGACTCTCCTTAAACACAGTGAGTAAACTTATTTTAAACTATTCATCGCCTGCATCATCGGTCCTAGAACTGACATCACCATCAACATAACGATGCCTGCAATCATAATGGTCATCAAAGGATTGATCAGTTTCGTCGTTGCTTCAATCTTATAGTCAACTTCATCGTCATATGCTTCGGCGATGTTGACAAGCATCTCTTCCAATTTTCCTGTTTTTTCACCAGTACGCAACATGTGAACAACCATAACGGGGAACCGATTCGTCTTTTCGATTGCCGCAGCAAGTTTCTCGCCGTCCTGAACGCGCTTGATTGATTCATCGATGGCATCTTCAAGAACTGCATTGTCAACGACATTTCGGGTCAGCTGAAGCCCCTCGACAATACGCACACCAGACGAAAGAACGGTCGACAATGTTTTTGAAAATCGCGAAACAGCAACACGCTGAACCAGTGGCCCAAAAATCGGCATGTTGTAGGTAAACATATCGAATTGTCTTCGACCATTTGCTGTTGCCTTCCATCGAAAGAAACCAACAACAGAAGCAATCAAACCTAAGACAACAATCCACCAGTTCGCCTGCAGCCATGCCGAAATATTGTTCATCATGACCGAATACCAAGGAAGTGTAACCTTCAAAGACGAAAATGCCTTGGTAATTTTGGGAAGAACATTAACGAACAAAAAGAGGGTCACAGCTATTGCAACGACAATCATGATAGCAGGTGTGATAAGCGCACCAACAACCTTGCGCTTAATGGCGATTTGCCATGCGGTAAATTCAGCAAGACGCCGCAACACAATTGGCAACGCTCCAGCTTTCTCGGCCGCAGCGAGCATGTTGACATAGACAGAAGGAAAAATATCTGGAAATTCTTTATGCGCATCAGAAAGCGAACGACCTTCGGAAACAGATTCGCGAATTTTCGAATAAACCACTCTGAGCTTGGGGTTCTCAACCTGCTCTGAGATTGATCTTAAAGCTTCAGAAACATCAACTGCAGCCTTGGTCAGAATTGCAAACTGCTTCGTTGCCAAAGCTAGATCTTCGGGGCTGACCTTTTTCTCATTGAGCCGAGCAAAAAGACTCTGTTCGCCCGTTGAAGATGTAACGCCCGCAGCTTGAGGCTTAATATCGATAACGAGAATGTTTTGGCGGCGCAGTTTGAGTTTCGCATCTTTCAGCGAATCGGCATCCACCGATGCCTTGACCTTCTTTCCGGTCTGAGCATTCTGGCCTGTATAAACAAAAACTGGCATAGCCGAAACCTCAGTGACTACGATTCATTTTTTAACGTTCACTCATCAACCTGTGTCTTGTGCAGTGCTTCATCGAGGGTTGTTTCACCGTTGATAAATCGCTCAGCAGCCGAATCTCGCAATGTGGTCATACCGCGCGACATTGCAATCTTACGCAAAGCAGCACCATCGACGCTTTTTACGATTTGCTGACGAACTGCGTCATCAAAGACGAGCAGCTCGTAAATACCCGCACGGCCTGCATAGCCAAGATTCTTGCAAGACGAACAACCATTCACACGGGCTTTGTACAGCTTTTTACCTGCCACTCGCTCGGGTGTCAGTCCCAGAAGTGCAAGCTCCTCTGGAGTGTGTGTCGTGAGCTCTCGGCACGTCACACAGACCCTCTTCATGAGTCGAACGGCCAAAACACCAAGTACGGTTGTTGTGATCTGGAAGGGCTCAACACCAAGGTCCGCCAAACGCGTCACGCTCGATGCGGTGTCGTTGGTGTGGAGTGTACTGAGCACCAAGTGACCCGTCATAGCAGCCTGCACAGCGATTTGTGCTGTTTCAGAGTCACGAATTTCCCCGATAAGCACGACATCAGGGTCCTGACGCAAAATGGAGCGCAGACCCGCGGCAAAAGTCAAACCAGCTTTCTCGTTCACTTCGACTTGCCCAACGCCCGGAAGCGCAACTTCGACAGGGTCCTCAACCGTGATGATATTCACATCAGGTTTATTGATATGCATCAGCGAAGAAGCCAAAGTTGACGTTTTACCCGAACCCGTAGGACCTGTAACCAACACAATTCCGTGCTTCGAATGAATCAGCGATTCGAAGGCCTTAAAAATGCGCTCAGGCATACCCATAGCTGCAAGTTCGCGTACACCAGAACTCTTGTCCAAAATACGCATCACGATGCGCTCACCGAATTTGGTCGGAAGAGCACTTACGCGTACATCACAATCGCGGCCGCCAACGCGCAACGAAATACGACCGTCTTGAGGAATACGGCTTTCCGCGATGTTTAATTTTCCAAGAATTTTGATGCGTGTCGTAACGTTCGCCTGAAACTTTTTGGGAATCGTACGAACTTCGCGCAAGCTGCCGTCAACGCGGAAGCGCACCGAAACCCTATGTTCAAAGGGCTCGATATGAATATCAGAGGCCTTCTCGCTGATAGCTCTTCTGATGATCGTACTCACCTCACGACGGACGGGAGCGTCTTCAGTGTCGTGCAAAAGGTCAGTGGCTTCTTCGAGTCCGGCAAGGTCGTCTGTGTCATCGTTGGCCAGACCCTGATTCGCTTCACGAGACATGTCCTGACGCTCAAAAACGCTATTGATGGCGCTTTCGATTGTGTGCTTCGGACAAACAACTCTGAAAATCGTACTTCCCAGAATAAGCCTAAGATCATCTACGGCGGATACGTTCAAAGGG
>CAYWSV010000115.1:0-1116 GCA_964460155.1 uncultured Oligoflexia bacterium | reverse complement strand
TCAGCATCGATATCATTAATTGGTAAGTGCTCTAAGTACGGAAGCTCGAGCTGAATTGCCAATCCCTGAAGAATATCAGTTTGGTCAACAAGCTCGGATTCAAGCAAAATCTGACCGACTTTCTGCATACCACCGCGCAGTTGCTGAATTTTCAGCGCCTCGCGCAATTGTTCGTCGGTGATCTTTTTACGCTCGACCAAAATCTCACCGAGCGTTTTTCGACCAAACCTTTGAGGTGATGATTGTGTCCAATTCCCCACCCCTGACTCTGCATGAGAGCCACTATTTTTCGATTTATCGAGAACTGAAAAGACCTGCTCGACCGCCTGAATTTTTTCCATTTTTATCCTCACTCACCGGATACTGGAGGTGCTGGTGGAGGTTGAGGTGCTCCGCCGCCACCATCTCCGCCGCCTCCAATTCCGCCGGTTGCTCCTGGAACAATGATTGGATTCGAATCCTTGCTGGGCAACGACTGTTTCGTCAGATCTTTATCTGTTTTTTCATCAACAATAGTCGGCGCTGCCTGAGTCTTTTCAGCTGGCGCATCTGGTGGAGTTGTCATGGGCTCAACCGTTGTTGTCGACGGAGCCGATGTCCCCACTTTGGGTGTCTTGCCTTCATCAAGACCGCGCAAACGTTTAAAGACGTCACGCTTCTTGAAATCACTACCATAGAAGACCTTCAAGAACTCATCACGAGCTTGAACTTTTTTCTCATAGATTCTGCCAAGATCTTCCGACGTCCGAACGACATGAGGAGTAAGGAAAATCATCAGCGTGGTTTTTGCTTTTGTCGTTGAGGAGTTTCTGAACAACCAACCAATAATTGGAATATCACCCAGAAGTGGAACTTTGTCCTTACCCTCAATCTCAAGGTCACGTTGCAAACCACTCACAACGATTGTCTGTTCGTTCTGAACGGTGACTTTCGTATTAAATGAGCGTTTATTCGTTTGCTCAGGCCGGTTTTCGGCGTTGCGACGGCCAAAGCTTTCCGCCTTGATTGCAACATCCATGCTGACATAGTCTGCCTTGGAGATCTGAGGCTTGATCTTAACACTAAGAGTTGCGTCAAGCGTCTCAATTTTCTGCGAACGAATTTTAGTGAGCGGAT
>CAYWSV010000114.1:4553-10878 GCA_964460155.1 uncultured Oligoflexia bacterium | reverse complement strand
CCACAGCTAGAAATCGATGCATCATAAAGCCCGAAAATATCGACGGATATCAGTACTCGTGTGCAACGTACCACGACACAGCCGTGTTTGACGTTGAACCAGTCACTCCTTTTACCCAAAAGCAAATTGCGCTTCTACGTGAACTTCGAGACACTCAAATCAAACTCTCTAAATTCCTTGAATCCCGCTCCCTTTTCGAGAACTACGTGGTCGACACGGCAACCCTTGACACCATTGATATTATTTTCAATTTACAAACGCCACCATACGTTCCCGTACTTTCATCTGAAAGCCCGTGCTACAACGACGCCACGTTGAACGGAGCGACGCGTTTGTTCGTCTTCAAGACACCACCTGTCTCTGAAACAAATCCAAACAAAAAGTGTGTTGATTTTCCGATCGCAAATCACAAGACAGCTCACTATTTTTATTATTCAATCCGCGAGCGGATAAAAACATTTTCAAAACTCAATATGATTGCATCAGTCTCAAAACTGACCGATGCTGAACTTTCATTGCAGTCGTGCGCATCATCACCGTCAAACCCACAGTGTACGGCAAAGGCTGACGTTCAAACAGCACTCAATGAAATCTATTCCGGACTTAATCTCGATGACGGAACTGTGACTAACTTCTTGTCAGCGAACTCTGCGTTTGGAAACAGCATGAAAAGTGTAGACTATATGATTGATGCCTGGGCTCCGTTTCTCAATGCTGTACCACCAACTCCTGCTGACAAATTTATTATGGATGTCCTCAATCCACTCTGGAACGTGAATTTTCATTCGAACTTTGTTGTTCAAAGAGATACAGTTACTGCACTCCCTCAGGCCGATGATACAATGTTAAAGCGAGCTTTTATGACACTCCCCGTTAAAAATATTGTCGGTGCAGAGGTATATCCCGACAGCGGAGAGAAACCGATTATCATAGACAATTGGAGTGCTGGCGGAGCACAGTTTGCCACTGGAAAATTCCTCCGACTGTTTACGAACAACACCATTCTTGATTCTTTCCGCAGCCAATTTGCTCAGAGCTTCCGGTTTCCGACCGTCGAGGACTATTTAATGCGTCCCGCGACCCTGCCAACGGTCGTCACTCTTCAAAAAGGTGACAGTGGCTCTATTTTTTCCATCGATGCAATTCCAATATTCGCACTTTCAACAGTGAACGGTGAACCGACTTCGGGCGGAGCAGCAGTCCGCGCAATTCCTGTGGCATCGGAGGATACCGACGATACACTACCTAAGGAAACAGCCGTTGCCGGAGGAAATACAGGGGGAACTGCGACAACGAGCGCAGCGTTGTGCAAGTGAATTTGCTTGAAGACGCAAACTTGCGCATAATTGGATTGCGCAAGAGCAAAAACGGAAAGGCAACATGACACACTCAAAATCCAACTTTGTGATGTCGGTGGACTTTGGAACAAGCAATACGCTTGTTTATCAAAGGAATGAGGGCGTTGTTGTTGAAGAGTCATCGCTTCTGGCCATGCGGGAAGTTTCTGGAAAAAGCGGACAATACTCCGCCATGGCAGCAGGCTCCGAAGTTACGCCGATGGTCGGCCGCACGATGCCACAGGTTTCAATTGAATCGCCTCTCGCCGCCGGGGTCATCCGGGACACCGAACTAGCCAAGGTGCTTCTCCAGCTTCTGACTCATAGACATTTGCCTTGGTTCAGAAGTCTTCCACTTCCTGTTGCGGGTGGTGGAGTT
The DNA here is from genome assembly GCA_964460155.1 of uncultured Oligoflexia bacterium. Classification (GTDB taxonomy): domain Bacteria; phylum Bdellovibrionota_B; class Oligoflexia; order Silvanigrellales; family Silvanigrellaceae; genus RFOM01. The sequence continues at coordinate 9,162 of CAYWSV010000114.1, read as the reverse complement.
CTTATTTCGGCACCTCTGGACGTCACCGAATACGAGCGACTTGCGTTCACAGAAACTGCGCAAAGTTTAGGCTTTGCCCATGTTGGACTTGTGGATGAACCACTGGCCGCCGCTCTGGGGTCAGACCTCCCCATTTTTGCACCACACGGGCAAATGCTCGTCGACTTGGGCAGCGGTATCACGGAAGCCATCATCACCAGCTCCGGCACAATTGTTGAGTCGGGCTCTTTCCGCGAGGGTGGAAATGACCTCGATGAAAGTATCGTGAACTGCTTACTCGAGAAACATAATTTCAGAATTAGTGTTGGATTGGCAAGAACTCTTAAAGAGAAATACGGCTCACTTCTCCCCGAGCCGGACAGCTCGGGTGTGAGCATTCCCGGAAAGTGCCAAAAGACCAAGCTACCTTGTAAAAGGCTTATTCATCCAACCGATTTCAACGAGTGCATTGATGCGTACGCAAAGCGCGTCGAAGGACTTATTCTTCAGGTCTTGGAAAAGTCTCCACCGGAATTGGTCAGCGACATTCTGGAGTCGGGGGTCTGGCTTTCGGGCGGAGGTGCTTTGCTCAAAGGTCTCCCAGAGGAACTCACACGCCGCTTAGGCTTTACCGTTCGCAACGTGCGCGACCCTCTGAAAGCCGTGATTGCTGGCAGCGGCAAGATTGTCGACAATCCCGAATTTGCGGTCCTGCTCCGAAAGAACTGAAACAAGCGAATCGTTTCCGAGCGTGACTGGATATTTTTCCGATTGTCATTCATAGTCTAAGAATCAGACAAGATTGGAAACCAACGATCATGTGGACACTGTACCAACACCACAAGGGCATGCATTACCTTCATTTGGGTACATGCTTGCATTCAGAGTCTTCTGAAACCTTTGAATCTTACCTTGCCCTTTACGACAACCCGCGCGGAAGTCTTTGGGTACGTCCAACAGGAATGTTTCACGACAACGGTGGTCCCCGCGGCAGCAAACGCTTTGTTGCGATTGGGAGAATCCGAAAATTATCCTTTGAAGAGTCGCACACAATTCTCCCGTTCGGCCATGACGCATGGGGTCAGGGACGCAGCTTGCAAGAGTTTGTGGCCTCATATGAAAGTAACAAGAATCATCTGCGTGGCCAGCGCTATGTGCTTGAAACATCCGATGGCGAAGTCGTCTCGACGCTCAACACTCTGAGGTTTCGTGAACACCTCACGGGCTTTGCGTGGCTGGCAACTCATCCGGAAAAACGCAAGCTGGGCCATGCAACGCTACTCATGCACGGTGTCATTGCCCTGTTGCAGAATGAAGCACCTGACATGAACTTTGCTCTGCACTCCGAAATCGGCGTCCGATACTACGAGCGTTTTGGGTTTGAAAAAGCGCCGGTTGAACATCAGCATTTTGAAAAGTCGGTCGCAATGTACATGGGTCATCAGCCGCTGCGCGAAGGCGACGAGAAGATCTTCAAAGAGTTTTTCTAAGACTCAAACACGACCCAAACTCGAAACCAAAACAGCTTTGATGGTGTGCAAGCGATTTTCCGCTTGCTCAAACACCAAGCTTTGTTTGTCTTCGAACACGTCTTCAGTCACCTCGAGCCCCTTGTTTGCTGGTAAACAATGCAAGAAGACGGTGTGTGACAATCCCGTTGCAGCCATCAACTGCCGATTGACCTGATAATTTTTCAAAATTCGCACCCTATCTTCGATATCGGGCGTGGATTCAAAACCCATCGAGACCCAGACATCGGTGTAGAGGACATCGGCACCCTCGACGGCGCGTAATGGATTCTCCTCAACCGTAATCGTTCCACCCGTGCTGCGGCAGACCTCGGTCGCCCGAGCCAAAGCACTTTGGACAGGCGAATACGACGCAGGAGAGGCAGAAACAAAATGTGCACCTACCAGTGCACAAGCATGCATAAGAGAATGCGCCACATTATTTGCAGCATCGCCCACATAAACAATCTTCAGACCCGAAAGATGAGAGAAGTGCTCTTCAAGAGTCATCAAATCAGCCAATGCTTGAGTTGGATGCTCTTCGTCGGTCAGCGCATTGAAAACAGGCACCCCAGACATCCGAGCCAGAGTTTCTGCCGTCGATTGAGCATATCCGCGATAAACGATGCCATCGTAAAATCGACCAAGGACACGGGATGTATCTTCCAGAGATTCCTTTTTTCCAAAGTGAATATCAGAGGCTCCCAGAAAATCGGTGTGCGCACCTTCGTCGCGACACGCCACCGAAAATGAACAGCGAGTGCGCGTACTCATCTTTTCAAAGAGCAATGCAATGTTTTTGTGAGCCAGTCGCATGGGAAACTCGCGACGCTTTTTTTCTGCCTTCAGCTGCGCAGAGAGAGCAAGAAGATCCCGCACGTCTGAGGGAGAAAGTTGATTTAGACTCAGAAATGATTTTGCCACACCCGTCACTGAAAAGACTCCTTTGCTGCTTCTGCCTGTAGGGCCATGACCCATGCATCCAATGCGAATTCAGACTCAATAAATGGAACAGAGCACTGGGTTGTCAGCGCTCCAATCTCTGCTGCGAAGTGTCGCCACTTTCGGCTCATCTTGTCGCCTGCCGAAAACACCAGAGTCATGCGCCCATTGCGCATGGCCGTCTCTGCAAACGCACGGACTTGCTCATCTTGGCGAAGCTCTATGACGTTGGACCCCAAGTCCGAGAGCATCTGTTGCGAATCTTCGATACAGAAAATGCGGCATCCTAAGGTTTTCACGAGAGTGTTTAACGCCGCTGACATAGGTGCGAGCTGACCACTTTCTGCGAGAACCAAAACATCTCCCTGAGGAACAAGTTTCCAACCCGCGGCAATGTAGGCTTTCGCCAACGCCTGTCCTGCACTCGGGGCCATTCCCATGACCTCGCCAATCGACCTCATTTCAGGGCCCAGATGAGGGCTGACGCCGGGGAATTTATGAAAGGGAAAGACGGGCGCTTTGACTGCAAAAGTCGCTCTCGACGCATGATCGCTCGGAAGATCTTTCAACGACGCACCCAAGGCAACGCGTGCACCGAGCCAAGCCAAAGGAACTCCCGTAGCCTTGGACACAAACGGCACACTGCGTGAGCTGCGCGGATTGACCTCAAGAATATAAAGCTCACCGGCATGCCAGGCCAACTGTACGTTTAGCAGCCCGCGCACGCCCAATTTCAAAGCCAAATCTTCACACAAAACGCGGATGTTTTTTTCGAGATACGTAGGTGCCTTAAGGCACGGAATAACGCTGGTCGAATCGCCTGAATGAACGCCTGCTTCTTCTATGTGCTCCATAACAGCAGGAATGAAGACGGTTGTGCCATCGCAAACCAAATCAACATCAAATTCAATGGCTCGATCGAGATATTTGTCCAAAAGAATGGGATGCCCCTGAGCCGCATCAATGGCTTCAGCTAACGCAGACTTAAGTTCCATTTCGTTGCGCACAATCTTCATGGCACGCCCGCCTAGAACATAGGATGGCCTGACGAGAAGCGGATACCCCAGAGCGTGAGCCTTATTCATGCACTCATCAAAACCAATACCTGTGCTCCAGGCTGGAACCTTAAATCCGTGTTGAGCAATGAACTCACCAAAAGCGTTGCGATTCTCCGCAAGCTCAATCACATCTTGGGGTGTGCCAAGAATACGAAAACCTGCATCAAGAATATCTTTGGCTAGCTTCAGCGGACTTTGCCCACCAAATTGAACCAACACTCCTTCAGGATTCTCTGCTTTGAGAATGTCCAGAACATCTTCGCGATGAAGTGGCTCAATGAACAGTTTATCGCTCACAAGGTGATCTGTACTCACCGTTTCCGGATTGCAGTTCACCAAAATCACTTCGAAGCCCGCATCTTGAGCTGCGCGTACGGCATGGACACACGAATAATCAAATTCTACGCCCTGCCCTATCCGATTGGGACCACTGCCAAGAATGACCACCTTACGTGCATTGGAAGGCACGTTCTCGTCGTGCTGTTCGTATGTTTTGTAAAAATAAGGCGTATGGGCCTCAAATTCACCTGCGCACGAGTCAACCATTTTGAATGTAGGCTTGAGCCCCAAAGCACCAGTTCTCTGCGAAACCTCGCGCTCGGTCAGCCCACTTAAACGTGCAATTTCTTTTTGTGTGAAGCCATCTTGTTTTGCACGAATCAATGTGTCGTCGAAAAAATCCCGATTGGAAAGTTGTTTCTCGAGTTCAACCAACTGTTTGAACTGTGCCAGAAACCACATGGATATTCCTGTACGCGAGTGTAACTCTTCCAGAGACACACTTTTGTAAAGGGCCGTTTTGAGCGCAGGAAATAATGCAGGAGTTGGCGACTCGAGCGCGTTGATGTCGAGCTCTGTGCCCAAATCTGGCCATCCGTCGTAGCCCAGCTCCAATGAACGCCAGGCTTTTTGAAACGCATCTCGAAATGTGCGACCAAAAGCGAGCACTTCGCCCACCGACTTCATCTGCACTCCAAGGGCGTCGGATGCTCCTTTGTATTTTGCGAAGTCCCATCGAGGAATTTTAACCACGACGTAATCGATGGAGGGCTCAAAGGCCGCAGTCGTGTTTTGCGTGATTTCATTTTTGAGTTCTGCGAGGGTGAGACCCACTGCAAGTTG
>CAYWSV010000114.1:2531-4543 GCA_964460155.1 uncultured Oligoflexia bacterium | reverse complement strand
GTGCAATTGGGTAGCCTGTAGCCTTAGAAACAAGCGCCGAGCTACGCGACACGCGCGGGTTCATTTCAACAACAATCATACGACCCGTTTGGGGATGTACCGCAAACTGAATATTTGCGCCTCCCGTTTCCATGCCCACTTTTTCAAAAATAATCTTGGCCGTATCACGCAGCTGCTGATATTCGCGATCTGTGAGGGTCATGCAGGGTGCGCAGGTGATACTGTCGCCTGTATGCACACCCATAGGGTTTACATTTTCAACTCCGCAGACCACTACAAATGTTCCCGCGGAATCGCGCATAACTTCGAGTTCGTACTCTTTCCAACCCACAATGGATTCTTCAATCACCATTTGAGCCGAAGCATTTTGTTTGAAGACTCGTTCAACCAAAGAGGAAAGTTGCTCAGGAGAAGCTACAACTCCTCCACCCGCGCCACCCAAAGTGAACGACGTGCGCACCACAAGAGGGTAATGGAGTTGCGCAGCAATTTTAAGCGCGGACTCGGGCGAATGAGCCACATCACCGCGAACAACTTCAAGCCCAAGGTCTTCGAGAAGTTTGCGAAATGCGCGGCGATCTTCAGTAAGAATGACTGTCTCTGAGGTGACTCCAAGTGTTTTGACGCCCAGACGCTTTAAATGACCTTGCGACTCAAGCTCTAAGAAAAGATTCAAAGCAACTTGCCCACCCACGGTGGGGAGAATCGCATCAGGCCTTTCGGTTTCGAGGAGTGCCACCACACTTGGAACAGTTAATGGCTCAATATAAACGCGGTGAGCCGTGGATGCATCGGTCATGATTGTAGCTGGATTCGAATTCACAAGCGCAACTTCGAATCCCAAATCCTTCAGCGCCAAGCAGGCTTGAGTGCCGGAATAATCGAATTCGCAGCCTTGCCCAATTTGAATAGGCCCCGAGCCGATCACAAGAATTTTGCGAATATCAGTTCTGACCGGCATGAGAATTTTCCTCCAGCATTTTTACAAACACACCAAACAAAGCTTTTGCATCGCGCGGTCCCGGGTTGCACTCCGGATGAAATTGAACAGAGAAGACGGGATTGTTCTTGTGCATCATGCCGGCAACGGTCGAGTCGTTCATATGCCGGTGCGTAACAAGAAATTCCTGTGAAATTGACTCCTCGACCACATGGTAGTTGTGATTCTGAGACGTCATCATCACACATCCTGAGGGCATTCCTGCAAGGTCGACTTCCGATCTGACAGGGTGATTCACAGCATGATGACCAAAAAACAGTTTTTGCGTTTCTCCCCCATACGCAAGTGCAATAAGTTGGTGACCTAAACAGATCCCAAATGTGGGCAACCGAGCAGACAGTTCGCGAATCAACCCAAGAACACGTGTTGACCCCGCGAGTTGTTTGGGACACCCGGGGCCATTGCTAATAAAAAGGCCATCCGGACGGATGGCCTCGATTTCAAGAAACGATGCGTTGGGTCCAACGACATGAACATCGAGCCCGTAGGATTCAAGGTCATCAAGAATTCCGCGCTTCATTCCACAATCAATTGCGACAATTTTAAATTTACGTTGTTGAGAATGCGTTGCTTTAAAGTCCGCTGGAAGTGCAGAGAAACAATCGTTCGACTTTAAATTGCGCGCTTGCGGATAAGAAAAAGACCTCGTTTGGGAAACGAGGTCTTGGGAAGAAATATCGGTTGCTGCGAGCAACTTTGCACGCAGCGATTCGGGTGAGTGATCTTCCGTTGAGAGAATGGCTCGTACACAACCTGAGTGTCTGAGCTTATGTGCCAGAAAGCGGGTATCAACTCCCGAAATCGCGCAGCGACCGGTTTCATTCAAAAACGATTCGACGTCTTTTTGTGAACGAAAGTTATCTGCCACAACAGAGAGATCTTTGCAGATAAAAGCTTCGGCGGCCATTGTCCGTGATTCGAGGTCAAAGCCTGTTATTCCGGTATTGCCAATATGACTTGTTGTGAACAAAACGAACTGCCCGGCATAGGACGGGTCACTGAGAACTTCTTC
>CAYWSV010000114.1:0-2521 GCA_964460155.1 uncultured Oligoflexia bacterium | reverse complement strand
TGCCGTATTAAAAACCAGCTCAGCAATGCGTTCTCCACGTTTTCCGTGCGCTTGACCCGTGACAAAAGTTCCATCCCCGAGAAGAAGACTTGCACGCATGGAATTCCTCCGACGCTGTTCAGGCCGATTGATAAATTGACGGAGGATAGGAATGCGCAAAATCGGATGTCAAGCCGCGCTCACAAATTCAAAAAAAAGAGCCGTATTTTGAACAGAGCGCGTTTGCGAAGAACTCAGAGGAAGTGTCAGCTCAACAGTTCAGAGCGTTTTAGGTTTGCGAGCAAGAAGCTGCTCGGCTTGTTTTGCAATCTGAAGATTTTTGTCTTTCGTGGCTTCCTCAAGCAGCTCCGTAACTTCCTGCGGGGCCGCCGGAAACAAATACGAAATAGTATAGAGAGCCTCGGTGCGCATGGTTGGTGCTGACGATTGTGTGCGGAAGAGCTCAACTGCAGTTTTGAAGTGCCTCTTTTGTGGCGGGCGCATGCGCATAACCCGCAAACATTGAATCACCAGTTCTCTATCGGTTGATGCGTCAAGCGCAGTTTTTTCCAAAAATGAATCCGCCGCGTCGTCATCAACAAAACGCAAGTCAAAAATCGCAGCGCGTTTCATGGATGCATCCTGACTGCGTTCAAATAAAACTTTAACGCTGTCCATAGCCTCGCGTGTGCCGGCATTACCCAGTGCACCTGAAAGGGTGACCTTGTTATCGAGCGAAGGTGTCGAATCGAAATCTTGCTTCAGTTTATCTATAGCTTCGCGTGAAAGCTCGGGCCGACTCGCCCTTGCGCGCGAGGCAAAAGTCCCCAAAGCCAGCGCAGCAGTCGACCTCACACCTTCGTCTGCGCCCGCGGTATAGGCCTCGATCAGAGCGTCGCGTGTTCGTTCCGAGGGCTTCCGATGAGCTCCTATTGCAGGAAGAATCTGCATCTGTGCGTCGGAATCATTTTTCATCGTCGTAGCCAAGGCCACAATTGCAGCCTCAGCTTCAGGTGTCTCCTGACTCGCAAACACACCTGCCAAAAGAGACAGTTTGCTCTTGTAGTCGGGATCGCTTTTGCTCAACTGAGAAATCTCGGCAGCAACCTTGGTGCACAATTCGGGCTGCAAATACAGCAACGCTGACAACTGCTCCAAGAACTTTGCGCGTGCTTCGCCGTCTTTGTGAAAATCAGACGACATAAATCGTGCGCGCAGACTCTCCCAATTTTCCTCGCCCAACTTCTGTGCCGCGACCTTCTTTTTCAACGAAGTCGAATGAACAGCCTGCATTTCGTATTCGCTGAGATAGGTCTCTTCGCTAGACGATTGCCCTTGAGCACTGCCGACGCGCACTTCATCTTGTTTCGTCGCTTCGCGCTTTCCAGTAAAAGTCAGGCTTGTGCGCATGTTCGTAATCGCAACAAGTCCACCCGCATGAACCCGCAATGCCCAACGCTGTTCAGCCTTCAGCAGATGACCTGCTTTGGCGTCGAAGTCGATTTTTGTAGATGAGTCTGGAAGAATAATTGCTGTCTGCGCATCGTTGCCAGTCATTCCTGCTTCGGGAGGAATGCGCAATAGACGAGGTTCCTTCAAAATTTGTGCTTTGCCATCTGCAAGCGAAACAAGTCGATGCGATACGGTAAACACTCCGGTTGAGTCTTCCTCACTGCCCGTCCATTCACTCAGATCAGCAACATTGGGAAGAAAGACAGACCCCGCAAGAATGATGCTCCGCAAAAGATTTAAAGTTTCAGGACTCGCCGATTGATTAATGCTCCAACTCAACGTCCATCTTTCGGGATCGGTTCTCAGAAGAACAACCCCGGCGTTGAGCGCTGCAGAAATCCGCTGCGCCTCGCTGGCAGGCAGTGCCGACTGGCCCTGCTGACCCAAGGACTCAAAGCTCATCTGACTGAATGTATAACGATAAGTGAGTTGCCGCCCTTGAACACGCACAAGGCGCTCATCCATTTGTCCGCGGACGTGAATCTGCGAGAGGGTCGACTGATCGGGCGAGGGCTTCAATTCAACAAGCAGATCCTGCTCAACAGCAAAGCTGCGAATTTCATTTTCGTTCAGCGTGTATTTGAGCAGTCCATTACCCTGTTGCACCCCACCCCCAGCAGCAGTCTTCAAGAGCGCTGTGGGAGAACCCCCGGCATCAGATGAACTGCCGGTCCTTGGGTTTTTTAAATACACTCCAAAACCAACACCCGCAGCAACAACTGCGATAACTAAGGCAATGCGCTTAAACCGCAGTCTCACGTTGAGTGTTACTCCCCGACAGCCAAATCGTATGATTCGGACGATGCATTCGATTCGTCAGACACAAATCCATTCGGGACCGGAATTGGACGTGGAATCGGGTTTGGTCTCGTAGGCACAGGTAAACGCACAATCGGTGGAATCTTGATGGGTGTCAGCGTGCACTGATGAATTGGCTGCTCTGGTGTTCTGCATTGAGAACCCACGCATTCCACTTTAAAGCTCACAACGCCACCTTCAAACTTCTGCTCGACTGTCTTCTTCTGAACAT
>CAYWSV010000113.1:0-11370 GCA_964460155.1 uncultured Oligoflexia bacterium | reverse complement strand
CCCTCATCGCTCACGCGATCGAGACTTTCTGAAACGGACCCGGCCGCATCCAGGCCTCATCCACGTCACAGAAATGACTTGGAACCGTCGCGTGAAACATCCTTCCAAACTCGTTGCTATCGGCGACGAAGTTGAAGTTGTTGTTCTTGCAGTTGACCTCGAGAACCACCGCATTTCGCTCGGCATGAAACAAACCGAACCTAATCCATGGGAACTCGTCCTCGAGAAATATCAAGTGGGCGACGTTATCCGCGGCAAGATTCGCAACATCACTGACTTCGGCGTGTTCGTCGGAATCGAAGAAGGTGTTGATGGCTTGATTCACGTCTCTGACATCTCTTGGACTGAGCGCGTCAAGCATCCTCAGGATCTCTTCAAGAAGGGTGACGAAGTCGAAGCAAAAGTTCTGCAGATCGACGTCGAGAACATGCGCTTCTCGCTCGGCATCAAGCAACTTCAGGAAGACCCCTACGAAGCCGCTTCGCGCGTCTTTGTTCCGGGCACACGCGCCAAGGGCAAGGTAACTCGCAATGCTGAATTCGGTTCATTCATCGAACTCGCGCCAGGCGTTGAAGGCCTTATCCATGTTTCTGAACTCGACATGGAACCCGGCAAGCTTCCTGACATCGACACAGAACTTGAATTCATCGTTCTCAAGGTTGACCTCACCGAGCGCCGTTTCGAACTGTCTCACAAGGCAGTCACTCGTGGTCTCGATGAAACTCACAACCGCGTAATTCAAGCCGCAAGCGCAACTCCTGCAGCCACTGGATTTGCAGAAGCATTTGCTCGCGCGAAGACCCGCACTTCAAAAGAACGCTCTGAGGAGTGATTCGAATGTACAAAGACCCTGACTCGCGTGAAAAACGATGGTCGGGTGGTGTACTGTTTTTGGCCGTGGTAGGAGCTTTGGCTCTTATCGCGGCCTTTGCATTCATCGTCCTCGCCATCACTGCAGTTAAACTTTTACCGTCTGCCGGCGGCATGAAAAGCCACGAGCAAACGTATCTTGACCACCTTCCATTTTCGTCTGGTCTTGCCGAAATCAGGCTCAACCAACCTATCAACTCGGAAGTGGCCAACGAAGTGGTCGACAAACTCAACGAAGCTGCCAAGGATGATCGTATCAAGGGGATTCTCCTTGAGGTCGACAGTCCCGGTGGTTCTGTTGTGGCCAGTCAGGAAATTTACGACACCATCAAAAAGATCAAAGAGGAAACTCCTGTCGTGGCCTACATGCGCGACGTTGCTGCGAGCGGTGCCTACTATGCGTCAGTGCCTTCGTCGTGGGTGATTGCAAACCGCGGCACGATGGTGGGCAGCATTGGAGTCATCATGGAGAGCTTTGAGGCCTCGAAGTTGATTGAATGGATGCGCCTGCGCCCTGTGACTCTCAAAACAGGAAAACTGAAAGACTCGGGCTCGGCAGTGCGGCCATGGACACCCGAAGACAAAGCATACCTGCAACAACTCATTAATGAGACGCGCGACCAATTTGTCACCGACGTTCGTCTGGCTCGACCCCAAATTGAGGCCACGACTCTGAAACACATGAGTGACGGACGGGTTGTGTTGGGAACCGAAGCGCTTGCCCGCAAGCTCGTCGATGCTTTGGGAAATCGAACCAGCGCAATTGAAAAGGCGGCAGAACTTGCCGGGCTTTCAACGGGTGATGAGACGGAAGTCTATACTCTTGAGAAACAAGAAATACCGGGTGTTTTTAGTCATCTTTTCGGTGTCATGATGAAATCAGCGGTGCAAATGCTGATGACCGAATTGAATGAGCAGCGTCAAACGACCATCACTCCTCAAGCGCCTCGCCCTCGTTTGTAAACGAATTTTACCGAACCTCCCTAAAGCCTATGGGATCGGTCGCGATAGACAGCGGTCGGTTCCGGGGCTGTGCATGAGTCAGCACAATGGGAGCGATTCATCGTGGATGCATCGGAACTCAGACAAATTGTAGAAATCTTCGTTCATGAAGTGGACGAAATTCTCTCTCAGTTTGAAGAGTGTTTCCTTGACCTAGAGCGTCAGGGTACAACTGCATTGCCAAACGAAAAAGTACTGCGCACGGCACGTATGCTGCGCGGCTCGTCGGCAGCTCTGGGCTTTACCGAACTTGCAACTTTCTCCCAGCATTTAGAATCTTTTCTTTCCACACTCAAAACAAATAAGGTGGGTGCCAACGCCGATGTGATGAGCCTTCTGTGGAAGTCACGCGATTTTATTCAAGCGCATGTTCAATGTCTGCGTGCAGGAAAAAAGACTCCCGGTGAAGGTGAAGCGTTAACCGAACTTATGACGCGAGTTTCAGATCCCAAAAGCGTGGCACTAAAAATTGAGCTTCCGCGACCGCCAACCGCAGGAGATATTTGGTTTGTGGGAGATGACCTCAAGGCAGTCCTCTTTGAAATGCCAGAGAATCACACGACAGACACAGAGACACTGACTGAGACTGCAGATGCGCACACAGCGGAAACAAGCCCGTCACTGAGCGGCATCACCGAAACACACTCCATTTCAACGACCAGAATCAGCACCGAAGCAGAGCAACTCGATGCAAAACTGCTGGCCATTCAAGCTGCAATAACACGCCTGACACAGCTTGCGGCGCGTGCCAACATCACGACAATTGAAGCTGCTCTTCCTGCAGAACCTCAAGAATCCGCAGTCGTTCACCCTGCGCCTCAAGTCACTCAGCAGACGCCAGCTCCACAATCTGTGCCGGAAGAAAACGGGCCCACAACAGCCATTGATTCTGTGCCTCAAGAAAATCAACAAACGACAGTCATTGATTCCCAAACTGAAGTGACTCTTAAGGAACAGACGGTTCGAACTGTGTCAGATGATGCAGGTCTCCTCGCCAGCGCCGAGACTTCAGAGCAAAAGAACTCAGCCGAGATGAGCAAAACAGCTGCCACAGCAGCGACCTCTTTGCAGGATTCATCGACTTACATTGAACAAACGTCGCAGATTCGTGACGCTGTAACGCGAATTCGGCCGTCTACAAATACAACTCCGCCAGCGACCACCAACAACACCGGAACTGCACCTTTGGTTGCAGGGACAGCGGCACTGACTGATGACCACGTACGAGTGAGTCTCGCAAAAGTCGATAAAATTCTCAATTTCGTGGGCGAGTTGATCATATTACAGAGCATATTCGAAGAGCACAGCTCCGAGACCGACGCCCCGCTGCTGCGTAAAAGCATTACACAAATGGCAAAGATTCTTCGCGAGGCACAGGATGTCACGGCTTCTTTGCGATTAGTCAAAATCAAACCGCTCTTCGCAAAAATGCAGCGTATGAGTCGGGAAGCTGCCCAGCGCTTGAACAAAGACATCGCTGTCAATCTTGTGGGTGAAGACATTGAGATCGACAAAATACTTCTCGACAACATCAGCGAATCCTTGGTCACCTTAGTCCGCCACGCACTTGAGAACGGAGTTGAAAGCAGCGTCGAGCGCGCGAAAACTGGAAAACCCGCACAAGGGAATATTTGGTTAAAGGCTAGCCGACTGTCAAAAACCGTAGTTATAGAAATCCGTGATGACGGGTGCGGACTTGACCCCCAAAAAATCAGAGCGCAAGCAATACAACGTGGGCTCATCGCCCCGTTTGAAAAACTTTCCGATGAAAAAACCCAATCGTTGATTTTTCACCCTGGTTTCTTCGCACGGCATTTATCCCCTCTGGCAGATACTCCATCGCTTGGATTGGATGCAGTCAAATCTAAAATTGAAGCTCTGCAGGGATTTATCGATTTGGAATCGAAGGCAGGAGAAGGAAGCTGCTTCAGAATTCATTTACCTTTGTCTGTCGCAGTGATTGATGGCTTTGTTGTTCGACTCGGACGCGAACGTTTTGTCGTTTCTAAAGCGCAGGTCTCTGAAACCGTCCGGCCACACGAAGCCGATGTGTTATCGGTGCATGGGCAAAGTGAAATGCTCAACCTGCGCGGCCAAACCATTCCACTTTTCTATCTGACACAGTTGCTCAACAAGCAGACAACTTTGGCGCACAACCGAACAACATTCGACGGTATTGCACTCGTCGTTCAAGAGGATTCAAACCGCAGATTTGCGGTTGTTGTCGATGACGTCATTTCACAGCAACAAATCGTTGTAAAAAGACTTGGACATGAATTGCAAAGTGTCAACGGACTGGGAGGCGCAGCAGTTCTAGGTGACGGAAAGCCAGCCGTGATTCTTGATTTACAGGACCTTATTCATGCCCCCAAGGGTGAGCGGCAGCCACACGGTGGTCCACCGACATCCGACAAAGCGGCGTAGGAAGGGATTGAGTCATGCAGCTGAATGATCGGTATATGATCTTCACAATCGCCAATGCTCAGTATGCGGTTCCACTTGCGCATGTGCGCGAGGTCATGCCCGACATCGAAGTCACACCTGTTCCACTCGCACCAAACAGTATTTGTGGAATTATTAACATTCGCGGACGAATTATTTCAGTTCTTGATCTCTGCGTGCGATTTGGACTTCCACGGGCAAACCAGACCGACGAAGCATCCATTTTGATTCTCGAACGTAAAGGTGCGCTCTTAGGCTTGCGCACCGAGATTATCGACAGTGTGATTGAACTCACGCCAGAGCAACTGTCTCCGCCGCCCAATCTCTCTGCCTCACCACAGGCCAAATTTATGGAGGCTGTTGCCCGCACAGAACGTCAGCTGATTGTCATCTTGAATACAGAAAAACTTTTTTCGTTCGATGAGTCTACAGCGGGGGCGTCGGGTCAAACTTCGTCTGCCGTGGCTTAGAGGATGGTCATGAGAAACTGGAGCTTCAACAAGAAAATCCTGACAATCGGACTGATCTTCGTGATCACAGTCGCAGGCATTTCTGCAACCGGTTTCGTCGGATTATCAAAGCTCGAGAAAACACTCGACACCACTACAATTCTTTATGACATCGAATCGTCATTCAGCGCACTGAGCGAGGGTCATGACAAGGTCAGAGCTCTTGAGGCAAATGCCATTCTTGAGCCTACCGTCGAACAAACATCACTCTTTCCGAAGCGAATGACCGACGTCTATCGTGATTGGGAAGCAGGACTCAATGCACTGAGTTTAAAAGTCTCCGACAACAATCAGAAAACAAAAATTAACGAGTTGAAGTCAACCATCTCGAAGCGGCGTGAACTGAGCGACAAAATCCTCAAAGCCGCACTTGAGGGCGAAAACGAACAAGCATTTGAACTCCACAACACCGAAGAAGGACCAGCAAAGCCACTCGATGAACGGATTCAAAAATTGACTGGTGAAATTATTCAAGCAGAGCGGGTCGCTGCCTCTGTAATGCGCCGCGAGGTTTCTTTGGTCAGTAAAACATGGATGTACTGGATGGGAGTCGTTTCGGCTCTGGGCTTAGGGTTCGGTCTGCTGCTCTCGCAAGCCGTTGTCGCAGGTCTTAACCGCAGCCTTTCTCGAACGACAGAAAACTTATCTGAGGCATCCAACCAATTTTTCACCCGCTCGCAACAGATTTCAGAATCGAGTGCAAGTCTGGCACTTGCAACAAGTTCAGAGGCAACGTCGATACGCGAAACAGCGTCAACACTAAAAGATATCGGCGCGCTGTCTGAAATAGGTTCGGTGAATTCGAAAAAGGCGGCAGAAGTTGCAACAGAGGCTGTTGTGCATGCCGGCCGGGGCCGCGATTACGTTGAGAATGTGGTCGCCGCAATCGATGACATCAATCAATACGACCAGAGCGTCATGAGCCAAATTGGTGAAAGCCACAAACAACTTGCAGATGTCGTCAATGTGATTGCTGACATCAAAGGTAAGGCGAAGTTCATTAATGACGTCGCATACCAAACAAAACTGCTCTCCTTCAACGCTTCCGTCGAGGCTGCGCGCGCAGGTGAGTTTGGAAAAGGCTTTGCCGTCGTTGCCGAGGAGCTCGGCAACCTTTCGACTTTAAGCACCGCCACTGCAAAGGACATTGCGACACTTCTCGAAGAAAGTTTGCGAAAAGCCGACGGGCTTGTGCGTGAAACTCAATTGAAGATCGAATCACTTGCGGCAGTCAAACGTGACAAAATCGACAGAGGCTCTGCGGCCGTGGCTCAGTGCGGACCAATACTCAATGAGCTTTGCGAAAAGACCAAACAGCTCGAGAACAGGACGAACGAAATTGCAACCAACTGCGAAATGCAGGCCTCGGGGCTGAGCGAGGTCAACAAAGCCATGGTTCTTTTGGAACAAGTGACAATTCAAAATGCAAACAATGCTTCAGTGTGTGCGACTGCCACTCTGGAACTGACGACACAGGCCGAGGGAGTGAAAACGAGTACCCGAAATCTCGTCAACTCCATAAGGGGTCAAAATGCTCAGACAATGCGCACGCGCATGAGCGCGCAAGAGGCCATTCCTGAGGTGCAGAGCGAAGAATCGGACGCCGGAAGGAACGAAGAAAAAACACGCCTCAGAGCCGTACCTCAGAGACACGAGTCCAGAACAACTCGAAACCGCCACCAACGCAGACACTCATCAGAAAATCGGATGCGCAAAGCTGCGGGGGCAGAGGATATCCAATTTGATGATGACCCAAGGCTTCACGACACCTGAACTGTTTCCTCGGATTCATCGTCTTCGCTGCCTTCATCTTCCATAAGAACATCGAAGGCACGCTTCCATTCGCTCGTGATTTCCAAAAACTCTGGTCTTTGCTGAATATCTCTGAATGATTTCAGCCAGTGTGTAACGACGGCGTCGTCACGGGTTGAAGCCACTCCGCCGCCCACTGAGTGCACTCGAGTTGGCAAATTCACATCGAGAAACGCAGCCAATCCGAACTCAGCTTCGAAACCTAGAAGCTCTGCAAATGTTCCAGAGATGGACCAGACGAGTTGAGCTGGAGTCTCGGGAGCATCAACTTGTTCGAGCATGGACTCCACGGAACGGCATTGCGCAGATTCAAGAATGCGTTCGAATTCAGCAGCCTCACATTCCAAAAGAATGGGCATAACGAGTGCAAGAAAGCCTCGCCACAGCTCACGCTGCTTAGCGTGAGTCTTGTCTGAAAAAGCATAGAGAGTGAGCAAATCCACCCGCACGCGGCGCTCCTTCAGGGTTCTCTTTGCATAACTTTTGGACACCCATTGTTCGCAAGGACACTCTGTGCAAAATGGTAACCCATCGTCCCAAGGCCTGCTATGGGCAGACTGTTGACGTTTTTTTAAACATTTTGGTTCAGAGGACATTCGGGGGGCCGCATGCCATTTATCGTGTTTGAAGGCGGAGAAGGCTCGGGAAAAAGCACTCAGGCGGCCAGACTGGCGCAATATTTGCGCGACAAAGGTCTGACGGTTTTAGAAACCCGTGAACCTGGTGGGACCCCACTCGCCGAGGACATCCGCAACGTTTTTAAAAGCGTGCCCAAAAGCGGTGACACACCCACACCGCGAACGGAGCTCCTTCTTGTGATGGCTGCGCGCGCGCAACACATCGAAAAAACCATCCGTCCGGCTCTCGCTGCGGGCAAATGGATCATCTGTGACCGTTTTTTGGACTCGAGTTATATTTATCAGGGTTTTAGAGGCGGGCTTGAAAAGTCCGACATCGACGCCGTTGCAGCACCGGTGGTGGGAGATCTTCAACCCGATCTCACACTCGTCCTGCGTGTCGATATGCTCACAGCCCATGAGCGTTTGAAATCCCGCGCAGGCACCGAAACCGATAGGCTTGATGCCGAACTCATCCGCGATTCATCTTTGCATGCTGCATTCGAGGCTCTGACCACATCACAAACTCCCTATCCGAACGGACGGGTGCCCAAGCGCATCTTGATTGATGGCGCCGGAAGCGCTGACCAAGTGGCTGAGCGTGTTCTCGATGCAACACGTGCTCATTTTGGAACCAGCATCAAATGAGCTTTTCAGACGCAACCCGTCAGTCTCTCGAAGCTGCCTTGGGAGCTGGAAATCACCATTCGTATTTGTTCATCAGCCGTTCATTTGCAGCAGAAAAAACCCCGATTCAATTCGTAAACACTCTACTTTTAAAACTATGTGGTTTGTCGCTGTTTGGCGATGAGCGCAAGGTCGGTGACAGCGAATTCTGGGATGCCTTTGTGCGTCACCCCGATGTTCTCCGTGCAGATCCTGAACGCTCGATTCTGCGCCGTGATGATATGGAATTGTTCCGCGAACGGACTCTCTATCCTCCAACTTTTGCACGCAGACGGTTTCTTCTGATCGAGCGCGCGGAGCGCATGAACACTCAGAGTGCGAACGCACTGCTCAAAACAATTGAAGAGCCTCATGCTCAATGTGTTTTTGTTTTAACCACCGCACGCCCGGGGCAGATTCCGCCCACAATTGCGAGCCGTTGCCAGAAAACAACACTCCCCGCATGGGAAGATGACGTGAAAAGCGCAACGAGCCTGATGGAATCAGAAGATGCTTCTTTTTTGAAAAATCTTTTCAAAGCAGCCCACCTGCGCGAACCGCCAACTCTGACGCCATCGGACAGTTTGTTCTCTTCGCAAAAAGTAGCCCTTTCTCCAAAAAACTTGAGCGAGCTTTCGCTTTGGTGCGACGCTGCTGGCAAAAAATACAACGCACAAATTCTTCGTGATGCTGTTGTTGAAAACACATCAGAGGCATTGAAATCTGGGCGACTGTCTCAAACACGCTCCACTCTCATTCTCGCCGAAATTCGCCGGTGGGCTGAAGCTGAGCCTTTTAATCCGACCAACAGTTTCTGGCTAATGCGCATCCTGTTGACTCTTGCCATTTGATCTTCGGACCGAGGACTGCAACCATCTTCGGCTAAGGATCCAAATTTCATCGACGGAGCGTCCGACGGGATGCTCAAAGGCAAGGGAGCGGCCGAATCATGAACCACGTTTTGCAAATTCACGTGAGAGCCCAACTACCCACAGTTCTCGAGCCTCTGTGGACGATTGCGCGCAACGTTTGGTGGTCGTGGAATGTCGATGCGGTCAATTTGTTCAGACGTATTGATCCAGTGGCATATGAACAAAGTGGCCCCTGCCCTCTGCGCATGCTCAACGAACTCAGCCGTGAACATTTCGATAGACTCGGGCAAGATCAGGGGTTTGTTGATCACCTCAATCGCGTCAAGAGCTCATATGAAGCAATGTTGCAGAACGCTCCTGCAGCTCGACCCGATATTGCCGCTCTCAAGCCAAACAGCATCGCATACTTCTCGATGGAGTTTGCCTTGCACGAAAGCATCCCCCTTTACAGTGGTGGTTTGGGTGTACTTGCTGGTGACCATCTCAAAACTGCGAGCGACCTTGGTCTTCCGCTGATGGGCGTGGGTCTGTTTTACAACGAAGGTTACTTTAACCAATCGATTGGCAAAGACGGATGGCAACGCGAAAACTATGCAGCCAATGATCCTTTTTACATGCCCATGGAACTCGTACGCGACAACGACGATCGCCCAATAACATTTGAAATGCAAATCACCGGTGAGACCGTTGCAGTTCAGATTTGGAAATTACACGTAGGTCGCATTCCGCTTTATTTGCTCGATACAAACCTCAGCCAGAATTCGCAAGAAGCCCGTCAAATCACCGCGCGTCTTTATGCCGGAGGTCAGGATCTCCGCCTGCGTCAGGAAATTCTTTTGGGCATCGGCGGAGTTTTTGCGCTCAAGACGATGGGCATCGAAGCACATGTTTATCATTTGAATGAAGGTCACTCTGCATTTCTAACTCTGGCACGAATCTCTCTGGCCGTTGCAAAAGGCTTGAGCTGGCAACAGGCTTTGCATCAGGTTCAGGCGACACAAATATTTACTGTTCACACCCCCCTGCCCGCTGGCAATGACAGTTTTCCCGTCGATAAAGTCAAACATCACATGGGTTCCACTGCAGAACTCTATGGACTTCCTGATGACCAATTTTATGCACTGGGTCGTCATCCGGAACACACACAAGAATTTTCAATGCCCGTATTTGCGATGCGCACCTCGCATTTTCGTAACGGCGTAAGTGCACTGCACGGCGAGGTGTCACGCAGAATCTGGAAGAGTTTATGGCCACATTTGAATGAGCATGAAACACCCGTTCACCACGTCACCAATGGTGTTCACACACGCACATGGATGTCGAACGAGCTTGCGGATTTGTGCGATATGTATCTTGGCCGCGGTTGGGACACCAAACTCGAAAAACAGGAAACATGGGAACGCATTTTGGGCATTCCTGATTCAGAGTTTTGGGATGTGCACTTGCTCAGAAAAAGTCGTCTGACTTCGAGTGTTCTTAAGTGCATGTCGAGCAGTGAACGCATGTCTCCCCACGCACTTGCCGAACTGCGTCAGACACTTCGTCCACAAACGCTGACGATTGGCTTTGCTCGTCGGTTTGTAGCTTACAAACGCGGAACTTTGATGTTCCGCAACATCGAACGTCTGAAACGAATTCTCAACAACACCGATCGCCCCGTGCAAATTCTTATTGCCGGAAAAGCGCATCCCAACGACAACCACGGCAAAGAAATTATCCAACAGGTTGTTCGAATTATCGAAAGAGAGAAACTCTCTCATCGCGTGTTATTCCTTGAGAATTATGACATGAATCTTGCCCACCGGCTTGTTCGCGGAGTGGATGTGTGGCTCAACACACCTGTGCGCACTCTTGAGGCCTCGGGTACGAGTGGAATGAAGGTGGCGCTCAACGGTGGATTGCATTTGTCAATTCTTGATGGCTGGTGGGACGAAGCTCATCACCCTGATGCAGGCTTTGCAATTGGTTCAAGAGACGGTCATACAAGCGACGATCAGCGTGACGACCGTGAAAGCGAAATGCTTTACGACATTCTTGAACACGAACTGGTTCCTCTCTACTACAGCGCTCCAGTGCCGTCTGAGTGGATTCGCAAAATGAAGAATTCAGTCATGCGATATGCTCCTGCGTTTAGTGCACAGCGTATGGTTCTGGATTATTTCCACAGCGCATATTCGCCAGCATTGACGAACGCATCTCAACTCGGTTTGTTTGCACCAGAAGCCAAAAATAATCTTACGGCTCATGAAAAAAACCTGACCACACTGCGCTCGCAATGGAACAAACTCGAAGTCCGCAGTCTTGAGATTATGCCCAAGGGAACTGCATTTGTTGGTGAATCCATAACTGTGCGCGCAACAATCCGAACAACACTGCCCCACGAATGGATTGATGTGAGTTTGGTTCCCGCGCAAGGAAAAGGCACGCAGCTCGCACTCGCGCACCGGGGCAGTGATGCTGAAAATACTTACCTTTACGAATGTATTTTCAATCCGTCGCAACCGTGCATGCTGTCGCTTGGGTTACGTGTCACTCCGTCGACTCGGATTTTTCCGGAAGCTCTTGATCTGCAACTTGTCG
>CAYWSV010000112.1:0-11430 GCA_964460155.1 uncultured Oligoflexia bacterium | reverse complement strand
AGAAGAAAGTAGTGAAGGCTAAGAAGGCAACCAAGGCGAAGAAGGCAGCTGCTCCTAAGAAGCGCGGCCGTCCAAGCAAACTCGAGAAGCTGCGCCAAACTCACCGTCGCGGTCGTCCGCGCAAGGGAGCTGGAAAAGCTCAGGGTTCCGCTGATTCAGGAATGGGTGAAGGCGGCCAGATCTAATCTTGCCGTTTCATTCGTCTCTCGTTAAAAAGCTCGGCAGTCGTTCTTTTTGAACTGAGGCCGGGCTTTTATGTTTCCAGAAGATTCTCATCTGCGCAGATCCGCCAATTGGGTTCCCCAGCTTCTTGGGTGGTATGACACTCACAAAAGAGACTTTCCCTGGCGCCAACATCTCTCGGTTTATTGGACTTGGATCTGCGAAGTGATGAGCCAGCAGACCACGATGGCTGTCGTGGTTCCCCGTTTCCGCGAGTTCGTTAAAGCACTGCCCGACGTTCAGAGTCTGGCGAATTGTTCAGACGATGTTTTACGTCAGTTGTGGGCTGGGCTCGGATATTATGCGCGCGCCCGAAATTTGCGGAAAGGTGCGCAGTATATCGTCTCCGAGCTCGGTGGGTGTTTCCCGGCCGATTACGAGTCATGGCTGAAAGTTCCCGGAGTTGGTCCTTACACAGCAAGCGTGATTTCGAGCATCTGTTTCAAAGAAGCGCGAGCGTGTGTCGATGGAAATGTTATCCGCGTAATTGCCCGTTTGACGGGGTGTTCATCAGTTGAGATTTGGAGTGACGCTGGTCGTAAATGGATTCAGGCTCTCACTGATGATGTTATCGATTGCGCTCGTCCCGGAGCTTTCAATCAGGCCATGATGGCGCTTGGAGCGACGCTGTGCCAGAAAAAGTCTCCGGAATGTCATCTGTGTCCTGTTCGAGATGTGTGTCGAGCTTTTCAAATGCAAAAGGTTCATGCCTGCCCTGCGAATAAACCAAGAAAGCAGTTCGAGTCGGTTGAATTGGCCGCATTAAGAATCTCGGCGCTGTCGCAACACGTGAGTCCTCAGGAGCAGATTCTTCTTGTCGAGCGAAAAAAAGGCTTTCTTTCCGAGACCGTGGGTTTTCCACTGTTGAAGCAGGCCGAGCACAAGAAACTTGCTGCTTGGTTAGGCGCGCACGAGTTGGTCGACTCTCTGAGAGTTTCGGAAGATACGCTCTCGCATACAATTACTCACCATCAGCTTCAGGTCCGGATTTTTGATGTTGAGCTGAGTCACCAACAGGGAGCAGCTGAGGATTTTGCAGCCCATTTGTTGATTGAATTTTCTGCGTTTTTCGATTCGCCCCGCTGGGTGTCAAAATCCCTCACGGAATCAGGTGTCGCTTCGTCGTTAGATCGTAAGATATGGGAAAATATTTCCCTGTTTTGAGAGAACGCACCAATTTCATTTCAGAAGTAAACCATTTAGCATTAAAGACGCAGGCCGCGCAGGCGATTTCTTTTGGGGACTTGCTCTATGGGAACGACATCCAACATTCTTTCGCCTTATATCAATGGTCGGTTTCTTCAGCTCGAAAAGCCCGAGCGGGTTTTTCATTCGAGCAATCCAATGAAACCTACGGATGTCTTGGCGGTCACTGGATGGAACAAAGACCTTGTCGGCGAGATTGTAGAATCTGCCAAACGCGCACAAATTCAATTTGCAGCGCAATCTCTTTCTTCACGCATGCAGTTTGTGAATGCAGTTATAAGTAATCTGCGACAGAATGCAGATGAAATTAAAAGTCAGATGATGCTCGAACTTGCCCGTTCACGTTGGGCTGTTGAGCAGGAATGGGAGCTGTGCGAGGAAATCTTTAGGCATCTTCCGCGTTTCTGCTCTGATGAACTGTCGCCCCAGAAATCTGAATTGGGATGGAATTGGACTTACGCCCCAGTAGGATTGGTTCTGATTAGCACAAACGTTGCTCTACCGGTCTATACCGCTCTGTATTCAATACTGACGTCGTTGGCTGCGGGTAATTCGGTGTGCTTTCGTCCGTCTGTTCATTGCCCGTTGTCTGCATCACTCATCGCCAGCTGTCTTCATCAGGCGAACCCTCCTGCGGGGTTGGTTCAAGTTGTATACGGCGATCTTGAGGTTTACCGACGTCTGGTTTTGTCTCACCAGTTTGACACGATTTTCTACACGGGCGGAGAGGAATCTCTCGAACAGCTGCGTCGCGACATGTCGACAGATCAAAACGTTCGGCTTGTTCTTTGTGGAGGTGGCAAGAATGCTGCAATTATTGCGGCTGATGCTGACCTCGATGAGTGTGTTGATAAAGTCCTGCTGGGTGCGTGTCTCGATGCCGGACAACGACTCGAGTCGACAAGTCTGGCCTTTGTGGACCACAGGGTTGTCGATGCTTTTGTTGAGAAATTCGTCAAGGCTGTAAAGCAAATGCCCATTGGCGTGAAAAACGATCTTAATGATGCACGCCTTCATGTGATGGGGCCTTTGTGCAGTCAGACTTCTTGGGATCGCTTTCTTCGTTTTCAAGGAATCGCCGCAAGAGAATCCGTTGAAACATTGAGATGGGGTAAAGCTATCGACAATCCGGGGGGTGGTTATTTTGTTTCTCCGGGCGTGCATCTTATGGACAACTCCAAAATTAGCAGCAGCGTCTATGCATCAAATGCATTTTTTGCGCCGGACGTTGCCATTGTGCCTGTGGACAGTCTTGATTCTGCGATCAGTACATTGAACGATTTGTCGAGTGCCCGTGCTGTGTCGGTCTTTTCTCGCAATGAATCCACAATTTTGAATGTGCGTCGCCATTGCGTTGCGCCGTTGATCCTCAATGCGCAGACAACCACCCAACTGCATCCGTTGATGCCGACGATGGGACGAGGCAAGGCCGGTAATTCGTGTGTCATGGGCTTACGCTTTTTGCATCACACTGTTTACCCGCAAACTCTAAATATGACCGCAACGCCGACTCGGACACCTTCATCGCCCACGCAGCCGCAATCATCGACAACCGGAAAATCTTCGTCTCCGTTGAAGACAGTGAAGATCGTTGGTGCATTGCTTTTGATGATGACGAGTCTTTTTGGTGGTTTGATTTCATCTCCTGCGCAGGCCGATTATCGCAAATCGGTTGAAGGAAACGAGGTGGTGAAAGGTAAGTTCTACCCCAAAAAAGGCCGCTTTCAATTGAATGGATCGGGCGGATTCATTCTCAATCAGTCGTTTGTTAATACGTATCTCTTTGGAGCGTCGGCAACGTATCACTTCGACGAATGGCACGCCTTTCACTTTGAGGGGTTGTTCGGAAAATCGGTCGATAAAGTCGACCGTACATGCGTCGAAAACTTCTACTTGGATACCGACTATGCCGGCCGCAACAATCCAGTCGTTTTTCCGTGCGCACAGGGTGAGCCGCTGGATGCTCCCAAAGATGCAAAAAACATGGAGCCCGACTCGGGCAACAAAAATGATGACAAAGTGAAAGATAACCCCAAGTACTACGAAAAGCGTCGTCCATTTCAAAAGAACGCAGCATATATGCCAATTCGCGAAATCAACACACTCGTGTCCGCGAACTACCAGTGGACACCCGTCTACGGTAAATCACTGTTTTTCCTTTCTCAGGTTGTTTATCTGGATTTTTACCTGAATGCAGGTTTGGGTCTGGCTCTCAGCAATTTCTATCCGTTGAAGGAAACCGTGACCGACGAAAATGGCAACACCGTGCTGATGAAAGACGTGGGTGTCGTCGAAGACAATCAATATGGAATTGCGGGGCGGCCCATAGCCATTGCGCAGACCAGTCCGATGGCAAACTTTGCTCTCGGCAGTCGGTTTTTCATGGCTCGCCGCATGTTGTTAGATATTCAGTTGAAAAATTATTCGATCATTGGAAGCGATGGGCGAGGTGGTACTGATTTCAGTGCACCGTTTGCTTTGACGGGTGGATTCGGAATTCTCTTCTAATGCCTGTTCTTCTTGTCCCTCCGACGCAGGTCGTTCCCTACGACGCTGAGCGAATGATGCGTCAGCGGCAGGCCATGGATGAATTCCGCGCTAACGTCGTCAAGTTGTGGGATGCGACTCCCGGAGAGGAAGTTAAGTTCGGTGCCTTTCGCAGAGCCCGGAACTACAGCTGGAATGAATCCTTCGACGGACTCCTGCAGACTTATTTTATATTTCCGGCTGCTGGCAAAGTCACAGATAAAGAGCTTGCACGAGTGGTCGTCCTTTTTCGGAAAGACAACTGTCAGATGCTCGGAAGTCGAGTGATTTGGGGGTTTGATTGGTCGTCCTCGCTGCCCTCGGGAATGAAAAGACAAGAGTTGTCTGAACTCAAAGCGGCCAGCGCTCGTAAATTTGAGTCACCTCAGTCACCCATTCGATTAAGTGTCGAGACTTTTGGGTACTGGGGACAATCCATGGCGTGGCTGACCGAAGCTGTTGTGGGAGAGCGTTTGTCTGCAGCGGGATTTTCTGTGCACTCGGATCTTTCGGGGCTGGCATGTTTCAGAGAATCTTTAAATTCAGCGCAACAGCCAAATCAGCCAAATTCACAACCTTCAGCCGCTGCAAAGCAGCCTCAGCCCAATCAATCTCAAGACTTTTCTTTGAAGAAAGGTCACCGACAAATAAAAATTAGATTGGATGGGGTAAAGCCAAAGTCTCCTCAGAAATGGGCAGAGGTTGGTGGGCAGATGAAAATTCTGACTTTACCCTTCAACGCTCAGCGAAAATCAATTCCGCTTGTTGATGAAAAACAAAAGCAGACACTTTTTGATCCTGAAAAGATTGCTGAACGAGCAGCAAGCGAGATTGCCACGCATATGCAGCAGTTGAAGGACAGGCAAATTAAGGTTCTTCGTCGCAGCGGTCGTTTTGTGACCGTTGATCGCGGAATTGCTTATGGTCTGAAGATAGGAATGCATCTGAGCGGACCCGATGGAGCACAACTCCATGTCATTCGCTTTGAACCCTCGGCAGACAACGATGATGCCGCTATATTGCTTATTCGAAAGGAATCTGCACAGCAACCGCTGGCTGCGGGTGCCGTGCTGCAGATCGACCAGACGCAATATCCTAAGAGTCAGTAACGAATCGAGGGCGGAAAACTCTAATCAAGTTGATCAGGACGCACTCTTTGCAGAGGAGATGCACTCGAAGACGATGGTGCATTTGCAGCGGGCTGAGAATTTTTGTTCGCACTAATAATTTGCACGGGAATTCCCAATTCCGTGAGCCGCACCTCAAATTCCTTGTCTTGTCTTAAATTTTCCAAATCAGTGTCGGTCCCTGCTTGTTGTCGCAGGGCTTCGTTGAAGAGGACAGCTGTTTTTAGGCTTTCGAAAGCCTCGGAGTTGCGTCCCAAGAGACTCAGCAAGCATGCACGGTTGTAGTGATACGTTGCATGCTCAGGTTTTTGTTTTATGGCCGTTTCAAAGTCTTGAAGTGCAATTTCATATTTTGTTGCAAGGTAAGCTGCATATCCTCGAGCAGAATAAAGGTCGTCACGGTTTGGTGCCAGTGCAATTGCCGACGACAAATGGTCGAGTGTGCTGGGATAGTCTTTGCGCTGAGATGAAATCATCGCCAATGCAAGATGAACTTCCTCGAGAAGTGGATTACTTAGGGTAATCCTGTGCAGTGCATCTGCAAGCAACGTAAGCTGATTGCCATTTCTGAAGGTCTCGACAATTTGCATCACGCGCGCTTGGTTGTTCACACTCAATTCAAGAGCTTTTTCAGCATGACGACGTGCAGAATCAAATTGGTTTGAGGCAAGGAGTGCGTATGCCGCATGACTTTCAACCAATGCCCGAGAGTCTGCGCTCAGTGACGAATGTGTTTCAACGACTTTGAGAAGTTCGATGAGTCGCCGAGCACCCTCCTTTGGAAGATTCATTTCTTTGTATTCAAGAATGGCGAGCTGAAGAGGGCTTTCTAAATTATTTCCGAGCTCAATAGCTTTACGGAAAGAGACTTTTGCAGCGACCCAATTCTTTTGTGCTGCATGGGCCATGGCTGCCCGATGCCAAAGCCAACGGTCCGGATAAACCTCAGCAAATTTCTGCAGGGCTTCTCCGCTTTTCTCTTCGCCGGTGGATTTAATAATTGCGTTGCCAATCCATGCCGAAAGTTCCTGAATTGGATACCCCTGAGAAATAGCTTGTTGCGCCGCGTTCAGTGAGCGCAGAGGATCCACCTCGGCCCACAGCCGTGCATCGAATGCGAGGGTTTCCACATGATCAGGGAAAGCCTGACGCGCTCTCGAATAAAGTTTGAAGGCTTCAGCTTGTCGCCCAATGGTTAACAAGATCTCGACGCCCAAGTAGTCGCCCAAAGGGCTGTTTGGAGCCAATTCCTTGCTGATTTCAGCCATGCCGGCAGCTTTTTGCAGCGATGAAACTCCTGCACGCCCGAGGGTGTAATCTGTCAGCCAAAGTCGACCCAGCTCCGCATAAGCTTCAACGCAATTGCGGCATAAACGCGTCGCATTGACGAGTTCCTGTTCGGCACGCGGGCGTTCCTCGGGAATTGCATTGGAAATGAGTTGGCGCGCAGTTTCGATGTGCTTTTGAGCTCGAATTTCGGGAAGTTCAGCGGCGCGAGTGAGCCGAGTTGCCGGCACATCCGCCCTCGCTGACGGGGTTTTTTCGGCTACAAGCGCGAAAAGACCAGCCGAGCATAATAGGAATGACCTCCGCAATGCTCTCACACACACCCCTTTTCGTGCGGAACCCGCAAATCCCCGAGTGTTTTCCCGGAGTCTAGGCAAGCTCCTTTCTCCATTAGGACCTATCGACAGGTCCCTAAGTTTGCTAAAGGCCTTCATGAGAATTTATGACTCAGTGCGCCAAAGGTGAGGCGGTGAATCTTTTGATTTCGTTTTTGCTCGAAGTTTTTTGGACGATTTGGTCTTGGACTATTCGCTTTGAAATTCGAGGACTTGAGCATGTCGATCGGGAATTGTCCTCGGGGCAAGTGCCGGTCTTTGCCGTGCCTCACCACACGATTCTTCTCAGCGCCCTGTGCTATGGAAATCGGCCTGCAACTTTGCTGGCCAGTTTGAGCGCAGATGGCGAAATCGCGGCTCGTTTTTTGAAGCGCCGCGGCTACAGCATGGTTCGTGGTTCATCGAGCCGCGGTGGCAAAGAGGCGCTGAATGGGTTGAAGGTCGCTCTGAGTGCGGGTCAGCCGGTTGCGATTACCTTTGATGGTCCTCGAGGACCTCGGCTTATTCCGAAAGCAGGAATTGGTGTTTGTGCTTGGCACGCAACGGGATCACTCTTCTTGCTGAAATTTCAGGTCAGACCTTCTTTTTTTCGCAGAGAGGGGCTGTGTTTGCGTCTTCGATCGTGGGATCGCTTTATTGTTCCATTCCCATTTTGCCGTTTTACGGTGATTTTCGAAAAGATTTTGCTTCCCGAGAAAAAAGAACACCCACTCGAAGAGTGGGTGAACCTGTCGCTTGAAGCTCTCAAAAAAGAATCCCTCGAACACTACACTCGGGTTGAACCCTCTTAGTGTCCGAATCCGGCTGCACCAAGATCGGGGCGTCCGCCCTGTCCTTCGGGAGTCACTCGTTCGGGATCCGGTTTGTCGCCAAAGTCGCTGTACACAACATTACGACCGTGTGCCTTGGCCGCATAGAGACACTTGTCTGCGCGCGCGACCACGGCTTCACGTGTGTCGCTCAAGTCGGCAAACATGCTGACGCCAACCGAAGTACTGACGGGTACGCGTCGACCTTCAAAGAAGAACTCATGCGCTTCGATGGCTTGCCGAAATTTCTCGGCCACTTTACACAAATCTTCTCGATTCGCTCCAAACACAACAATCAAGATTTCTTCGCCGCCATAACGGCCGACGATATCGGTTTTGCGTGAAACTTCTTTCAGAATCTTTGCTGTTTCGACCAGTACAAAGTCACCCGCCTGATGACCAAATCCGTCGTTGATGCTCTTGAACTTGTCGAGGTCGAACATCAGAATTCCGATCGCTGGCGGTTGATTGATCTCTCGCAATTTTGCGATTGCCGAATCGACCTGCTCCTCGAAATAACGGCGGAGATATAGTCCAGTGAGCGGATCAGTCACACTTTGAATTGACTTCTCTTTGTACTTGCCTTGCAAATTAGTTTCAGCCGTCACATCGCGCAACAGAATGCAGGCTCCAAGAAACTCCCCCTTTCCATCGAAGAAGGGATAGCTCCCAAGGATCAATTGATAGGCTTTTTCACCATTGTCGCGCGTTGCTTGAATCTCGTCGATTCGCAAAGGTCCGGTTGCCTTCAGAATTTCATCGACAGCAGAGCCAATGCCGTTTGGATTCGGCATTGAAATCAGGTCGTCGATTGTTGCGAGCTTCTTGACATCGATGGCTTTTACGCCGAATGCCGCGCACAGACCCTGATTGAACTTAAGGATTTTTCGCTGAGAATTAATCAGCACAAAGCCGTCGAGAAATATTCTCGTGAAATCTCGGTAGATTTCGAACTTTGCGAGAAGTTCAGCGTCCTTACGTTCTTGATCTGAGATTTCCCTAATAGGAATTGCGACTGCAGACATGCAACATGCCTCCCTGTGCTTGCGAGAGAGGCTTCGGAGCAAGACCGATAGAACTTTAGGGGAAAAGAGAAGGGGAAGGACAAAGTTTCGTCGGGCTCTCAGCCGAAATTTTAACGCATCAGGAATGCGAAGTATTCTTCTTCGAGTTCTTCTGTTTCCATAGGCGTGCCGGTGTCTGGGCAGTTTGGAGCCGCGGGAATGGTTTGAGGTGCTAAGTCTTTAGTTTCAATAAGAACTCTGTGAGTTTTATTGGTCGCTGGTGAAACATAGTTCACGTAAAAACTCAAAATCGAGGCTTTTCCGAGGAAGCTCGGAATCATATTAATCTGCATGATGATGTCTGGGATGCACTCGGCAAAATATACCGTTCTCCCGGCTGCGCCATCGACGCTGCGAAGGAAAGTCACCCATGCGCGGACGCCAAGCGAGTTTACGGACTTGATGTCCTTGAAATTGAAAATCACCATTGTGGCGCCTTCAACTTCCTGCGCAACTTGCTTTAGAGGGATTTCAGCGTCCTCGTTGATAACTCCAGTGAGTGTAACCCAGTGAGCGCCATTGTGTTCCTGAACAACGTATTCCAAGTTGAATCCCCCCCCAGTTTCCCCATACTTGAATCTCGGCCTCGAGCATGGTGGTCGGACTTGACAATAGGATGGCCACAATCGTACACCGGTGGCGTCCAAGCCGCGACTGACCTCCAGTTTACCCCGAATAGGGAGTCAGACAACAGTTCAGTGTGGTGGCAATGACATGTGGCCCAGATGGCGGAATCGGTAGACGCAGTGGATTCAAAATCCACCGATCGCAAGGTCGTGAGAGTTCGAGTCTCTCTCTGGGCACCATCTTTTCAGTCTGCACTTATTACCCGAGCAACAATAACAGTCACGTTGTCCCGTCCGCCATTGTTGAGCGCTTGTTCGATAAGCGCGTGGGCGCTGTCTTTGAGGGGACGTTCTTCGAGTGCCTTCAGAGTTTCGCAGATTTGCTCGTGTTCAACTTCCCGAGTCAGGCCGTCTGAACACATCAGCCATTCATCACCCGCCAGAGTTTCAATGCAAATTACGTCGGCCTCACATTGACGGGAGGCAAGAATACAGCGCGAGAGATATCCGGCGCCCGGGCTTTTTGCAGCCTGTTCGCGATTTGCTCCCCGTCGTCGGAGTTCTGTTTCGATGACCTGATCGAAGGTGATCTGGTACAGACCTTGGTCTCGACGCAGGTAAATGCGGCTGTCTCCCAAACTGGCGAGAATGACCCGATTGCCGTCGCGTATCCAAAGCAACAGAGTCGTTCCGAGATCGGATTGTTCGGGATGAGTTTTGACCCAATGCTTCAAGTTTTGAGTTGCTGCAGAAACGCACATCTTAACAAGATCAGCAGGTGCCGGGAGATTTGACCAGTCGACTTCATTCAGGACGCCAATGACGGCGTCTACAGTCAACTGGCTGGCGATTTCCCCACCCGAATGGCCTCCCATGCCGTCGGCCAAAATAAGAAAACGCCCCAGCGGGTCGCCAAAGTAGCTGTCCTGATTCTGATGCCGAACTTTGCCTTGGTCTGTTGCACCTGACCAAGTGAGACTCCACGTCGACGACATTGGGTTTGCAGTCCTCGTGTTTGAAAGTTGTGAACCCGCTTTACAGAATGGTACACAGAATCCGTGCAAAACCAAAACTGATCTGGGGGACGCCGTGGCCCGTCGCGATGCATTTGAAAAACCTTTTGAGCCTCAGCAAATCGAGGCGCACCTGCGCTCGTATTGGGAATCCAACAAATTCTTTAAGGCGAAGCGCGATCCAAACAAAGCGGCCTACACAATCGTCATGCCCCCTCCGAACGTGACGGGTGATTTGACGATGGGACATGTTCTGAACAACACGTTGCAGGACATTCTTATCCGTTGGAATCGTGCCGATGGCAAAGCTGCATGCTGGATTCCGGGAACCGACCACGCAAGTATTGCGACTGAAGCTAAAGTGACAAAAATGCTCTCCGAACAGGGCATCAACAAGCGTGATATTGGCCGCGAAGAGTTTCTTAAGCACGCATGGGCGTGGAAGGAAAAGTACGGTGGTCGTATCGTTTCATTGCTCAAAACTTTGGGTGTCAGCTGCGATTGGGATCGTGAAGTTTTCACCATGTCGCCTGAGTATTCCAAAGCCGTCATCAAGGCGGTCGTTAAATTATACAAAGATGGTCTCATTTATCGAGGCCACCGGCTTGTGAACTGGTGTCCTGTCAGTCAATCGGTGATTTCTGATGAAGAGGTCAACCCAGAAGAACGCAATGGTCATCTCTGGCACATTCGTTATCCTGTGGAAGGTCAGGCTGGTCGTTACCTTGTCGTTGCGACAACGCGCCCCGAGACTTTATTTGGTGACCTTGCTGTAGCTGTGCATCCCGACGATGAACGTTACTCGTCGCTCATTGGACAGAAAGTCATTGTGCCGGTTTGCAATCGGTCCATTCCCGTCATTGCCGATACGTATGTTGAGAAAGAATTCGGAACAGGGGTGGTGAAGATTACCCCTGCACACGACATGAACGACTTTGCCGTGGGCGAGCGCCATAAGTTGGGGCTGCTCAACGTTATGAACCCCGATGCCACGCTCAATGATAAAGTTCCTCAGGCTTATCAGGGTCTCGATAGATTTGTTGCGCGCAAAAAGTTGGTTGCAGAATTGGAATCTTCAGGCTTGCTGGAGAAGGTCGCACCTCACAAAATGGTGGTCGGAATTTCCGAGCGCGGAGCGGTGCCTATTGAGTATTATTTAAGCGAGCAATGGTACATCAAGATGGACAAGCTCGCGGAAATTGCTCTGGGTGCTACCCGCAGCGGACAGCTCAAATTGCATCCTCCACACATGGAGAAAATTTGGGAATACTGGCT
>CAYWSV010000111.1:9378-11445 GCA_964460155.1 uncultured Oligoflexia bacterium | reverse complement strand
TATGAGAAAGTACGAACCCATCCGGAGGTTACTTTGACACGCCACTCAGGCGTAAGCGGATGCTGGAAATCGATGCGGAAAGCCAAAGCGATCCGAACTTTTGGAACGACCGCAGAAAATCTTCAAAGATACTGAAAGAGAAAAAAGCGCTCGAAGACGGCTTCAACAACGTTGCGGCTATTCAGCGAATGGCCGACGATTCACTCGTATTGATTGAATTCGGCGAAGCCGGCGACGAAGCCACCGAAAAAGAAGCCGATCAAGCACTCAATGAACTGGATGGGAAAGTCACCGAACTTGAAACCCAGCGACTGCTTTCGGGTGAAACCGACAAGAACTCAGCCATCGTCCAAATCAACGCAGGAGCCGGCGGAACCGAGGCCTGCGATTGGGCCATGATGGTCATGCGCATGATTCTTCGCCACTGCGACGTGCGCAACTGGAAAGCACAGGTGGTCGACGAGCTTGAAGGCGAAGGCGCAGGTATCCGCAATGCCACCATCACCATCGATGGCGACTTTGCCTATGGTCTTTTGAAATCTGAAATCGGCGTACATCGGCTTGTGCGCATTTCGCCCTACGACTCCAACGCTCGACGTCACACGTCGTTCTGCTCGGTGTTTGTCAGCCCTGTGGTCGACGAAGACATCAATATTGAAGTGAAAGAAAGCGACCTCCGTGTGGACACCTATCGCGCAGGTGGTGCGGGTGGTCAGCACGTCAACCGAACCGACTCGGCCGTGCGTATGACGCACATGCCTTCGGGCATCGTTGTTCAATCTCAAAGCCAACGCAGCCAGATTCAGAACCGCGAAACGTGTATGAAGCTTCTTAAAGCCAAGCTCTATGAAATTGAGATCAACAAACGCACCGCCGAAAGCCGGGCGATTGAAGATTCCAAAATGGACAACGCTTTCGGGTCGCAGATCCGTTCATATGTTCTTCACCCGTACAAGATGGTCAAAGACACCCGCACTCTGTGCCAGTCATCGGATCCTCAGAAGGTTCTCGACGGCGACATTGCAGAGTTCTCGCTCGAATTCCTGCGCCAGTCGGCTGCCGGCAGCTTTAAGGGCAAGGGCGGTGGCGGCGGCGACGACGACGTTTGATTTGTTTGTGCAAGGATTTTGAAATGAATATTCAGCAAGAGCTGCTCTCTGTTCTCAAAGATTACCCCGATTTTCCAAAACCCGGGATCATCTTCAAAGACATTTGCCCGCTGCTGGGCAACCCGGCGGTCTTCAAACGTGTCCTGCGTCATTTGGCAGAACACGCGGCCGACTGCAAAGCTACTCACATTATTGGTATGGAAAGCCGCGGCTTTTTGTTCGGAATGCCGCTTGCCACTGAACTGGGCCTCCCTTTTATTCCGGCACGCAAGGCCGGCAAACTTCCGGGTGAGGTTCTCAAACAAAGTTACAGTCTTGAGTACGGCATCGACCACGTCGAGATTCAAAAATCATCTGTTCAATCGGGTGCCCGTTACCTTATTGTTGACGACGTGATCGCCACAGGCGGTACTGCAGCAGCCGTGGCTAAGCTCATTCAAGCGGGCGGCGGAACTGTGGCTGGCTTCTCGTTCGTCATCGAACTCTCTTTCCTCAATGGACGCAAACCCTTGCTGGAACTTGCGCCAAAGGCCGGCGTTTATTCACTTCTGACACTCTGAACACACCGCCACGGTAAAATCTGTTCAGTTTAATTTCGGCCGAGTTACGGAAATGACGATGGCCTGCCCGAGAGCCTGATCGAGGCGCATACTGACGGCGTCGGATGCATCGAGTGATGCACCCTGCCCCGTTTGCGGAGCGTTCTCTCATTCTCTTTTTGCAGGAGTACATTCGATGTTCTCGACTCGCCGTTTGATATGCACCGTTGGTTTGATGTCAGCTGCTCTGGGTATTGCTGGCTGCGGTAAGAAGAAATCCACTACGGAAACCGAGCTTGCCGAAGGTGCGGCAATCACCATTGCTGGTAAACTTGCTCTTGAAAACTCTTCGACTGCAGCCTCACCCTTGGGCATCAACCGTAATGCTTGAATAAGTGTACGAACCTGCGGTTACCGCA
>CAYWSV010000111.1:0-9368 GCA_964460155.1 uncultured Oligoflexia bacterium | reverse complement strand
GCAGCCTCACTCAACCTCGACGGTTTGAACGCAACGGGTGATGTCGCCCTTGCAGATCTCAAAGTCTATTGCGTTTCCTTCTCTTTTCCCCCCAAAGCCGGCACAGGCTCTGTTGATGCAGAAGGCAACTTCTCGTTGTCGATTGAAGCCAACGGTGTTGCAGTAGGCTGCTTCGTCCTCAAGGGCACAGAAACTGTCGCATCGATGACGTTTGATGACACCGAAGCCAAGAGCGTAGATGGCGGAACCAAGAGTGACTCACGCATGGCCTTTTCGGGAAATACAAACGTGGGCCAAATCAAACTCGACACCGCTACTGGCAAAGCCAAGGCTGATGTGAAGAACTTCCGCAACGCTGTAAAGAATTTCGCGGGCGCCGGGTTCGACTTCACGGGAACATGGACAATCAAACCTGCAACCAACTTACCCGAGGGATACGCAACCGCGTGTGCAGAAAACACCGCAAATTGTGAAGGCCCAGAGGAGGGTGAAAAAGTCTTCTTTAAACGCATCACCGGTAAGAAAGATGGCAAGGACGTTCATCTGGCCAGCATTTGGCAATCGGAGCAGGCCTTCACAGCATGTGGTTCAAAACTCGGTGTCAGTTTTGCGGAAGCAAAAACAGCAACGGGCATCGACTTTACGGCCTCGGGTGTGGCAGAGGGCGCGTTCACTTGGGCCCCAGACTGGGTTGACGGATGGAAATCCAGCACAGCAACCACCGTGCGTAAAATGCGCGAATGCGGCCCTTACACGCTCAGCGGACTTGGCGTGATGCGCTGCAAAGCCATGGATGGCTCGACACCATTCTGGGAAGTGAACCTCAACACCCGTGATTCAGGTTGCAAGATGCCCGACGGCTCACCAGCGAAAATTGATGACTGGAGCCAAGTCACGAATATGCAGGGCGACTGCAACACTTCATTCGAACGCATCCCTGCATTGAAGGTCTGCCAAAACACCGCAACCTACAAAGGCCAGACAATCACTTGCAGAAACGTAAGCGGTGCGATGAAAGATGATATGTCGGGTGCGTATCAGCCCATGTCGGTTGTCACACGCACCGAGGTATCAGAGGGCACAAGCTGCTCGAGCAACAGTTTGGGCGAAATGCAAAAACTGCAGTGCTATGCCGACTACTATTATAAAAACGGTAAAAGTGATGACGGCTCGAAGTGCATCCGCGACATCCAACTCAACTGGGGCGCTGAAAACGCTGCTGGTTTTGTGATGCGCAACAACGGCCCAACACGCGCACGCTCTCAACATCTCCTCAGCCTTGCACTCTATACAAGCGACAACACCGCTGCGGTGCGCGATGAGAAAGAATACTTCCGCGGATTTTCGATGAAGGATAAAGATGGCCGCGATTCTTTTGTGAACTGCAAAATCATCGAGGCTATCAACATCTCGATGACAAAGATTGCAGAAAACGAAATCCTCTTCGAGATGGTGAAGTCTTCTCGCTCTGTCGACATGAACCCCGTTTGTAGTTCACAGACAGGTGGCGAGCGCGGCATGACTCAGAAGATGATGTTCAAGGCCACGCGCTAATGGGTTCTTGAATTCGCTCCTTCCGCGTTGGCCGAGAATTCTGCGCTGCGCGGAGCATAAAAAGAACAAGGCCGGCATCCTGCCGGCCTCTTTTTTTACCTGAAGTGATCCCCGTGCCTTCATGTAGATGGTCACGGGGAACAAAGTGGGTCCCGCAGTCTGGCGGCCGATCAACTCGCCCCCTGAAGTGATTCTCATCCTGAGAATCGGCCTTACTGGCAATCCTGAATCTGGTTTGTGAGATTCAGGTGCGCCTCCTGCGCATTGGGGCTGTTTTTCTCCGTCCATGGAGCGTTGCAAAGCCGCCCGCAGGACCCACTGAAAAAGTCTTCGGAGCCAGTTCGAGTCGATGAACGGAACAAATTTGCAGCGGCGTGACAACTTGTCACATGAGAAGAAAAGTGCGGGAAATGCGCGTCAGATTGTATTTTTTTTAGACACTCTCAGTGACTAATTAGGGTTATGAGTGGCAACTTCAAAGACCCGGACTGAAATGCCCAGTAGAGAAATGACATTATTACAAAGTAAGTGACCACAGAGGTGAGTGTGCGCTTTTCGCTGCGCAGTGCTGGCACCCACGATTGTGGTGCAGCATACAAACTTGTTTCGCGAATTCGCGACAAACTCGGGAACCAACGGTTCGGCACACTGGCCTTGTACTGTGCATAAGCATCACCAAAAATATGTGTGAGCTTGCGTTCTTCCCACGCCACCACAGGAATGTATTGCGCATAAAAAACAACAATCACAACCGGTGGAAGCCAGTTGACGTTGCACATCAGTGCAAGCCCAACGCTCAGAACGAGATTGCCAAAATAAAGGGGGTTACGCAGCAGTGCGAAAGGACCTTCTTTGACCAATTGACCATTTGAGTAACTGCGCGTGCGCGAAATGGTGCCAATGTAAGCCACACCGTACGTGCGGATCAGTTCGCCCGTTAAAGCAACCAGACCACCCACAACAAGCGTTGTCAGTGTGGGCTGAGCAAACAAAATGGCGCAAATGATAATTGGAATTGGAGTGTAGTCACGCAAACGAAAGAGAATCTCGCCCAGTTTTTCGAATTTGCTCAATTGTGGAAGCGCGTCCATCATGCGGAATCCTTTTTAGCAAAACCAAGTTTCAGAACAAATCACTCGCATCTTGCCCAACCAACGCGGGCGCAGCGGAGAACCCAGAGACGAGCGCGTCCGACCGGAAGTCCGCTGGGATGAGGTTGAGATTGTCCTCAAGAGACACATTCATACCCTGCAGCATGCGATTGAAGTCGAGCCCCAAAGTTCCGGCATTGTATTGTGCCAATCCCCAGCCGAACGTTTCGACGAACAACTTCTCGAACTCGTCATACACAGACTGCGAGGCACTGAGAAGCCAGATTTCATTCGAGTCGAGGTGCCAGACGATTTCGGTGAGTCGCACCGACGGAAGTGTTCCGCGGAGGAGCTCGAGCTTGAGACGATCACGAGTCGCATCGCGCATCTTTTTGCTTTGACCGCGTGCGTTATCGCCCTTGCGTGCACCCTTGGCCTGCAAAGCCTCAAGGGCATTCTTCATTTGCAAACGAAAGTATGTACCGGGAATTCTTTTTACGTCTGCCCGAAGACCAAAGACAAACGCCTGATCATATAAGTGTTCTTGAGCATCATCGAAGTCAGGCTCGCCTGAGTACGGGTGGCACCAGCCCAAACTCTGTTCGCGCTCATCATCTGGACCCAGCGGCGAAATGCTTCGCTTTTTGAGCTTTTTGACGATCTCTTTGAATTGAACGTCTTTAGGATGAACGAGAATTTGCAAGCGACGGAGCGCGAGAGCACCTGCACCCAGTGACATATGGGAATCTCCAGTTTGAAATCAGCGGTCTTGGCGCGGCAATGTGGCACAGCCGCCTGTCTACCGCAAGTGACTCAGAACCCCTTCGGGGCCAGCGAAGGCCATGTGAGGTGTTGTATAGCAAGCTGCCATGTTGCCGCGTCCATCAACGGCAATGATTCCCGCTCGGCCGTCCATCCTGCGGCTCAAATCCAAGAGTGTCTGCTCGACGGCCTGCTTCAGGGGGACACCCGCCCGGACGGCGGCAGAAATGCGCTGACCTGCAGCAATCCTCAGCAACCCTTCCCCCCATCCCGTACAACTGACCGCTGCACCTTCGTCGTCGGCATACACTCCGGCACCAATCACCGGTACGTCGCCCACGCGTCCCTGCATTTTACCCGGCGTTCCGCCGGTGCTTGTGCCCGCAAACAGGGCCCAGCTTTCACCCTCACTTGGGGTCTGATTCTTTAAAGCGACAACAATTCCGACCGTCCCACGTTTTTCGGGCTCCGGTCCCGAACGCACCGAGGCATTAACCGGTGCGGCAAAGAAGACCTTGGCATCGGGTTTGCCGGCAGCCAACCAACGCGCAAAGACCTCGCGCTCGCGCGGATCAACCAACTCGTCGGCCGGCAATCGGGTATGGCCACACTTTTCGGCAAATCGTTCGGCCCCTTCGCCAACTAAAAAAGCGTGATGAGTCTTCGAAAGAACATCAAAGGCGATTTTCGAGGGATGAAGAAAATTGCGAATGCCTGCCACAGCTCCCGCACGCAGCTGGGTGCCCTCCATGACTCCAGCATCCAGCTCGACCTCGCCACATTCATTCAGGAAGCTGCCACGGCCGGCATCAAAAGTCGGATCTCGTTCAAGTTCTTCAAGCGCTGCAAGAACAATATCCAGCCCGCCGGCACCCAATCGATGAGCCCGCAGTGCGGCCTGATATGCATTTCGCACTCCGGCTGCATGAGCCTCATGAAGCGAGGAAGGAATGTCCCATGCTCCTCCATGAACGAGGATGCGTATATTTTCATTGGCTTCTGGGGCACAGACAGACAAACACGGGGCAAATGTCACAAGTTTAGATGCTGCTCCGGCAAGCGACTCTACTTTTGACTCTAAATTCTCGAAATTCATAAAATTACCGATAATTTTTATGTTTGCATTCATACCAAAAGGCGGTATGGCCTGCACACAGGACTCCTCCACTCGTGGAGCATTTCCCACAGACCCCGTCCGCCTCGAGGAATAGAATGAAAGCAGCGATGCGTCCATCAGAAGCTCGTAAAGCACATACATTTGCGACAGAACTGACCAGCAAACAACGTTCGGCCTTGAAGGCGCGAGCACATCACCTTAAGCCACTGGTTCAGGTTGGACAAAACGGACTCACCGATTCGCTCGTCGCAGAGCTGAAAAGCGCTCTTGAAACACACGAACTCATCAAAATGCAGCTGCAGCCGCAAACCGACGCCAGCGAGAAAAAAGATGCGCTCACCGAGCTGGAAGAACTCTTACCTGAACACACGGCTGTTGCTGGGCGCATTGGCCGTACAGTGATCCTGTATCTCGAGAAAAATCCCGAAGAAGCGAAAATTCCCCTTAAAGCTCTGCATTGAATTTGAAGTTGATTTCCTCTGCGCTAGGACGCTCAAGCGCGGAGACACCGTTGCCAAGGAGAACAGAACATGAGTCCATTTTTTACCCGGGCAACCAATAACAATGGCATCTCGGCGGAAGACGCCCGCGAGGCCGTAAAGACATTGTTACGTTACATGGGCGAAGACCCCGACCGCGAGGGACTCATGGAAACCCCCGACCGCGTGTGCCGCGCGTGGGTTGAAATGACCGAAGGCTACCGCATGAGCCCAGAGAAGGTTCTTTCAACAACCTTTGAAGGCAACTCGGATGAAATGATTGTTCTCAAGGACATCGAATTCACCTCGTGCTGCGAACACCACTTGCTGACTTTCAGCGGACGCGCGCATGTGGCCTATTTGCCAGCGAATGGTCGTATTGTTGGTTTATCTAAGCTTGCGCGGATTGTGGATGTGTTTGCAAAACGCCTTCAAGTCCAAGAGCGAATGACTCAGCAGATTGCAGAATCAATCAAAAAAGAACTCAATCCTGCAGGTGTGGCTGTCGTTGTTGAAGGTCAGCACAGTTGCATGTGCGTGCGTGGGGTCAGAAAACAGGGCGCATCGATGGTGACGAGTTCGTTGCACGGAGTCTTCCGCGACAACTCAGCAACCCGCGCAGAATTTATGTCGCTCATTAGTAGAAAAGATTAAGCCACTTCAGAGTCGAGACTCAGACTCACGGGCACACTCCGCGAAACAACGACAGACACTCATTGTCCCGCCGACGGAATAAGACCGGCGGGCAAATCAAAAACAGTGTAACCCTGCCCCCGAATGAGAATGAGATAGAGTTTTTGTCCAAAATACGCGAGCGGCATGACAGCCGTAAAGCGCAAGCCCGAACCAACCAAGTGAGTCAGTCCTGCCGTAAAGAGCAGGTTATTCAACCCGCCTTGATAGCGGATCTGTTGGGCTGAACCGATATCAACGTCGGATTGAAGGACGATCCGCGCTGTGAGTCCCAGTAAATCATAGCCGTTGCAGGAACCAAGATTCTGGACGGCACCGCACGACAGCGACACTCCGAACTCTCTCCAAATTGAATTGACGATTCCACGATCTTCGAGGCTCGAGATTGTCAGGCCCAAGGGTTTCACATTGGTTTCGCGCGCCTCTGCGACAATCGGAAACAGACGCATTTTGTCGTCGATGTAGGACACACTCACAGACCAGAACACATTTCTTTCGACGGCCGTGCCCAATTTGTATGGCATAGATACGTTCAAAAATGCTGTTTTGGATGAATTGGCAAGAACCGCTTCGTATGTTTGCGAGGCGGTAATTTGCTCTTTGAAAAGCTTGTATTCAACCACCAACTCCTTCCACGCCAGCTTGATAGCCCGCACCTGCAATGTGCACCCTTCAATAATGCTGCGCTGTTCGTTGAGCACGAACATCTTGTCACTGGGAATAAACTTTAAAACATAATCAACTGCCTCTGGGTCCGTCGGACAGGCCGAGCGCTGCACCGTGACTTCAGTGATTTGTGCATCGGTAACTCCCAAAAGCATTGTTGATGCGTGAACAAAGAAACTGACGTGAACATTGTCGACCGATTGTTCTTCCGCAGTGGCTGCATCTTTTCGGCCGCAGCCGAACGACAGCGAACAGACGAAAAGCAACAAACAGATAACCTCTACGCCTCGGACTCTTAAACTTGTGAATAGGTGTTTCACTTTGGACATGTGAACACCGCCGGATCGTTAAAATTCCAGGTTTGCGTCCCGCTGGTCAGGCGTGGACAATCGACGATTCCCCGCCACTGTTCATCCACAAATTCAACCGTAACACTGCACGGCTCGTCTTTGATGGTCCAACTTTCAGCTTCACCATAGCGCAGATACACTTGGCAACTTTTTGGTTTCCACTTGGCCACCGCTGGATCATTCGTCAGTTCGAATCCACCACATGTATATTTCTCGGCGGTAAAATCCGCGACACCTGAAGCCGAAAACCCAAAAGAAAGACCCGGACCAAAACCCGCCTGATCGCGTGCGCTCACGGAAATTCCTAAATTCGACTTTTGGCAGGTCACGAGAAAATCTTCATGCGTGATCGACTGCTCACCCGAGGAAGTCGACAAGCTGATCCGCGCGCACCCATAACCATTAATCGTGTTACACAGAAGCGGAGTGCTCACGTTGGGCTTGAGCCGCGCAAAAGCCTCATCCGGCGTCAGACCCTTCTTTACCGAAGTTCGCGGTCCGCAGCCGGCTGCCAGCAGCAACGTAACGATTAGGGTTCTGAGTTCGAGGCTCATTACGGCACAGGGTCGCCAATATCGACGTTGAAGTAGATGAAGCTCTTACCACGGGATGTTGCCGTTGGGTCAGTGTAAGAAATAACGAAAAGCATTTGTTTGAAATCAACCAGCTTACCTGGTCCGACAACTCCAGTAACCAAGACGTTTGTCGTACTGCCCGCAACCTTCATCGCGTTTGTTAGCGCAGTTGTCCCCGAGGACATAATTGTCTCGATTTCATCATAGGTATAGGTGCTCTTGTTAGCTGCATCACTAATGAGTTTAACTTGCATATCGATGAGCTTCTGAGGGTCGCTCTCACCATTCACACGTGGGCACGCCCAATCCGAGCCCGCATTCGGCTGAGTTAGGTTCTGATTGCACTGTAATGTGAAGTTGAATGTGCCTTTGCCATCGGCAGCAGCCACATCGGTTAAGTTGATTGCATTAATAGTAAACGCAGGGGCCTCGACACCTTGAACGGAAAGAGGAGAGCCGGCGGTGTAATCTACAACGTTCGAGTTGGCACCTTTGGAGGACTTGAGGAAAGTGAAGGCCGCATCCTGACCGTCGAGTACACCACCCGCCAGCAGCTGTTTGTACACTTTCACTTTCAGGTCATCACCCGAACCTGCAGAGAACATCGCCGCACTTCCCGCAGCACCCTTCAATTCTGAAACAGACTGTGGAGAATACGTCTTATTGTCGTAGCCAAACTCAACCAAACCCACCTCACAGTTTTTGTCTGTTTTGTAGAGTTTCATCGTGGTTGAATAGCCGGTCACCGACGTGGTTGCGACAGAGTATCCCGACGCACAGCCTGTCACCTTAAACTTGAAAGATGCAGCATTCACTAAATCAAACGAGAACAAAGAAAAATCCTGAGGCTCGAAATCATTGTCGACGAGTTTCGACGTCAACAACTGAGAGGGGGTGAGGCCAATGCGCACCGTCGACCAATCTTGATCCGTAGCGCTTGTTCCTTTCGATTTGCTGCCGAATGTGTCCTTCAAATCCCGGACTTCAAGCGTTCCGCATGCAGCGACAAGCACCACTCCCGCGAGCGTCAATGTGACACCCACAGGCCGCAATTCCGATGCTGTTCGACGAAGATAGTTTTTCATAACACCCTCACCCCTGGGCCTCCTTGCCCATCTATTCATTCGGCCTGATTGGGAAGTTCTTGAGAAAAATTGAATTATGTAAAAACATTGTCGGTTATGGATAGAAAAAACGAACAAAGATGAGTGCTTGACTCGAGCGCCACTGAGCACGCGAGATCTTTTCAACCTCTAAAGTTGAGACCTGATCGCTGTAATCGCGCCCTGAAAGGTAATACTGACCCACCCCACTTTCGCCC
The DNA here is from genome assembly GCA_964460155.1 of uncultured Oligoflexia bacterium. Classification (GTDB taxonomy): domain Bacteria; phylum Bdellovibrionota_B; class Oligoflexia; order Silvanigrellales; family Silvanigrellaceae; genus RFOM01. Next base: position 760 of record CAYWSV010000111.1, on the reverse strand, counting down.
TTCACGGGTAATGAGCGGCTTGCAATCAGGTCGACGCCTAAGTCACAAAAACTCCCCAACCGATACCCTAAGCTCCAGCGCACGCCACCATCCCAAGAGAAAGTGCGTGAAGCATAATTAATTGCCGTTTGATTCAACGCGTCCGAAAGCATGTAGTCATGCCGCCAAAGCAACGGCCCCGTCGCCAAGCGGACGTGCGAGAAAAAGCCAGACCCCAGCTTGCGCGGCTTAGGTTGCGAAATTTTATATCCAAAAATGCTTGATGTTCGCTTTAAGACAACCGGCCCAACCCACGGCCACAAGCGCACGCCCGCGGTGAACCACAGTCTGAAAAACGCTGCTGTGGCCTCGCTGCGTGGAGTTTCTTCACCCGTTGTGGCGGTTCCACGAAGCGTTTCAGCCCACTGGTAGCCTTCGACACCCCACGCCAGCGATTCCGTGGGGTTCAAAAATTCAAAACTTGCGGAGTGGGTTAAGGCCCGACCAAACTCATGTTCTGCCGTCAGCCGGGGGCTGTTGCCCAAGCGGCTGTTGAGCGTTTCGATTTCCGGGGCGGTATAAAAAGTCAGTCCTCGAGCAGCGCCGAAGTTCACTTTGTCGGCTCTTGAACGCGCAAAGCCTGTGCAGGGAAGCAGGCACAACGCCAAAATGCTTCCCAACATCCACATGCTCCACACGTGTCTTTGTGCCTGCCTCACCTGCCTCCCTCACACCGAGCAGCTCCGCGGGGAATATCGGCAGAAAACCGGACCCTTCTGAG
>CAYWSV010000110.1:0-11468 GCA_964460155.1 uncultured Oligoflexia bacterium | reverse complement strand
GCTGTTTTTTGTCTTGGCCAACATATCGAGCGGGCAGGTGCTCAAGTGTAATCACACCGTCAGTCGCATCGACGCTCATGGCCTGCAGTGTTTGCCACAGTTCACGAACATTGCCTTGCGACCATGGAAGATCTGTCAGCACCGCCAAACAACTCGAGGACAATCGAAATTCTGTGGCGTCGCGCGACAGTGACTCATTTAAACGTGCGAGCAGCGATTCGATAATTTCCTGCCGCTCGGCGATACTCCGTGAACGTAATGGTGGCAGTCCAATTTCATAACCGCGCAGTCGGGTGAGCAGGTCGCCGCGGAATTCTCCCTTTTCGACAAGAGCATCGAGCGGCTCGTTTGTAGCTGCAATGACTCTCACGTTTACTTTGCGAGTGCGGGTACTTCCAATGGGTCTGACTTCACCATTTTCGAGCGCACGGAGAAGAGATGCTTGAGCTGAAGGGCTGAGGCGCGCGACTTCGTCTAGAAAAAGCCATCCACCATCGGCAGCTTCATAGAGTCCAATTTTGGAATGGGTCGCTCCGGTAAAAGCTCCCTTTTCATGGCCAAATATTTCCGCTTCAACGACTGAAGGAGCGAGTGCAGCACAGTTGACCGAGACGAACGGCGTTCCCTGCGGAATCTGATGTCGCAAAATCTCGGCGACCATTTCTTTGCCTGTTCCGCTTTCGCCAGTGACAAGAAGTGTTCTGACCGACGAATTTCGCAGACGCATCAGGCGTTGATGAACTTCGCGCAGCGCTCGGCCGCTCACATGAGTGGGAAGAATCTGGCGCTGCGAGAGGTCTTGATCGGGTCTGAGGTTGCTTGACTGGAGGAGTCGGGCCACACGAAAAGTCATTTCTGATTCATCGAGACCCTTGGAGAGAAAATCATTCGCACCAGCGCGGATGCAATCCATGATCACTTCCGATGAGCTGAGGGCGGACATCATAATGACCGTGCCGTTGTATCCCGTCGAACGGATCTCGCGCAGCAGTTCGAGACCATGCAGAGCGTGTCCTCCGAAACTCAAATCGAGAAGAATCGCCGTAGGTTTCACTCGGCTAAATTCGCGTCGAAATTCGTCTGCACTGCGTGCTGAGAAATAATGGACATGTGCGACATGTGGCGAGGTTCGGAAAGCCATCGCGCAGCGGTGCAAAAACAACGGGTCGTCATCGAGATGAAAAAGGCTGATCATTCGCTCGGTGTCCCTTTCGCGGAAAGAATTCCTTCAATGTAGGGCTCAAGTTGCCGGAACGCCGACATGAGTTGATCGGCAATCAGTTCACAGGGAGGTTCGGACCCATCGGCAGGCCGCAGTAATTCGGCGGCCCACCGCACAGACAGTAAAGCTGATTTGAGGTCATGTCTCTGTTGAGAATTGAGCGCCGAAAAATCGATGGTCTTATCGCTGAGAGGAGCGTTTGGCATTCGGTAGTTCTTCTTCAAGTCTGAGTGCGTCTGATTCCGCAGCTCTTAGGGTTCGTGAGTTGAAAACAGGACGAGCGTCGGCACTCACACCAAAAAGTGTCAGCTGGGCTGGATTGATGCCCCGCTGGGCGACCGGACGTCCATCGCGGGCCATGCGTAGTGCATCATCAAGTCCATGACAACTCACACAGCGGGTCGAATGTACGGTTGTTCTCTCGGGGTCGGATGTTCTTTCTGCCAGCCCGAGAAGTTCCTGCACCGATAAATCGTTAGCAAGTGGAGTTAATTCATGGTCAACAGACTTGAGAGAGGCTCGCAATTCAGCCGGAATTGGCTGTTCTGCTCCAACCCGAGCCACTTTTTGCGGTGCGTTCTGCAAGGGCGACAGAGTGATTGTGTTTGATGACCGGTCCCATTGTGCTGCAACCGTTTGCAGAGGCGTGGTTACGAGTTTTGCCGCCTGCCGCTCCCAGCGCAAAAAGCGCTGCGACGTTCCGAGGCCTTCGGTGATGTGAGCGCGAACGCGAATTAAATTCTTCTCGGATACATATCGAGAGAAAAAGGCGTTCAATGCGACCGGCGAGTTTTGTAAAAGCGGGTGAACAAGAGTCTGACCCGTTAGACTGATAGAGACCAGTCCGCGATTGAGGGGCAACGATTGACGCGCTGACTGCCATGCTGCTGAGGGCAGAATTTTTTTCTGGAGCAGTTCTTGAGTCTGGAGCGCAGTGTTCCACTCCCGAACGACACTGCGACGGCCATGCGGACTGTCGTGGAGTTCCTGCAGGAAGCGTGCGTATGGGAGCACTTTTGCGTCCGAACGCAGGACGACCGATTCGGAATTGAGACTTTTGAACAGAATTTCTTCAATCCAGCCCGAGTTCTTTTTGGCCAAATGAGGAAGGCTCAGGTCGAATGTCAGAAGAAATGCGTGGTCGAGTGTATGCACGAAATCGCTTCGTCCAAGACGTTCGCTCGAGCACCACGGCTGCAGGGTGACGTGAAGCTGAACCCGCTGAGCGAGATCTGTTTCACGCTGAAGTGCCAGAGTTTGCCATGCGGATACGCTTCCGGGGAGGTCCACTTCGTAAGGCGCCAAACGCGCCGACGATACACGCCACGCATCAGTGGAGCGTGCGCATTCAGGGTTCGAAAGTGTGAGTGGCTTAAGATCGCCCGAAGAATCGATTTCGCTAAACGCGTCTTTGAGCAAGCCCTGCCAAACCGCCGTGCTGATTCCAAGCGATGATGGCGTGGGAAGCTGACGCAAGGCGCTCAGGTCTTTGGGGACGGGCCAAAAGGGGACCAAGGCTTCGGCCTGCGCTTCGGCTGCGGGACTGAGAGCCAAGGGGCCCGTGTTTTCGGACGTGGTTTTGGCATCGTTAAAGAGACGTTGTTTGCAGGCAGACGCAACGAACGCAAGTGCCGCACAAAGTGCGACGCGTTTGCCTGAAAATTTAAATACATTCTGTGCTGTGGGACGGCCGGCGCTGAACATAAGTACACCCGTGTGTGCAGAAGAACGGTTCCCAAGCGAAGATTCTCGCGCGTCTGTTAGTGCATTGCAATGCGCCAAAACCGTCGGGGCTGATGGAAGTCGGGTTTGACATCAGGTTTATGTTGTGTGTCCCAGCACTCGGCACTCCCTGAAGGGGCCCAGTGTGGTGCAAGAAACCATCCTTCATGCCCTAAACTAAGGCAGGCCTGAACGCGCAGCTCACCGTTGTGAATAAGCGGCTCAACAAGGCGGTAGGGCAGATCTGCGCTCAAGCGGTCCGATGAGAGATTCATCGGCAGGGCTGGCCAAAGATTTTTCTGCGGAGATTGATGAGGGGTTTTGCGCTTGCGTGGTGCGTCAAAAGCAATCGCGATCCAGTGACCCTGTGGAGTTATTTCGAATTCAAGATACTCGCCCGAAGCAGAATCTCCATGTGCGATGAACAGTTCGCTCACACTAAAGTTCCACAATTCGTCCAGAAAATCCGGAGGGGCTGCGGGAGTGAGTGGAAAGATGGAGTCCCATGAAGGAGTGTTTTCTGCCGCCGTTTTATATGTTTCCCAGCGCAAAAATGGTTTGTCTGGAGATTGAGCTGCGTCGGCGAGGCTCATGAGCTGCAGAAGTTGAACCTGCACATGGGGCTGTCCTGCACCCGGGGTTCTAAAATAGTGCTGAAAGGGTGATTGCATGAGCATGCGCGGAAACGTGCTTGTTTTTGAATCTTGCTCGGGAAGAGCAGGATGCCAAAAGAGGCCCACCCAATGCGAGGATTGTTCCGGTACACTTGGGCCGAGTTTGTCGAGAGCGCATGCCGAAAAGGTTTTTTCGTCGAAAAGGCCAACGGGCTGAACTTCAAGTTCGAGGTCTGCATTTTTTAGTGTGAGTGCGCGTTCGCGCATATGAGCAGCCAGTGCGAGCATGTCATGTGCGGTTGTGCCTCCAAGATTCCAAACAAAATTTGCGTGGAACTGGCTGACTTCCGAGCGACCAATACGTGTTCCTTTGAGTCCACATTCATCAAAGACTTGTCCGCTCGGGCGGCCCACAGTGTAATTATTTTTAAAGGTCGAACCGCAGCTCGGATGGTCGAAGTGATGTTTACGATGTCGATCAGCTTCACACGTTTGCATGATGTTCAAAAGAACATCGCGCTCGGCCGTTTCTGGGAGTTGAAGTCGGACGGCCACAACAACTTCGGGCTTGTCCATGAGCAGTGTTTTTTTGTATCCGTAAAAGACATCTTTTCCGCTGTGAACGCGCAGACGGCCCTGCATGTCGATGGTGAAAACGTCACGTGCGATTTGGGAGATTTCACCGCCATAGCAACGCGCATTCATGCGGACAGTTGCGCCTACTTGACCCGGCATGCGGTACATCCATGCTGCACCCGCACGCGCTGCGTCGAGACAGATTTCGGCTATTTCGGTGTTGCTCACACCAGCCTCGGCGAACAGTGTGTCGGGAGTCTCCCAGTATGCATTTGTCATGCACGAAAGGTTAATCACTATGCCGTTGAATGCTCCGTCGGCCAGCAATGAATTGCTCCCTGAGCCAAAAACAGCAATGGGAAGATTTCGACTCTGCGCCCAAGTCAGACACTCGAGAAGTTCAGACAACGAGCGAGGTTGAGCAAAATATTCCGCATGACCACCAATACCGTAGTAGGTCATGGCGGCAACCGACTGACCAAAGCTGATGCATGCGGGAGTCTTCTCGACAATCATCCAAGAACCTCTGCAACCTCTTCTTCGTTGCAATAGCGGGGACCACCCGCATAACACACTGTGGTGTTGATGGCCTGAACAATTTCAGACGGGGTCCAGCCCAGATCATGAAGCTCACCTGCAATTTCGCGGAAGAGTGTTTCTGTGCGTTGCTCGAGCAGTGATGAATGGGCGAGTTGATCGGGGTCTGCGAAACGCTTGTGAAGATCAGTGACAGCCCATGTTTCTGCTGGAAGATGTCCAAGTCGTGTTTCGATTTCTCTGAGTTCAAGAGTTTTGTGGTGAATCGCTTCGGGAACTGTTTTGTCGCCGACCACCGGTGGAGGTAATTGGGCGTTCTCATTTTTCATCGTCATGTTTTGGAGGTCTCCATGGGCACAGCCTGATTGAAAACATCTGCATCTGGAGCGAGCCCGTAGCGACTGAGGTCGGCCGGAGTCATGTGCTGCGTAAAGTAACGCAGAGCATTTGCGCGCGAGACACGAATTCGGAAACGCGCATCGGCATCGGTCCACTCGGTCGCCAGAACCCGCGAATGAGCATAAATACTGCCCATCAATGCAGCGTCGTCGTATGTGACCTGCAACGAAATTTCAAGCATATTTCGACTGAAATACTCAACCAAGGCATCCCGCAGTTTGCGAATATCATCGGGCTGCTGCGCACTCACACAGACTGCGTTTTTGTAGGCGCGCGCAAGAATCTTGGCGAGCCGCGGTTCACCCTTAAGCGAGTCAATTTTGTTAAACACATACATGCGGTCGACGTCTCCGGCTCCGACTTCTTTAAGAACCTCGTCGGTGACACGGATGTGGTCTTTGTATCGTGGATGACTGACATCAACGACGTGAACGAGCAGGTCGGCGCGTGCAGCTTCCTGCAATGTCGAGCGAAAGCTCGCCACGAGTCCGTGAGGAATATTGCGAATAAAGCCTACGGTGTCGGTGACAAGGACGCGTGGGTTATGCGAACCCTTCAGCGTTCTCACGGCCGAATCGAGTGTTTCGAAAAGAGCGTCTTTGGCCGAGAGATGACTGTCGGTCAGAGCGTTCATTAATGTGGTTTTGCCTGCGTTTGTATAGCCCACGAGCACGACATTGAACTCTTCCGAGCGAAGTTTACGCTGGGTACTGCGCTCGGTTTGAATGCGTTCAAGATCCTTGCGGAGCGAGGCGATTTTTTCGCGGATGCGACGCTTATCAAGCTCGAGTTGCGTTTCTCCCGCACCCTTCAAACGGGTGCCGCCCGAGCCCCCTCCACGCTGACGTTCGAACGCTATCCACGAATTTGAAATGCGCGGCGCGAGATACTCGAGATGTGCAATTTCAACTTGAGTTTTTGCCTCGCGGGTCTTCGCGTTTTTGCGAAAAATCTGCAAGATGACGCCGGCTCGGTCGAGAATTGGGCGTTCGATGATTTGCTCAAGATTCCGCACTTGCGATGGCGAAAGTTCCTGATCAAAAACCACGTAGTCGATTTTCAGTTCTTTCGCCGCTGTGCGCAGTTCTTCGGCTTTGCCTGTGCCGATGAGTGTTGCAGGGACGACACGCGAACGCTTTTGAACAGTCACGCCAACCGGTTCGTCGCCCAGAGAACGCACAAGACTACCAAGTTCAACCAGACTCTCTTGGATCTGCTGAGGGTCATCTTCAATAAGCTCTAAACTTACAAGGTAGGCATTCATTCCCCCCTGAGCACGCTGTTCCAGCTGCAAACGCGCTTGCTCGAGTGCAAGCGAACGTTCGACTTCCGAAAGCTGGGATAAATCGTCGGTGCGCAGGTTAATAGATTTTGCGTCAGGAATGAGTTTGTGGCTCAAGAGATGCCCTCGATGAATGTTCTGATGTCGTAGATCTCCTCTGCACAGAGTCCGTGTGCCACCCCTTTATAGGTTTTGGCGGTGATCTTTGTGAATCCAAGGTGCCCGAGAATGTCGAGTGTTTCAAAGTGTTGGGCAGGGAAAACAACTTGGTCGTTAAGTCCATGAGCAAGAAAGATGGGCAGCGAGCGTCGGGCTGGATGCGGCAGCTGGAGCCGATGAGATTGTCCCAAATAACCACTGAGAGCGATGACTCCGCCAAGATCTTGCGGAAAGCTGAGTCCGCTATAAAGCGAGACAAAAGCTCCTTGGGAAAAACCAAAGAGAAGAATTTTCGACCATTCGAGCCCGAGTTGGGATTGCACAGTCTCGATGGTGATTCTGACTTTTTCGCACGAGGAGCGAAGTTGGGGATGCGGATTTCCGAAAAGTTCGTACCATTGCGCTCCGTCGGCTTGAAAAGGCAAGGTTTCCGGAGCCTGAAGAACGACCCACAACGTGTCTGCGAGGGTGATTTCTGAGGCTAGATCCGAGAAATTGCGCGCATTGTCGCCGAATCCATGCAGGGCAAAAATCACCCTGCGGGGTGTGTCTGATGTTTGGCGAACGATACACTCCAGCGGAACGCTGAACTCTCGCTGTTGTCCGGCGTAAGTGCAGCGCAGGGTGGTGGAGGTTTTTGTGTGCTGCAAGACGAATCTCCTCAAAAGATGCAACAGAATCACCCACACAGTGGGCGCCTTTGACGGCTTGGCTGCTACGACGGCCCATAATACGTTAAATTCAGAGGAGAACAAAACTGCGGAGTCTTCATGCTGAGAGTCCTCGCCTACATGGTGTGCCGCATATTTTTCCGAAGAATCTCCGTTTCGGGTACACCCTACGTCGGACCCAGCGCTTTATGGGCTTCGAATCACCAAAGTGGAATCGTGGATCCGGCACTGATGTTTGGCGTCGCCCCGGTCCCCCTGAGGCCGGTTTCCAAGCACACCCTCTTTTCGCATCCAGTGATGCGCCCCTTGCTTCAGTTGGCAAAAGCCATTCCTGTGCGCCGAACTCAGGACATGATGATAGAGGCCGTGGCGCACAAACAGGCGCTCGAGCGTGGTGTCAGCGAAAAAGAATGGCGGGCGAGTGCGAACAGTGAAGCCTTTCAAGCTGTGGCAGACGCACTTCTTTCGGGCGACCGTATTTTGATTTTTCCCGAGGGCGTCAGTCACGATTTGCCTTACCTTCAAAAATTGAAAACTGGAATTGCACGCATGGCGCTTCAGGCCATGGCCCACTCGAAAAATGCCGACTTTGGCGTTGTTCTGCAGCCAGTTGCTATCGATTATTTCGAAAAAGATGAATACCGCTCTGATATCGCGATTCATTATTGCGAGCCAATTGCTGTGACGAGCAGCGAGACGTCTGTGGAAGATCTGATGGCTGCGCTCGAAACGTCGATTCTCGATGCACTGGCTCAATTTTCAAGCTGGGATGAAAAAAGAAACTGGCTTTTTCTTTTTGAAATTGCCTACGGACGTCAGCCGCAAAGCGCCCGCGAGTTCCGATTGTTTGTGGATACATATAGGCCAGAATTTAACAACGATCCTGTTTTTCTTGCCCGTATTCAGACGATGCGGCGCATGTTGCTGGCTATGAACATTACTCCTTCGCAAATCATTTGGGGCGAAGCGCATGAGCGGAAAAGGTCCTTCTTTAAGCTCATAGTCAGCCAAGGAATTTTTTACTGGCTGATTGCTGCTCCGGTTGAATACCTCAGCTTCTTTGTCTGGTTTATTCCGCAGCGACTGGCTGGATTTTTAGCCGACATTAGCACACGCGACCGCGATGTTCTTGCAACCATGAAGATTGGTCACGGTCTTTACGTCTTTTTGATTTGGATTTGTCTGGGCACACTGACAGTGCAAAAGCTCTTGTTGCTGATTTGGCCAAATTTCAATTCTTCACTTGCTCTGCTTGCCGGATTTTTATCTGGTCCTTTGATTTTATTTCTCGGCTTACTTTCGAGTGAACGAGGGGATTATTTCCCTGGATATTGGCGCTTGGCGAAATTGCGTTTGTTGTTCCCACGCGGCTGGCGAGAGGTCATAGGCGAGTGGCGCCAGCTGAGCGAGGCTGTGTTGAGCAAAATCGACACTGTCAATCAGCAAACAATCGAGCAAGAGCGGGTGAATCGTGCACGCTATGGCAACTTGCCCAAATTTTCCGACAGGCCAGCATGATGAGATTGCGGCCCAACAACAAGATAAACGTGTTGAACTGAGCGAGAAAGGTAGAGAGTGTGGCAAGGAATTATGAAGAGCGCAGCGCAGCTCGAGAATCATCGGCCGACCGTCCCCGAAACAGCAATGCGCCGAGTTCAAGAAGCCGGTCGAAATCTGCGCGCGAAAATGCATTTGGGCGCTACATGAAGAAAAATTACGTCGAACACTTTCGTCGAATCGTGTCGTGGCGCAGGGCTGCACGCTGGGTGCTGTTTACTTATCCTTTAACTTCGGCAGTTCTTTTCGCAGCTCCATTCGCGGTTTTGGAGTTTGTTGTCAAAAAACTCTATGCATCGAAGCCTGAATGGTTCACCAATGCATTGTCTCCAGACTCGCAAGCCATTGTGATGCCAATTCTCTACGGTTTAATTCTGTTTTCCGGATTTTTTGGACTTGTGCTTGGAATAGGTCTCGGTATTTCGCGCTCAAGACTGCTGACTTTCGAGGCCGAGCGCACGGAACTCACTGTGAGACAAAATTATTTCCTCAGGCGCATTGCCCGCGGTCAGCAAGGCTCCGGTCGTAGAAGCTGATTTCTTTCTTGCGTTATTTCTTTCCGGACTTAGCAAACATAGAAATTCAAAACGAAGGTCGCCCGTTTTGAGTTGTTAGATATTAAAATAAAAATAATTATATCAGTTAGTTATTTTTATGCTCTCGACCTGCCTCAAGTCGAGTGCATATTCTCCGAACCGTCGTTTGGAGAATCCTCTCTTTGAATTCATGGTGGACAATGAATCAGCCAAATAAAGCAAAAGACAAAGTTGTTTTGCTGAGTGCTGCAAAAGATTTAGCACAGCTTAAAAGTTCATCCGAGAGTGCTGGGTTTGTTGTATTTGCGGTGAATTCCCCCGCAGAGTGCATTACAGCGATTGGCAACAACAAGCCTGACATGATTATACACAACCTCCGCAGTTTTGAGCCTTCTCAGGTCACCGTCTTTCATCAACGTTTGGCTCGACATGAAACTGCATCTGCGAGCAAGCGGATTCTTTTGGCTCCTGAGTTATCTGTCTCTGTCTTATCTCTTGTGGCCGACTGCGGGATACGCAAGGCTATTCAGCTCGCTTCAGCCATTAGCAATTTGGGTTTGCGTTTACATGAGATTAAAAAAGAAGATGAAAATCGTCCTGCACCGCAATTACTCGTTCATAATCTTCGCTTGTTGAATGATGGTAAGAAAAGCGAAGAATTCGACAGAGCAGTGGAAGAGGCGTTCACCTCTTTTCCACATGATAATATTGTCCGTCTTGAATATGGAAATCTTTGTTTTCGCCGAGGTCAAATTGATCTTGCACTCGATATTTCTAAGAGGGTTTTTCAGCTAGAACCTCAAAATGTTCGAGCAATGAATTTACTTGCGCGTTGTCAATTAAAGATTGGTGATAAAGAGACGGCGATTCGACTTCTTGAAGCTGCAAATATTAATTCACCCTTCAATCCTGATCGACTGACCATGATGGGTGATGTGCTTATGCAGCAGGGAAAAGTGACCGACGCCAAGAAGAAATATTTAGCAGCTCTTGATGTTCATCCTACGTCGGTAGACGCACGCGAGAGTCTCGCAAAATGTCCACTCACCGAACAAGAAATTGCATCCGCATTGAGCTTGTTTATGGAACCCTTGAGCGAGCATGAACGCGCATCCTTTCTTAACAACTCGGGGATTCATGCACTCTCGCAGAATCGCTATCAGGATGCGGTCCTTCTTTATCATTCAGCCGTGGAACACCTCGATTCGCCCCAGCTGAAGGCGAGCGTGTACTATAACCTTGCACTCGCGCACAAAAAGAATGCGCAACATGGCTTAGCCTTGGATTCATTTAAAAAATGCCTCAACTTGAATCCAAACCATCCACATGCGCAGTCTCATATAAATGAACTTCTCACTTGAAGTTTTGCGCAACAGGATCGTCTTTCAACTCAGCCAAGTCGTTACCTTTGCCCACGGGTAAAAGGCCTCGTTTGATAAGAGAAATTCGGATAACATTCGGATAAAAGTCAGTTGTCTTGGCTGTAAACTTGCCGAATTTTTCACGCAGAGAGTAATCCATTCCTTCGTCTATAGCTGCCATGATTTCATTTGTGCAATTAACCTTGATCGTATGATACATGGTGTTCAGCCCACGTTGTTCACTCTTGGCGACGTAGTTCTCAAGAATTGCGCGCAATTCGCTCTGGGAAGCATTAAGCTTCCATTGTTCCACGCGATGGTTTTGTTTGCGCACCATGTGGTCAAATTTTTCTTCGAGACTTGTGATTCGATAAACGGCACCGAACTGGTCGTCCATTCCTTTGAAGAGGTCATATTTAAACCCGGGTTGTCCCAACGCTTCCACGCTCAGTACCAAGTCTGTCACGCGGTCAACTGTCGTGGGTTCTGCTTTTGATTGAGACACAAGTGTTACCGGCAATTTTTCATCGAATTGCAGGCGCAATTGCGTATGTCCTGCGGGAACGACGGCCGGAAAATATTCGAGGTGAAAAATTGCAGATTTCAGACTGGACAGCGGAATGTGTCCGACAAAGAACTTGCCCTTGTGGGTGATATTCGCGACCGTCAGGACGTCTTTTGCAGAGCCTCCGTATGCACGGGCAGCTTCCTCAGTGAGTCGAGCGACAGGACGCGCCTTGCGGGTGTCGTAGCATTGTCCTTTGTTATCGCCTTTTGGAAGGCGGCTTTGTGGTTCGAATTGGTCCTGAGCGTCGAAGACGCAATTTGGTCC
>CAYWSV010000109.1:9763-11702 GCA_964460155.1 uncultured Oligoflexia bacterium | reverse complement strand
TATTACCATTTTGGCGAGCGCGAGATGACGGAGGTTTAGCTCATGGCACGATTGCATTTAATTTGACCGTCGTTCTTTCTCTACTATTCACCGGTTTTATTTTTTTTGTGTCTCCTTTTGCAGCTCAAGCAGATTCACTGCAAAAGACAGTGCTCCTATGTTCATCAATCTTTTTTCTGATACCTGCTTTTTTTCTGGAGCAGAGTCTTAATTTCGCAGGACACGGACTTAAGTCAGCATTTATTGTTGCTGTAACTGAGGTAGGTAAGCTTTGTTCGATAATCATGGTTGCAATTTTTCTTAAATCCTCTTTGATTGTTTTTTTGATTATATGGTTGTTTCTCCTGATTCGTCTGTTGGTTTTGTATAGTTCTAATTTTAAGCATGGTCTTATTCGGGCAGGTCTTCCGCAATGTGGTGAACTTGGGGCTGTTTTGAGGTCAGCCAGCCCAGTGTCTGTCGCTGCTGCGATTCTGGCATTTGCCGGCTCATTTGATCGTCTGTATCTCAGCAAACAGATTTCAGTGGCCGATTTTGCTGTCATTGCTGCAGGATGTATTTCAATTCCATTCGTTGGATTTTTTGAGCAAAGTGTTTACCAGCGTGCAATTTCGAAGATTGCCTTTGCACTGCAGGAGAATCGTTTCGATGATGCTATTGATATATTCAAGCGAGCGTTGTTCAAAGTCGCAAGTGTGACGTTGCCGATTACTGTTCTGGTTTTTGGTTTTGCCGATATAATTATTATCTATTTATTCGATGAACGATACGTGTCCGCGGGATTAGTTTTAAAGATATTCACACTGCAGAATCTCTCGTCTTGTCTTCCTGTTGATATTCTGTCTCGGGCTCAGGGTAAGAGTCGAGAAATTTTGTTGTTCTCCATTTTTCAGATTTCACTTGTAGTTGTTTCAGTTGGCTTTTGCTTTCGAATTTTCGGCACTATTGGTGTTGTAGCTGCAGCTGTTTTGTCGAACCTTTTAAGTCGATTGATTTTCTTGGTGTGGAAATTCCGAGCTGGAAGTCCCTTTAAGCTTTAGAGGAGAGTCGTCATGTTCGCTTCTAAGCGTTTTCGCAGACCACCTCTTGTTGTCTTTGCTTATCATGGACTCGTTAGGAGTAGAACTGAGGTTCTTGATGATTTTTGTTTTGTTGAGATTGACCGCTTTCGCTCTGATTTGATGAAGGTGCATGACCTTGGATGGTGTCTTGTCCCCTTAGATCATGCACTGCTTCAGGTTGCGGAAAACCGTCTTTCGAGGCCATCCGTAGCCCTCACATTCGATGATGGCTTTGCTTCAGTTATTGATTATGGCAGCAGTATTTTGCGCGAATTTGGAGCGCGAGCGACTCTTTTTTTGCCGACGCGTTGTGTTCTGAACCAACAGCATCTCTGGTTCACGAGAGTCATCACCTACGTTCGAAATACCCCGTTTCGTTCTTTTCATTTTCTTGGTCGCCGATTCGATAGCTCGACTTATCAGAGCAAGGTTCTTGCGAGTCGAGAAATTCAGGGTCTCTTAAAGCGACTTCATCCCTCTGCAATTGAACTTCTTCTTTTGGATCTTGCGCAAGAGGTTGGTGTTGATGCCGATTTGAGAGAGGATGTGTTCAATCTGGTTGAATGGTCTCAGTGTGAGAAGGGTCGTTCATCGAGTGAGTTTCATTTTGGTGCACATTCAGCTTCACACGCAATTCACACTCAGCTCGACTTTGCTGATTTGTGTTCAGAAATAGGCGAAAGTACGGATGCGATTGGTACACTCAGGCAAGTATTTCCATTGCTTTATGCATATCCAAACGGTCAGAAACGTGATTTTTCTGATGTGTGTCGGCGGCTTTTGAAGGAGAGGTCAGTTTTTTCTGCCTTCACAACGATTCCCGGCTGGAACGTTCATCTGAAGAACCCCTTTTCGGTTCACCGCTTTTGTATTGGACC
>CAYWSV010000109.1:0-9753 GCA_964460155.1 uncultured Oligoflexia bacterium | reverse complement strand
TTGAGTCATTTGTCATGAAGCGGCCAAATCCTCATAAGGTTCTCATCACTGATTTGGATTGTCCGTCAGCGCTGGCTTCAGTTCGAGCGTTGGGTCGTGCTGGATTTGAATTGCATGGGCTCGGGTGTGGCGCTTTCGTTCCCGCACGTTTGAGTCGTTACATAACCAGTTATGCTCAATCACCATCACCTTGGTCGGGTTTGGAAGCATTTCAGGGCGCTCTACTTCGGCGTGTCGAGCTTTGTCGTCCCGATCTTATTCTGCCCGTGAGTGAGGCTGCCATTCAATGTGTTCGCATGTTTCGCAATAAGTCATTTTTTGGAGAGAACTCCATATTGATGGGTTCTGATTTACTTCTTGATCTGGGCCTCAGCAAGATAGCAACTTTTCAGAGGGCGATTGATGCTCAGCTGCCTGTAGCGTCGGGATGTGTCCTTTTTCCCGAGCAGCCTTTTGAATTAGGGTCGTCCCTTAAATGGCCGCTTGTGGTTCGGACTGACAATTCGTTCAGTGGTGGTTCACGTTATAGAAAGGGAAGGAGTTGGATCGTCAAAGGCCAAAGAGAGTTTGCCGCGATTCGCTCAGAGCTCGATTCTTTGAATGCACCCTGTCTTGTTCAGGAATACATTGAAGGGTTCGGGTGTGGTGCATTTTTCCTTCTTTGGCATGGGGAAGTCATTCTCTGGCACTCACATAGAAGACTGGCTGAAATTCCATGGTACGGTGGTATTTCGGCACGCAGGAAAATCGAATTTGATGAGAATTTGTTGAATATCGGAAAATGCCTCTTTTCGGATTCGGGGTTTTCAGGCCTTGCAATGATCGAATTTCGAGTCTGTGGTAGCAAAATCGATGCAACCTCTCCCCATTTACATATCGTTGAGGTTAACGCCCGTCCATGGGGCTCAATGTCGCTCGCTCTGCACGCTGGAATTCCTTTTGTTCCTGTCTGGGCAGATCTTTTTCTTTCAAAGAGCCCGCGCACCCCTACTGAACGAGTGCTGAACGATAGCAAAAAAGCAGTTATGAAGAAGAATGAGTTCGTTTGTACGTCTCTTTATCCGGGAGAATTTCAGCACCTTTTGAGTGTTTTTCGCTCGTGGTGGAAAAATGAACTATCCTATTCGAGTTCAATTTGTTTTCTAAGAAGAACGCTTCTTTGTCTGATCAATCCTAGAACACGATTCGACTACGTTGTTTTCGATGATCTTATTCCATCAGTCATTCAGTTGCTTATATTTATTAAACGTATTTTTGGTTATCTCATATCTATGGTTACGAGTGTCTTGCGCAATCTGTTGTGGTCACTTTTTGCTCGTTTTGCGAGACGGCCCGCTTTGAAGGAACTTTTGTCTAGGCGAGCAACCAAGTCGATTTTGGTAGTCTGTATGGGGAATCGATGCAGAAGTCCGTTCTTTGAAAAGCTTCTTCGCAGTCAGCTCGATAATGCAGAATTTAAAATTTATTCTCGCGGGTTTCTTGAAAATTGCAAAGGTGTTCCTCAACGCTTTTTCGGAATCTTCAAAGCCTATGGAATTGACCATTGGCACCACAGGGCAACGCCGCTCTCTCGAGTCGACATAGATTCTGCTGATTGCATCTTTCTCATGGAATACAACCATTTCTTTAAAATTCTCAAAGAATACGGTTGGGCTTCATTGAAGCGCTGTTACTTGCCATCTGAGATTAAAGGAGTTCACATTGAAATCTGTGACCCGTTCGTCCTTGAGCCATTGAAGGCTTCGCGTGTTTTTGACGAATTACAGATTTATGCATCGCATATTTCCAGTGAACTTAAAGATCGGGGCATAGATGTTAGCCTTGAGGGTGAACACCAGTAGAAAGAAGGCCCAAAATTAGATTTTCCAATTTAACACTCGATTTTTTGTGATTGTGCGCGTCATGAATTTTTTCTTTCGCAATGAGGCCTCTGTTCTTGCAGGCCGCCTTGGTGAGTTTATTGAGCAGTGAGATCCATTCGAAGGACTGATCAGAAATCCAACACCCCTCATGTGGCAAGCTCGACAGTCCGGTGGTGGTACCAAGGCAGGGAAGCCCTTGATTCATGGCTTCAATCGCCTTAATCCTGACTCCTGAGCCAGAGAAGATAGGTACAATAAGGAGATCGGCTTTGCGAAATATCGCAGAGTAGTCATCAACGAATCCGTGAAACGTTGCATTATGAGTCTCTTTATTTTTAAGTATATCCGTGTTTTTGCCAACGATGTCGAGATGAATATCTGCTCGTAGAGTGGATACGCTCGGCCAAACGTTGTTCAAAAACCATCTTAAGCCTTCATTGTTTGGCCACCAGTCAATTCCACCGAGCCATAGAAGTCTGAGTTGAGTTGTTCCATCGTCAATCTTCACATCCAAATTGTCTTCGAGTGTTGAATTATGTTTGGCCAGATACTGATTTGGGATTGAAACAGGTATGGTCTCAGCCCTGTAGTTCAGGGAAAATGACTCCTTCAAGATTCGCCCATCTAAGTCGCTCATTGGTAGGGTCAGATCCACAAAGCTAAGGCATTCTTGCTCAAATTTTCTCATAAGTTCCGATTGGTGCGTGAAATAGGGGCGTGTGATTCTCTTCGTCTGCTGAGTATATTGTTTCCAAAGTTCCGATTCGACGTTGTGAGCTCTATAAATTTGAATCCCCTTACGGCTACCTTGAAGTGTTTGGTGAGACCAAAGTGCCGCAAGAGGATGTAGCCCATCCCAGACGATAATCTGTGCATCAGTGCTTGATATTCTATTTCTTATTTCCGATTTTGCTCTTCCGATGGAAAAAGGTAGAGCAGTCAATGGAATCTGCCTTTTGAAAATCTGGAAAATCATCAAAAATAAATTACGAAAGAGCCTTCTCCGCAGAAGAAAGTTATGTGGAATTGAATCTATTTTTGTGACATTGAGGCAAATCTGGGCCTCTTTCAGTGTATGCTCTTCAGCATGATCGCCTACGCAGAGCAATTCCACCTTCCAACCCAGATTCGTGAGTGACAGGATCAATGAGCTATTTGCAAGACTAGCTCCGCAGCGTGGGGGCCAAGGGATGCGCGGCACAATCCAAAGAATTTTTGTCTCTTGAATGACGTCGTTCTTCGATTTCATTCAGATCTCCTTTGTCGGCGAATTTCATTCTTAATTCAATGAGCGCGAATAAGATCCATGGAAACATCAGCCATGAATGAGAGAGGAAAAGTATTGTTATCGTATATCCTGTCATTGCAAGAAGCAGTCCAGGTTCACTTCGTTTCAAAAACCAGCACTGGCGAAACATTCGAAGATGAATCCATGCAAAGAAAATTAACCCCACAAGTCCAGTTTCCGATGCCACAAGAACCCAACTTGAGTGTGCTGTACGCAGGCCCCATTCGTGAAGTGTTGCAGTAGAGAAGTTTTCAAACTCGTATGGGTAGCGGCCAAAACCCTGTCCCCAGATAGGACTCTGAATTGTCATTCGAAGACCAGTAACGTAGTAGTTCATTCGACTTTCGGTCGATGCATCAAGGTCATCAGTGTGTCTGCCCATGACTTTACTCGCAAGCGGTGCAAGAACTGCAACAGAGAGTACCAAGAGCGCGCCTAAGAATTTCGGTGATCGAGATCTTGAAACAAAATAGATCCCACATTGCGCAACGGCTGCTATGAGTGCGCCTCGGCTTTGTGAGGCCAAGATGGTTTTGATGAGGAGACATATCACTACGAAGGCTGCCACTCGAGTTAGCAGAGATGTGTGTTTTGAAAAGAGCGAAGGCCAAAGAATTCCCAATGCGATCATGACGACTGCCGCAATGTCATTTGAGTTGCCAAGTGACCCAACAGCCTCAAGGCGTCTTTGCAGGTCGGTGGCTTGTTTGGGAATGAGGTCGAGAGGCGCGTGCTGGTCGTAACCGTAGTATCTCCAAAGACTGAACATTGACAGGGTGATTATACCCACGCCAAACGCAGTCTTTAGTCGACGTGCATGGTCTGCATTTTGCACGGTGAGTTGAATGATAACGACCAGTATGACGGCTCTAAAAAGTGTATCCAAAAAGTATTGAAGGCTTGCTGAAGGATCGCCCGAAAAGAGGGTCGTAAATAAAGCCCATGCAGCCATACATAGAATCAGAACAATTCCTTTCGTGAATTTAAGGGACGCTCCAAGCCACTTGTTGCTCTTAACTGACTCTTTCATCCACGAGATGAACCAGATCCAGATGCACCAGCGAGGAAGCTGTTGCCACCAATCTGTTGTCTCCACGACCTCCCAAGGACGACAAACATAGAGAATAATTGTTAAGCCCACGGCAGAAATGGGGAAAGTGAATGATGTGAGAATTGAAAATAGAAAGACGACAGAAATGATAAAGAGAATTGCCTCAACGCGGAAGGCAAAGCAAAGTGCAAGAAGAAAAACAATTGCAATTGAGAGTGGTGTTTTGTTTCCGGTACTCTCAGGAAAGTGATGCATCTCTTTGAATAAAAAAAATGCAATACCCGCGGAGAGGCAGAAAAGATAGTGCGATGAGTCTGCTGTCAGTCGGAGGAGAAACTTCTCTTCCTGCCACATACTTATTGCTCGTCGCTCGTGTTTGCTTTATCGCCTCGTTGAGACATCTCCTTGCGAAAATCATGCCAAGCAGCCATTGCCTCAGGAAAAAGTCTGCGCAGATCCTTCAGTAAACTCATTATTGCTCCTACAGCGAAGCTTAATGCGAGTGCCGTAAGGCTGGCTGAGACATAAAGAATTGATTTCTTTGGTGCCACAGGCCACTGCGGAAAGTCTGGCTCTTTTACGAGTTTGATGTGTGAGAGCGGTCCTGTCTCTTCCATTCGGATGGCGACCTGAAGGAGAGCCTGACGAGTCAAGAGTATTCCGCGTAAAGAAGACCAATTCTCAACCTGTCCGCGTCCAAGGGGATCATTCGTGTCGTATCTGGGTGCCCTTGCAAGTTCGCGAAGTTGGAGTCTGAGGCGTGAGAGGCGTGGGTGTTCGGCAGTATACATGAGCTCGAGCTTTTGTATTTCCGTTTCTATCCGAAGTCGAGTTGCATCGAGCTGCAAAGTAACGTCTTTATCATTTCCATCAATTGTCAGTTCGTTAAGTTGCTGACTTATGGATGCGTAGACCGACTGCATGCGCACAAGCCGCTCTGTCCTGAGAGTCTCCTCCAGACGTTCCAGAACATCCCATGCGATGCGTTGAGTTGTTGATGCTGATTGTTGTGAAACGACGAGTTGGTAGGTGGTTCTACTCAGAGGAACGAAGCGGATGTCCTTACGCAGACCTTGAACCCTCCACTCGTTTTGGGCGTATTCTTCCCCAAAATACTTTTGCATCGTGTGAATCAGAAAATCATCTGAAAGCACGCCAACTAATATGGCCTCTTTTTCCGCTCGTATTTCGTTTGGGTCATAAATCTCACTGAAGAATTCCGAACTTGCTGGGATCTTCGAAAAATCTGAATGAAAATTGAAAAGAGCACTCGATTGATACCTCTTTGGAATCCTATTTATTGCAATTATTGATGGGATAAAGATTATTGTGAATGCTAAAAATAAAACTAATTTTTGATTCCTGATCGTTGAGAATAAGACATGCGTCGTACTTAGGAGAAATCGCATGTCGTCATCCTCTTCTTGCAAGAAGAATTAGAAAAATGGTGTTTATGATCGCGAGAAATGAGTTTGTATAGCGCATACTCTTTTCAACGATCCCCTCACGTTGGGGGGGGATGTACAGAGCGTCACCGGGCTCGATTTTCAGAGTTGTATCTTGCCAAGTCGTTTCTATCTTTTGACCGGTGGAGCCCCGATAAACATGAACCATTCCATCTGCTGACAGCTGAGTTGGTCCCTGTGCCTCGCGTAGAACAGACATCACTGTTTGTGAGGGTCGATAATCAAATTTCCCGGGCTTTCTGACTTCTCCAAGCACATCAATTGTGTAGTTTGTTTTTTCCGGAAATTCTTTTTCAAGGAGAATTGTCTCACCACCACGCCACTGAAATGCTCGTGTCCATTCCTGAGAAGTTGCCGGAAGAACAATATCTAGTCCATGAGGCGACAGTAAACGAAGAATAGCATAGTCCGAAAATGAATAACCGTTGCTAGAAAGCACCGAATGAACTGAAATTCCATAGGGTACACGATAAATATTCCTTTTTTCGTTTCGTGTGCCAATTCGGATTGAATAAAGCTTTGGTAAAATGTATTCGAGATTGACGTCCGGAGTTTCTTTGAAGAATGGGCTCAAGCATGACTCAAGGAGTTGTCTTGCCTGATTGAGCGTGAAACCGGAGAGTTTGAGCTTTCCGCACAATGGAATCGATGCCTCGCCAGTCCAGTCGAGTTCGACGCTTGTGTTGAGAGAGGAGTCATTCGGAGAAGAAATTCTGAGCATGTTTCCCGGTGCAAGGGTTTCGTTGATAGTTTGCTTATCATTCGAAGCTAAGGCGAATGACGGATTCATAATTGATGCAAGAAGACAAAAAATGACAAATTCATTTGTCTTCATGAGTGATCCCCTTGGACACGTCTGTATATGTTCTCAAGGTTATTTAACCAGTGCGTCTGGGAGTAATTTGTTTTAACTCTTTCACTCAAGAATTCAGCGGCTTGCCTTGCCTTGATTTTGTTATTTGAAAAATCCCAGAGTTGCCTTGCGATTTCTTCATTGGATCTTGTCAGGTCAAAGAGTTCAGCGCCTTGGGTTCCACAGAGCTCAGGTATTCCGCCAACCGCGCTTGCAAATACAGGGGTTGTCCGCCAACCGGCTTCAATTAAACTAATAGGAATTCCTTCTCCGTGTGAAAAATTAAGAATGCAATCGTAATTGTCGAGAATCTTCCATGCGTGATCCACTTGACCAATAAAATGAACATTGGATTGCATGTTTTCATGAACAACAATCCTTTCGAGCACTGCTCTAAGTGGACCATCGCCAACGATGTCAACTTTCCACTCTGAGTTTAAAGTGTTTCTAAGAGTTTTCAGGACCTCGATGAGTCGGACATGATTTTTTTCTTTTGAAAGTCGTCCGAGGATTGCCCAATGGTGACTGTTTGTTCGTTGAACTGAGCGGCGTTCATGCCAGAGTAAAGGCGGTATGCTGATCCCATTCCTATGCACCGTGAGCTTTCTTGTGGAAACACCTCTGACGCGAAGGTTCAGGCAGTCAGCCTCGCTCACACAAAGAATTGAGTCAGCGATATATTTAGCTCCCTGCACGAAAATACGTTCATACAGGCGGGCAAGCTTATCTGGGCGAGCAATTGAACCATGATGGGTGACCACACTGTAATGACGTTGAATGAGAGGCTTTCCGAGGGCCAGCCAAGAATAGACGCTCGCTTTAGCATCGTGGCTGTGAATAATGGCCCCTTCACTCAGTTCGTTGAGTGACCTCCTCATATAACTAATTGTATCCAAATCGAGCCGGGACCTCACTTTGAAGCTTCGAACTGGGATACGGTGAATTTTGCAAAAATCTTCAAGTGGTGTTTTCGGTCCAAGTCGCTCTTCGTGAAGCGACCAAACTTCACGCAGCCAAGAGGCGTTTCTCAGGGCTGGAATAACGAGTGTTTCAGGACCACTGATTGAACCGGAGTTGAAGACGTGCACGACCTGCATATGGTGTCCCCAGTTAATGCTCAATTGTCAGTTTAGATCTGAATCCTTTCCTAAAAGCCCTCCCAATAAGTTCCTTTGTTATTTTTAAGAGTGTCCAAATAACGATTAGGAAACTCATTTTTCCCGAAGAATTTCTGATGAAGAATATGTCGTGTTCAACTTTTCTTCGCGAGTCCTCGATGGAGGCTGCATAGCCCGCAAGAAGCTGTGCCCATCCGGTGATCCCTGGTTTCACGCGCGTTCGTGCGCCAAAGTGGGGAATACTCTTCTCAAGAATGGCATGAAATTCAGGTCTCTCTGGCCTTGGTCCAATAAAACAGAGGTCACCTTTGACGATGTTCCACAATTGGGGAAGCTCGTCGAGATGTGTGCGGCGCAGCCATGCTCCAAGCGGAAAGGTCCGCGGGTCAGATTCTCCAGACGACCATTGGGGTCCGCCTGATTCTGCATTGAGATTCATGGTCCTAAATTTGTAGAGCTTAAAGTGTTGTCCTCTGAAACCCACGCGAGTTTGTTTGTATATGACTGGTCTTCCGCTTGTTAGGAGGATTAGAGCTGAAATGAGTGCAAGCAGTGGGGAGAGAATAATTAGAAAGATCAACGCAACGAGCCGACGAGCAAGACATTTGCAGGTTTTTATAAATACGTTTTCTGTTTTACTTTCAATGGCTAGAGTCCAATCAAGAAGATCATCGATATCATTTATCTCTGCGAATCCGCGCAAATAACCTTCATATAATTTTAAGGGACACCAATTCATACCGAGTGCCAGCGCAGTACAGAGAAAGTGCTCCTGAGCCCGAGATAACTGATAGTTCTGGTCAATTACGATAAGCGCATCTGTTTTCTGAGTTAGTAGAGCTTGAGCTTCTTGTTCGCTTTGAATTGGAACGAGAGAAAGGTTGTTTGAGAGTGCTGCTGCACTCCAACGAATAAGATCGGCAAACCTTTCAGCAGATGCGACAATGATGAAAGTCTTCTTTTTCTTAAAGGTCATTGTTCTCATATCGTTCTCCATCCCTTGCTTATCCACGAGCAGAGAATGATCACCGACAAGCACATTATTAGCAGCGAAAATTCGAACAGAAGACCTATGTTTTCGAAAAAAGTTGTATTGCCTATTATGTATACTAATACGCACTGCACGCCGTAGCCTCGGAGACTGTATCGACCCAGCTCTTTTATGAAAGTGGGAAATCTTGCTTTTTCGGTAAGAGATAGAAGAGAGATAAGTACAAGCGAATTGATTGCGAACAGAGGAGAAAATTTCTGTGTGCTTGTGAGAATCTGAATTTCTGAAATGTTTGAAAAATTCTTCAGAAGACAGAGAGTGACTGCTAAAATCATGAGAAGCCGTGGTTTGAATGACGTGAAGAATTTCGGAATCTGTAGCCTAAATTCATTTTGTTGGCTGACTGCCGAGATGATGAAGAGGAATTGCCAACTTGTCCATGCGTGCCATGAGGGTGCTTCCTTTTGAATGTAATCAAGTTCAAAGAGGCTCAATTGACTCATTACCCAAAGGCACAAACTTGCTCCTAAGATCGATTGATAATTGTTGCGTAGTCCTGGGCATCGCCAGATGAGAGCTGCAAAGAGTCCGAGCCAGCAGTGCAGCCAAACGACATCAACCAGCCAAGGTAAACGCACGCCAAAGAGAGCGAGAAAGGGGGTTGTGACATGTTGCCAATTGATGTGTCGCTGCCACGGTGCTGGCATCCACCATCCAAATCGCACGCCGGTGCAGAAAAGTAACGTGAAGAGAAAGACCCAGAGAATTAGTCGCCGTGCACGCCTGATATTCCAATGCCAAAAGTCCGCTCGTGTGCTTACCCTCCGTCCCCATTGAACTCCTGCTATTGCGAAATAGAGCGAAGCGAATGTGCACCATCCGAGGCTTTGGTATGTCAGTTTCAGCAGAAAGGCGAGGTCGCTCAGTGGCCAAAGGACGAGGTGATTAATGGAGAGTGCAATCAGTGCCAGACCTTTCCAAGTTTCAAAATTTTCATCATTTGATTGCCACATCTGCACGTCCAAGTGTTTTTTGGATTAGATGAACAGGACTCAGGGGCAGTGAAGCTTATGTGGTGTTGGACTAGGATACACTCTTATGGGTATTCTTTTTAAAATGAATTC